>QIKW01000270.1 GCA_003231975.1 Acidimicrobiia bacterium
GTTGGGGCAGCCGTGGTTGGGGCAGCCGTGGTTGGGGCAGCCGTGGTTGGGGCAGGAGTAGAAGGCGCTGCTGGCGGGCGCGTTGTTGCCACCCGTCTTGCGGTGGTTGGCGCCGCGGTGGCCTGAGGCGATGTTGTTGTTGATCCGCTTGACCCGCCGGGCGCGGCCACTGTAAACCGTGACGAGGCCCTGGTTTCGGTCCCGTCGGCCGCAACCAGAACAATCGAGACGGTAAGCCGGCGACCGACCCAGGCAGGATCGGTTGGTTGAACTGTGAGCAAACTTGTGCCAGGCACGTTTGCAAGTGCTGTTTCCTCAACCAGACCCGGCACGGCCCATCGACCCTCAACGGCTCCTTCAGCCAAAACAGAGCAAACCAAGGACCCTCCAACCTCAACCTCGGCTGGGCACGTGATCTCCAACTGCGGCACTAAGACTGCCGCCACAGTTGTTGATTGTTGAGTGGACGTTTGGGTGACGCCCGCAACCGCGACGCTGGCGTTGCTTTCGTCACCTAGCCCGCTAGCGAGGACCGCGTACGAAGCCCCGGCCAGAAGGATGGCTATCGCCACCAGAACCAGGTAACGACGGCCGCCCTTTACAGACTCTTCGGAGGCCTCTGAGGCAGGCTGCAAACCGGCGGTTCCCGCCTGACCCACCAGGCCGGCAACGGTCAACCCGCTGTCGAGCTGGGCTCCATCGGTTAAGCCCGCCAGCCCGGTAATCGTTACTCCGCTGTCACCCTTACCCTGGGCCGCTACAGCGCCAAGCCCGGCAACCGTCAGATCGCCGCCCTGGGTTTCCCCACCTGTGATGCCACCCGGAGCCAAACCGGGCCCGGCAGGGACGTAGCCATCGAGGTTGGCCTCCATTGCTTCCTTCAACGCGGCAGCCAACTGGGCGGCCGAGCCGTGTCGATCCTTGGGTTCTTTGGCCAGTGCCCGCTCAATTTCTGTTGCCAGCGCATCTGGAACGCCGCCTGGGCGGAGGTCGGGCGGCGGCTCGAAGAGGATGCGCCGAAGCATCGCTGCTGCCGATTCGTCGTCTGGTTTGAGAAACGGCGGGATACCCGATATCAGGTTGTGCAAGGTTGAGCCAAGAGCGTAAACGTCCATGGCAACGGTACCCGGCTTGCCGTCAAGCAACTCGGGTGGGGCATGCGCCAAGCTGGCCGACGCTCCCTTCGTGGTGGTAGCCCCGCTCATCACCGTGGCGATTCCAAAGTCGGTAAGCTTTGGGTTGTCGAACTGATCAATCAGAATGTTGTCTGGCTTGATGTCTCGGTGGAGGATTCCTGCCTGGTGGGCGGCTTCAACACCAGCTGCTATCTGGCACACCAGCGAGACGGCGTCTGGCCAGGCAAGCGGCCCGTTCTTGTCAAGTCGCTCGCGCAACGAGCCACCAGGCGCGAACTCCATGACCAGGTACGCCTGTCCGTCGTTGGTGTAGCCAGAGCCGTAGACCGGAACCACGTTTGGGTGGGCACCCAACTTGCCCATTGCTTTACGTTCGCGCTCGAACCGCTTACGTTCCTCTGGCCCAAGGTGCCCATCCAGGACCTTTACCGCAACGTCTCGTCCGTGCTCTTCGTCTGCGGCTCGATAAACCGACCCGAACCCGCCTCGTCCCACCAGTTCAGCATTACCGAATCCAGCTATTTCGCGCTCTGTCATGAGACCCCCCTCATTCTTGGTCTCAATCGGCGTTTAGGCCACGCTCCAACGCCTAGCCGATTGTGATTTGTCTTGATTGTAGTCAGAACAACCATGGCTGGCGGTTCCAGCGATCTTGTTTGATGTGGGCCAACTGTAATGCCAGGTAGTCGCGGCGGCATGGGGGAGCTCCCCAGGTGCCCGGGTTTCCGGTAGGGGTTGGATTGGCTTTCCCTAGCAAAGGCGTTGTGCTGTGGGGGACCTCCCCGATGACCGAGAGCGGCTGCGGTTCCTATTCTGACCCCACCAACCAGAACGAATGGGGAGAGTCATGGCACGCAACGGAGGAAGACGAACCGGGGAAATCTTTGCTCAGATCGATGAGCTGCATCAGGTGCTCGACGGTCAAGTGGTGGTCTCCCAAAGTCGCTGGGTCGATCACCTTCTTGACCTTCTGAATCTCGTCGAGCTTCCGTCTCTGCGTAGGGTGGTCGAGGGCAGCCTTTCTTCGATCAGAAACCTCGGCTCCGTTGAGTCAAGATGGATGAGCAACGAGCTGAAGATGCTGGCATCTGCAATAGAGATCGAAGCCGCCTTCGACGCCGTCGCAGCCCCACTGGGCTGATGCCTTCGCTGCTTGGAACCCGCCGCCTGGAGCAGTTCGACCAGCCCTGATTCAGCAACGGCAATGACCGGATTCTATGACCGAAGGCAACTGAATAGAGGCTTTAGTCACTACCGGGGCTGCCGGTGACACCTTTCACCAAGCCGCACGACAACACCCCCAACATGTAGATTAGATGTACACCGCTTGCCCATCATCTGAAACGATGGATTCGATCGATTCTCGTTTGGTCGCAGTTCTGTTTGATCAGGTCCCCGTGGGCAGCGTATCGAAAGGACGAAGTTGTGACTTCAAGCCTTATCCGACGCCTGTCTGCACCGCTGCTCGGTGTTGTGTTGGTGGCAGCTGCGTGTGTTAGCGACGACCCCGATCCCAATGTGGCAACTGTCTCACCAGACTCCGACCTCGTGATGGTCATGGGAGAGTTCTGGTTTCTTCCCTCGGTGATTACCGTTACAGAAGGCACCACAATTCGGATCACTCTGGTGAACGAAGGGCTTGTAGACCACGAGTTCATGATCGGCCGAGACGTCAACCCGGGTGGGGGGTACGCCGAAGATCTGCTTGGTATGGCCCTGGTCAGTGCCGAAGGTTACGGGTTCGAAGCTATGCCTCCTCTTGACGGAGGCGAGGGCGGCGGCATGGAAGGCATGGACGCCGAGGCCCCACACGACGAAGACGAGGGTGAAGACGCCGCTGAAGACGCCGAGGCCCCACACGACGAAGCCGAGGGTGAAGACGCCGAAGCCGCCCCACACGGTGAAGACGCCGGTGATGGCCTCGTTCTACACGGCTCGCAGATAACGGTTCGTCCAGGCGGGAAAGTCCAAATCGTTCTTGAGATCCCCACAGGCGTCACCGGAGAATGGAGCCTTGGCTGCTTCATCGAAGGCCACTTCGAAGCAGGAATGAAAGGCACCCTTTCCATCTCGGCCTCTAAGGCATAGCGACAGAGGGCCTAGGGCTCCGCCTCGGTTCCCCTTGGTTGTCAGATCGGGCTTCCTACCAAGGAATCCAGTGCAACCAGAGCGAAGAGAATGGACAAGTAAGAGATTGAATCTCGGAAGAAACCCATTGCCCTTTGCTCTGTAAGCCGGAAGGATCCCACAACGAACCAGCCGCCGAGCACCGCGGTCGGTATCAGGTAGACCAGGCCAACTGCTGAGCCAAAACCCACACCAAGGGAGACGAGCGCCGTGGCAACCGTGTAAAGCTGCATTTGGCGGATCGTTGCAGCCACGCCGGCCACAACGGGCAGCATTGGTACAGCGGCGTTTCGATAGTCGTCTCGATAGCGAATAGCCAGAGCCCAGAAGTGGGGCGGAGTCCACAAACAAACCACCATGAACAGCATGACAGCCTCAAACGAGATCGTTCCGGTTACAGCAGCCCAGCCAACCAGAACCGGCCCGGCGCCTGCCGCTCCCCCAACCACGATGTTCTGCGGTGTGCGCCGCTTCAGCCAGAGCGTGTACACGAACACATAAAAGAGTAGCGAACCAGTGGTTAACCACGCAGCCAATTGGCCTACAAGAACTGCCAGCCAAATGTGCCCGGCAAAACCAAGGCAAACACCAAAGACCACGGCATTCCGAACCGGGACGGCATTGGTGGCAAGCGGCCTATGGGCTGTGCGATCCATCACCTGATCGATGTCACGGTCATACACGTTGTTCAAAACATTTGCACCACCGGCCGAAAGTGTGCCCCCAATCACGGTGGCCGCAACCAACCATGTGGACGGCCAGCCACCAGCAGCCAGCATCATCACGGGCACGGTTGTGACGAGGAGCAACTCGATTATTCGAGGCTTGGTGAGCCGAATGTAGGTGCCGACGACCGATCGCCTACCAACGACGGTTCGGGTATCGAGCACGGCGCTCAGGCCGCCAATACGAAGAGCTTGGTGTTCATTCCGGCATCCCAATGCGCTCCCCTGCCCTGGAAGCAACCAACCGCCCATTCACCAATTGCATCTTCGGGAACCGTAACGGTGAGGCGAGCAACTTCACCTGACCGACGCAACACCATGTAGCCCTCGTGAGGAGCCTCCTCACCGGCATCACCCATGGCACCCATCTCCTCATCGGTCATGTCCATGGCATCACCATCACCCATGTCCATGCCCTCCATGGCCCCCATCTCCTCATCGGTCATGTCCATGGCATCACCATCACCCATGGCACCCATCTCCTCATCGGTCATGTCCATGGCATCACCATCACCCATGTCCATGCCCTCCATGGCCCCCATGTTCATTCCTGCATTGGCGGGCACAACCGAAGGTGTCACATCTTCGAAAAAGTCGTGTTCAAAGCCGTCAGGAAAACCAGCCGGGGATTTCAGCAAGTTGCGGCCAATCATGAACTCATGCTCGTTGGCCCCACCGTTCACGATTACGAACGTGACGGTCTCGCCTGCGGTCACCTCGATGCGGTCTGCACCGAAGCTGAACTCATCCATGTTAATCACGATCTCGCCGTTGGCATCGGGGCTCAAAACGACGTCTTCCTCAGCCAGGCCACAGCCAGCTGCAACAATTCCAATTGCGGCTAGCGAAAACAATGGGATTCGTTTCATTTTGGATTCCTCGCTTTTGGAACAGTAAAACCCTAGCTGACCTGTCTAGATCAGATAGAGCACGGGGTAGAAGAACACCCAGACAATGTCAACGAAATGCCAGTACTTGACCCCTGCTTCAACCGGCCAAGAATCGTCGGCGTACCGGCCCGCCTTGGCATTTCGAATCAGCACCGTAAGAAAGATCAGGCCGGTGATCACGTGGAAGGCATGAATCCCAGTCATCGTGAAGAACACCGTGCCAAACGCTGTCCCTGGAGGAAACTCCATGAACGCCTCATACCACTCAAAGGCCACGCCACCCAGAAAGATCGTGCCGAGAATCAATGTCGCCCAGAGGTATTGCACCATTGCAGCCTGGTCGCCTTTGTGGGCTGCGTGTTCGGCTCTGAAAGCCGTGTAGCTGGAAGCCAGGAGAATGACAGTGATCACCAGGCCGATCGACTGAGAGACAGCCTCGTCAACCTCGGTTCCCAACAAACTGAACCGGATGGCAATCAACCCAGCGAACAACATCGCCTCGGACAAGAAGAACAGCCACAGCCCGATGCGATTGATCTTGATTCGAGAAACGCCGTGCTCTAGGGGAGGGGCATCGGTAACGGTCATGAGTGTTCGTTCCCAAAGATGTTTCTCAAGTGCATAAACGCAACCAAGATGATCGCCGCCTTCGCAATGGAGATGATGAGGAGCCAAAAGAAGGCTCCGGCCACCGCTTCGGCGCTCACAAAGTACTCAATAACTGTCAAGACACTAAGCACCACAATTGCTGTAAACCCTGGTGATTCTCTCATGCCTCCACCGTTTCTTGGATCTTTGGCAGCGTTCCGATGCCAAGGTCGGCATGGTCAGAGTCTGGCTCTCCATAGCCGTAAGGATCGGCCAGGATGATCGGGGGGACCTCAAAATTCTCATGCGGCGGTGGCGAAGGGACCTGCCATTCCAACGTACGAGCGCCCCACGGGTTGGCCGGAGCC
This sequence comes from Acidimicrobiia bacterium, assembly GCA_003231975.1. Taxonomy (GTDB): domain Bacteria; phylum Actinomycetota; class Acidimicrobiia; order Acidimicrobiales; family SZUA-35; genus SZUA-35. The sequence continues at coordinate 5,835 of QIKW01000270.1, forward strand.
TTCGCCCCCTTGATCCAGCTGTAAATGAAGTTGTAGAGGAACACAACGAAGCTCGTGCCCAGAAAGAACCCGGCCATCGAGATAACACGATTGGTGCCGACCAAATCCGGGGTGTAGTCAGCAACCCTGCGGTTCATCCCCTGGAGGCCAACGATGAACATCGGCAGGAACGTAACGTTGAACCCCACCATCATCCACCAGAAGTGAATCTTGCCGAGCCGATCGTTCATCATCCGGCCGGTCATCTTTGGGAACCAATAGTAGATAGCTGCAAAGAGCCCGAAGATCCCCCCGCCGAGGACCACGTAATGGAGATGGGCAACAACGAAGTAGGTGTCTTGAAGCTGGATGTCGACCGGAACATCGGCCAGGAATACCCCTGTGATCCCTCCGATCAGGAAGTTGAAGAGCACAGCTAATGCGAACAACATTGGCAGTTCTAACCGGATCTTTCCAAGCCAAAGAGTTCCTACCGCAGACAAAAAGATCATTCCAGTCGGGATCGAGATCAACTCTGTGCTGGCCAGGAACGGCTTGCGAAGGGCCTCGGCCATGCCACTGGTGAACATGTGGTGGGCCCAAACAAACATGCTCATGCCCATTATCCCAAGCAGCCCGCCAACCGCCCACTTGTATCCAAACAGCGGCTTCCGAGAGAAGTGCGAGATGATCTCAAGGGTGATTCCGAAGGCTGGCAGGATCATGATGTAGACCGCGGGGTGCGAATAGAACCAGAAGATGTGCTGATACAGCAAGGGGTCCCCGCCCGAGGCCGGATCGAAGAACACCATTCCCGCCGTTCGGTCAAGCACCACCATAAGCATCGCAAGGGCAATGAACTGAGTGAAGATCAGCGACAGAATCGAGGTGACAAAGATGGACCAGACAAAGATGGGGAGCCTCATCCAGTTCATGCCCTTTGCCCTCATCGTCACCACGGTCACAATGATGTTGAGGGCGCCAATTATTGACGACAACCCCAGGGTGAAGAACGCCAGGTTGAAGAACAGGCCGCCAACGTCACTTTCAACAGACAGCGGGGCGTATCCCGTCCAGCCCGTGTCGTAGCCGCCTGATACAAAGGAAACGGTCAGCGCAATAAGGACTGGGGGAATCAACCAGAACGAGAGGGCATTCAGCCTGGGGAAGGCCATGTCGTCAGCCCCGATCATGATCGGTACGACGAAGTTGCCAAAGGCACCAACGGTTGCTGCAACGGCGACGAACACCATCATCGTGCCGTGGAGGCTCATTATCGCGTTGTATCGACCTGAGTCCAGCAGAGCTTCGCCGTTGTCCATCAGCTCATAGCGCATCAGCATTGCGAACAGCCCTGCCATGAAGAACATGGTGAGGAATTTGACCAGATACTGAATACCGATCACCTTGTGGTCGGTGTCGAAGTCAAGGTAGCGGCGCCAACCAGTAGTGGTGTAGGGCACCAGCTCCAGCCCAAACCATTCCCTAGCCCAGTATCGCCACACACCAACGGCCAACAACCAGCCGATGAGGGCGAACATCCAGGCTCCGGCCGAAACCGACTCAACCTCCCAAGCTCTTGCTCCGGTGGCCACACGAATGGTCATCAACAAGGCAGCGCCCAATATGTAACCGACTGCCCCGCCGATCAAACCGCGAACGATGTTCATCAAGCTCCCTTTTCATTCGACATGGTCATCGACACCGTGATCTGTTTCACTTCTATCCCGCGGAAGCCTCAAGCCAAGCGTCGAATTCTGCTTCGGTCACAACGCTTACACCCGTCCACATTCGAGCGTGGCCAACCCCGCAGAGTTCGGCACACTGCACTCTCAGCTCGTCAGCACTTTCGAAGGTTCCGAGCTTCTCAGCGGTCACCATCGTTGTGGTAATTATGCCCGGAACTGCATCCATCTTGATCCGGAAGGCCGGGATCCAGAACGAGTGGATTACATCCGTTGAGGAGATTCGGAACATGATTCGGGTGTCGATGGGCACCATTAGGGTTCCGCGGGTCTGCACACCAGACTCGGCGTATGTGTACTCCCAACTCCAGCGCTCACCCTTCACGTCAATCACCAGATCGGGTTCGGGGTAGGCTCGCAGCTCGTCCAACCCGCTGAATCCAGGAGTAATGATTACAACGATCGACAAGATCGTCGTGACGGCCAACCAACCAACAACGAATGTCCGATTGGTTCGGATCGGCGGACCGTCAACATCTTGGCCCCGATCCCGGTCTCGAAGCAGCGAATAGCCGATAACCACCAACACAAAGGTGGCAATCGGCACCGCCATGAGCATCAACAGGTCAAACGCCTCATCGGTGATCCGAGCTTCGCGTGATGCGCCGAACGGATGCCAGTCGTAGGCGGTAACCGCCCACCAACCAAGCACGGTGGCGATCAACCAGGCTACGCCAACAACAACGAGGCGGTTACGAGTGTTCGATTCTTGCTCTCCCCCTGACACGATTCGGAAAGCTACTACATCATGTAGCGGTCGTCCAGCCTTCGACGAATATCTGGACATGAACCCCGAAATCAATGCTCTAGGTTTCTACCTTCAGTCGCACCTAGTTTTCCAGCTCCGCCATTTGAGCTAAGGTCAACCAACTCTGGTCGGAGCCGATGGGGAGGTTGACATGACCGGGATCGAGATCCTTATGGCAACTTCGGCCCTGCTGGCTGTGCCTGCCATCGCCAGCCGCTGGAAGATCAAGCCCCACCCGGTTGCGCTTGCCTCCGTATGGTCGGTTGGTCTGGCTGCTCTCATCGTGATGACAACTTTGACAATTTGCGCGGTAGCTCTCATCGGTTGGTTTGCTTCTGGCGCTGAGAGCATGGCGTTCTCTCCCCGACACCTGATTCCCTCGGTCCCTTTCACCGGCTGGATCAGCCTGTTGATCATCACGTTGGCGTTCATCGGAGGGGCCCGGGCGTTCTTCTCCGCCCTTTGGCGCCGCCACTTGCTTTATGAGCAGCTTAGATTTGCTGACGTCACCAAGATCGACGACGTCGCAGTGGTAACGCTTCCGACTCAGGAGTTCGTCGCATTGGCGGTGCCGGGCCCAAAGGGATGCGTGCTGATGTCGCAGGGCGCAATCCAGCGCTTAACGGGTCCCGAACTTCTTGCGGTGGTTCATCATGAAGAAGCCCACCGCCGCCGGGGCCATCACCGTCACCTGCTGCTGGCCCGGGCAGCCGAGCGTGCACTGTGGTTCGTTCCAGGAATGCGGCATGCCACTCGAGCGCTTCGTAACTCGCTCGAAATCGTGGCTGATTCCGACGCTTGCCAGGCGGTTGAGGCCTCCACACTCCGGGCCGCACTAGTTGACAACGCTTCTTCCAACGATCCAGTTGCCGCTAAGCGAATGAGCTTGTTGGATCAGGATCCCTCTACTCGGTCTGCTCTGGCCGCTCTGTCGGTTGGCCTCGGCCTGGTGAGCGTGCTGGCCGTGGCACTTGAGCTAAGTTGGCTGGGGATCGGGATCTGACAGATGGCGGTAGAGGGCCAATGAGACGACAAAGAGGGGCACTGGAGCGCGCGGTACTTGAAGTTCTTTGGGATCACGGTGGCTGGCTCTCACCAGGAGAGGTAAGCCAGCGGCTCGAAGCCGACCTTGCCTACACCACCGTTGTTACAGTGCTACGCAGGCTCTACGGGAAAGACATGTTGGCCAGAGAGTCCGAAGGACGGGCCCACGTGTACCGCCCCCATCGCACGCGCGAAGAGCACACGGCGGTGGCGATGGCCGACATTCTTACTGGGGCCCGAGACCCCGCAACGGCGTTGAACCACTTTGTCGACACGCTCGGTGAAGACGATCGGCGCCAATTGCGCCGACTGCTGCGCCGCAGCTAGTGCCGTGCCCGTGAAATGAGCAATGGGAGGGCCGAAGGCGAGAGAGCGGGGCAAGCGCCACTGCAACTGCGGTGCATGATCATGCGGGGTGGCACGTCCAAGGGGGCGTACCTGATGGCAGCCGACATGCCTGCTGACCCGGCCGCTAGGGATGATTTGGTGGTTCGGATCGTTGGGTCTCCCGACCCTCGCCAGATCGACGGTATGGGCGGCGCTCATTCACTGACCACCAAGGTGGCAGTGGTCGGGCCCTCGTTGCGCGAAGACGCCGACGTCGACTATCTGTTCCTTCAGCCGTCGGTGGCCGAGGCAGTGGTGAGCGACCGCCAGAATTGCGGCAACCTGTTGGCAGGAGTCGGCCCCTTTGCGGTTGAACGAGGCTTGGTGCCAGCAACTGATGGCACCACCGCTGTGCGGATACACATGGTCAACACCGCTTCGGTGGCAACAGCCCGGTTCGAGGTTCGAGGTGGCTCCCCGGTCTACAGCGGAGCCACCTCAATATCAGGGGTGCCCGGCTCGGCTGCGCCGATCCGCCTCGAGTTCGAAGGTATCGCTGGCGGTTCGTGCGGTGCGTTGCTTCCAACCGGCAATGCGGTTGACGTGGTTGCCGGTGTTGAGTGCACGCTGATTGACAACGGCATGCCGGTTGTGGTTGTTCGCGCCACAGATCTTGGCGTCAGCGGCTACGAGGACTGCGAAGACTTGGACGCCAATTCCAGCCTTCGGAGCGCGCTGAATCAGATCCGGCTTGTGGCTGGCCCACTGATGAACCTCGGGGACGTATCGACCACCACCGTTCCAAAGGTCACGATTGTGGCCCCTCCTCGCGCCGAGGGCGCTCTTTGCACCCGCACGTTCATACCCCATCGCTGCCACAGTTCCATTGGAGTGCTGGGGGCTGTGTCTGTGGCAACCGCGGCCAGGCTGGCGGATTCACCTGCCGCCTCGGTTTCCAACCTGGCCGAGACCGACACGGTTGTATCAATCGAGCATCCAACTGGGACCTTTGAGGCAAACGTCACCGTTGCTTTCGCCAACGATGGAAGCCCGTTGGTCCGCCATGCGGGGATTGTGCGAACGGCCCGCAAGCTAATGGATGGCATGGTGTTCCCTCGGCCCTCCACCTAGGCCGATGCAACACCCGCAAAGCTCAGACTTGGTTCGCTGTCTACCGGTCGGGAGGCGAGTCCAGATAGCGAACACCTAGATCGGTCAGACGCTGGCGTAGGCCATAAATGTCGAGGCCAAGCTCGCCTGCCTGAAGCCTGGCCCGCGTCTCCTCTTCTTTGGCCTCCCTGGTTTTCGCTGCCGCCAGTGCGGTGGCTGCTTCGGTGCGGGGCACAACCACAACACCGTCGTCGTCTGCGCAAATAATGTCTCCGGGCTTCACCACCTGTGCCCCAAGCACAACCGGAACATTCACCGACCCCGGAGATGCCTTGACGGTCCCCTCACAGCTAACGTGCGCAGCCCAGACGGGGAAGCTCATCTGGCGCAACTCGGCGGTGTCTCGAACACCGGCATCGATCACCAAACCACGAACGCCTCGACTCAGCAGCGAGGTGGCCAGAAGATCTCCAAACATCCCGTGGCTCGATGCGGATGTGTTGGCAACCACCAGAATGTCTCCTTTCTGGCACATCTCAACCGCGGCATGAATCATCAGGTTGTCACCGGGATGGCTGGAGACCGTCACGGCCGATCCCGCAATCCGGGAACCTTCCTGGATTGGTCGAATGTGAGGCCCCAAGAACCCGCTCCGCCCAATTGCTTCATGAATTGTTGCTGCGCCAAGCCGAGCTAACTGGTCTATCTCGGCCGATGCGGCCCGTTTGATATTGCGGACAACAACGTTCTTACTCATGTCGGTACCAACTCGTGAAGACCGGGAAACACCCGAAACGCATTGCCGGCGAAGACCGCCTCGCGTTCCGAGTCAGAAACCTCGGCCCGATCGATGTAGCGCTTTGTGTCATCGTAAAACTCACCGGTTTCAGGGTCAACCCCGCGAACCGCGCCAACCATCTCAGACCCGAAAAGGATGTTTTTGGTTGGAACCACCTTGAGCAGAAGGTCAACACCTGGCTGGTGGTAGACACAGGTGTCAAACCAGATGTGGTCGGCCAGATGGTGAAAATCCCAACCCGCGTCGGCAGCCATCCCCTTGAAACGACCCCAGTGGTACGGCACAGCACCGCCTCCATGAGGAATGACAAACCGCAGGCCCGGAAAGTCCTTCATGAAACCAGACGAGAGCGCTTGCATGAACGCGGTGGTGTCTGCCCCAAGATAGTGAGAGCCGGTGGTGTGGAAGTTCGGGTTGCAGGCGGCACTGACATGAATCATGGCAGGCACATCTAGCTCAACCAGGGATTCCCACAACGGCCACCAGTACCGGTCAAAGAGTGGCGGGCCGGTCCAGTTGCCACCGCTGGGATCGGGGTTGACATTGCAGCCAATGAATCCCATCTCAGTGACGCACCGGCGCAACTCGTGAACTGATCCGGTGATCGACACGCCGGGAGACTGCGGCAACTGACACACCGGGACGAAGTTCTGCGGGTACAGATTGCAAACCCGACGGATTAGCTCATTCTGATGCTGGCTCCAAAACGTTGAAGTGTGTTCGTTGCCGACGTGATGAGCCATCCAACTGGCCCGCGGCGAAAATAGGGTGAGGTCGGTGCCACGCTCGCTCTGAAGCTTCAGTTGGGCTTCTTCGAGGCTTTGGCGCAGCTCGTCATCGCTGACAACGATGGCTCCCTTTTGACCAACCAACGCGGGGTCGGCCTTTACAGCCTCCACTTGGGCGTCTCGCCACCTGCCGACAGCAGGCGGTGTTGTGGTGTAGTGGCCATGGCAGTCAATGATCAATACTTCTCCTCGGTTTTGAGGTCCGCCAACCGGAGGAGAGTGTACGCAAAATTGTGCACAACTTCTGGCCAAAGGAGCCAACGCGGTCAATACTGAAGACTTGGCCACGAGCTGCTGGCTAGTATCTGCACCGACACCGACATGTCGGTCAACAAAGGGGACTAAGTGATTCAGAAACGATCAACCACGCGGTTAGCACTGCTGTTTGGTTTTGCGCTGGTAGCGGCCGCCTGCGGGGCCGATGCCGACGACACAGCGCCAGCCAGCGACACCGAGGCGCCTGCGGACGCCGAACCCGCAAACACCGAGCCAATCAAGATCGGGGCTCTCACTTCTCTTACCGGAGTGTTCACATCGTGGGGGATCCCGTCAAGCAAGGGCATGCAGCTGGCAGTTGATGAGATTAATGCGGCGGGCGGTGTCGACGGCCGCATGTTGGAACTGGTTGTTGTTGATGACCAGTCAAACCCTGAAGAGGCGGTGATTGCGTTTGAACGCCTGATCGAAGAAGGTGTGGTTGCAGTTGGCGGCACCATCTCAAGTGGTGTGGGGCTGGCTACTGCCTTGGTGGCTGAGGAGCAACAAATTCCGCTCTTCCTCAGCAAAGCCGGATCGGCTGCCATCCTCACCACCGACAGCCGCTACACGTTCAGGACGTGCCTCCCTGCCGCGCCAATGATCGCCGAACCCTGGGCCCAGTACGCAACCGAGCAAGGCTTCACCAGGATCGGCGTGATCATCGCCGACTACGAGTGGGGCCAGTCATTCGGAAGCGCAGTCGAGTCTGAGTTTGGGAGCTTGGACGGCGTCGAGTACCAAATCGAAGTGGCCCCTGTGCCCGAGCAAGACTTCACCACCTACCTGCGGAGCCTTGAAGCATTCGAGCCAGACCTCATTCTTGGCACGGGCCACCCACCAGGCGTTGCTGCTATCACGGTGCAGTCTGCCGATCTTGGGTTTGACGTTGGGGTCTCTGGGCCGTCATCTTCACTGTCGGCAGTGATGAGCGCCGTAGGCGATTCGGCTATCGGCCGCTACCTCGACTACAGCTGCGCCGACTACTTCAGCGATTCCTACCAGGATCTGGCTAAGCGCTACATAGCTTCCTCCGGGGAAACCTTCATGGAAGACGACGCCGTGGCAGGATTCGGCGTTGTCACAATGGTTGCCGATGCGGTCAAGAATGTTGGCGACGATCCCGCCGCAATAGCGGCATACCTCCACACCCAGACTTATGACCTGCCCGGCTATGCCTTCCAGATGGGTTGGACCGAGTGGGGCGAATTGGCAACCTCCCAGCCGTTGTTGATCCAGGTTGGGGCCGGGCCGGCGCCGGAGGGCTTGAACACCGGCGGAGACTGGTACCCCGAGCTTTTGCTCTTGCCAGATGTGCTTGAGCCCTATGTCCCGTAACAATCGGTGACCCTTCTGGAACTGGCCGGAGTTGAGAAACACTTCGGCGGTCTCCCCGCCGTCGCAGGCGTGGATCTCAAGGTCAACGAGGGCGAGATTCTCGCCCTCGTTGGCCCCAACGGAGCAGGCAAGAGCACTCTGCTAAAAGCCATCAGCGGTCTCCAGCCGCCAACTCTTGGAAGTATCAAGCTTCTTGGCAAGGAGATCGCCGGTTTGTCGGCCCACCAGACCCGCAGGCGAGGCGTGGCAATGGTGCTGCAAACCCCGCGCACGTTCCATTCAATGACTGTTCGGGAGAACGTGATGATCGGCGCCATGTTCGGCTCATCCGCCGGAACAACCAGTGCCCCCTCAATCGCAGATCGGGCTAACGAGTCCCTCGGATTCGTTGGCCTCACTCACCTGGCAGACCAGTCTGTAGACACCCTCAACCTGCACCAGCAGAGGTTTCTGGAGCTGGCAAGATCCCTGGCAGGCAGGCCCAAACTGTTGCTGTTGGATGAGGTAATGGCTGGCCTGAACGACACCGAACTGCGGGCCTCCATAGACATCGTGAGGCTGGCGAGGGATCAGCTCGGCGTTACCGTCATCTGGGTCGAACACGTGATGAAGGCCGTGATGAGCCTGGCCGAGCGGGTGGTTGTGCTTGACTTCGGGTCGCTGCTGGCCGACGGCCAACCAGCCGACGTGATGCGCAATCCCAAGGTGGTAGCCGCCTATCTGGGCGCAGAAATCCAAACCAATGGCTGAGGACCTCCTTACCGTCTCAGCCCTCTCGGCGGGGTATCTGGGCGAAGACGTTCTCTCCGAGGTAACGCTCGATGTTGCCTCCGGCGAAGCCGTTGCGGTAATTGGATCGAACGGCGCAGGCAAGACCACTCTGCTGAGGGCGATCTGTGGCCTTTTGCCAACAACCGCTGGCTCGGTCCATTTCGGCCAAACCAAGCTGACCGGCCTTGGCGCCCACAGTATTGCCCGCGCTGGAATCGCCTTTGTGCCTGCCGAGCGCCATCTGTTTCCAACAATGTCGGTAAGGGACAACCTCTCGCTTGGCGCATACCCGAAGCGCCATCAACACGCCAAGCTTGAATTTGTATTCGAGCTCTTCCCACGACTGGAGGAGCGCGGGGGCCAGCACGCTGGAACAATGAGCGGCGGCGAGCAACAGATGCTGGCGGTTGGGCGGGCGCTTATGTCAGAGCCTCGGCTGCTGGTGCTGGACGAGCCAACAACAGGCCTTTCCCCGCTGCTGGCAACCGAGGCCTACAGCGCACTAGCCAAGTTGCGGGCCGACGGTCTGACCATTCTTGTTGCCGAGCAGCAGGTGCCGCTTGCGCTCAGCCTGGCCGACCGCGGCTATGTACTTGATCACGGAAAAATCCAGCTTTCTGGGCAGGCGGCCGAGTTGGCTGACGACCCAGGTGTTCGCAAGGCATACATGGGGGTGACGTGACAGCTGTAGTGCTTGACGGAATTGTTCTAGGCCTCCAATTGGGCTTGCTCGGGGTTGGCCTCACGCTGGTCTATGGCCTCGGCGGCGTCCTCAACCTGGCTCACGGTCAATTCGCGGTTCTTGGAGCAATCGTTATCGCCAGAATGCTCGACGCCAGCTTCTCACTTTGGGTGGCAATCCCGGTTGGGCTGGTGTGCATCGGGCTGGTTGGGCTCCTCATCGATCTCACTTTGATGCGACCGGTTTACAAACTCAGGGGCGAAGAGCGGGTACTGCTTGGGCTGCTGTTGATGCTGGGTGTTGGCACGATCATCGACGGGCTACTCGAGTGGCGCTACCCAATTGAGGCTCTCAGCATTCGTATCAGCGGAGACCCAGTGCCAATTCTGGGGGTCTCCATGCGCATCGGCGGCCTGGTTGGATCCGGAATTGCTCTGGTCGCGGGGGCCGCTCTCTTCGTCTTCTTCCGATTCTCAACCTTTGGCCGCGCTACCCGATCGGTAATTCAGGACGAGGAAGGAGCCAGGCTGTGCGGCATCAACCCGGCTACGGTCCGCACCACTATCTTCGCGCTCAGCGCAGTTCTTGCCGGTCTGGTTGCCATTGCGAGGGCAATGACCGCCCCAATCGTGGTGACCGGAGGCGTCAGGCTCACGATTCTGGCGCTAATAGTTGCAGTCGTTGGCGGCCTTGGCAGCGTGTCGGGCGCGTTCCTGGCTGGGATTCTGCTTGGCGTCGTTAGCACTGTGAGCGCCTTCTACATCGGCTCGTACATAACCTCGATCATCTTGCTGGCCACGGCCGCCATTACAATCGTGTTCAGACCAAGCGGCCTGCTGGGTCACCGGCCATGACCGCTCCCGGCCAGACTTCCAGGCCTGTCGGGGCTCGCTCTCCAAGCTGGCAGGCCCCGTCGTTGCTACGCGGCTATGCCCCAATCGGGGCAGTGGCGCTGTTGCTGGCCCTGGTTCCCATCTTCTTTCAGAATTCACCGTCACGAATGACAGTGATCATCGTCGGAATGCTCTTTGCGGCGTACGCCATCTCGTTCAACATCATTTTCGGCAGCACCGGTCAACTGTTTCTTTGCACGGGCGCGCTGGCCGGAATCGGTGGTTTCTCATCGGCCATCCTCAGCGAAAGGGGCGTGCCGATGCTGGTGAGCATCCCACTGGGAGGTCTGCTGGCCGCGCTGGTTGGCGGCCTCCTCAGCTGGGTTGCGGTAAGGAGGTCCCTTGACACCATATTCACCGGTGTTGTCACCCTTGCCTTCTCGCTCTCTTATGACAATCTGGTGCTGGGCCGCAAAGACCTAACCGGCGGCGAAACCGGGCTGCGGGTTGGGGCTGGGTCCGACACAATTCTTACCGACCAGGTGAAGCCCTACTACGTCTTCCTGGCTCTCGTTGTCGCCTACCTTGTGCTGTACCGGGCAATCCAAAGATCCCACTTGGGCTGGGCGTTCCGAGCCCTGCGAGACGATGAGGTTGCAGCCGAACTGGCAGGCGTGAACGTTGCCCGCTATCGGGTCTACGCTGGCTTGATCGGTTCTGGAATGCTTGGGATCGCCGGAGCGTTGTTTGCCCATCACCGTGGTTTCATCGGCCCAACAACTTACGCATTCGGCGACGTAGACGTTCGGGTACTCGTGATGCTGACCTTCGGCGGAGTCGGTTCCCTGCTCGGGCCGGTTCTTGGCGCCATCGTGTTCACAATCCTCGACGAGATCCTGGTTGGCTTCAACCAGCTTCGCATCGTGTTGTACGGCGTCACAATCGTTGCGCTGTTCCTTGGTTTCCGCCGCGGTGTGATTCCAACCTTGGAGACCGCCCGATCCAAGAAGCGAAGGACGCCAGCTGCATCCACCAAGTCTGCTGAAGACTGAGGGGTTAGGGGCCGGTGAAACCCTGCAGGTCGTCGCTGTCCAAGAATTGATCTACCTGTTGGCCAAAACGGTCTGCATCGCCCCGCTCCTCGGAACTCTGAGGTTCCCGAAGCTTGGGTGCCTCGCAACAAAAGCCCGGCCGCAAACTCCAGTTTGAACGACAGCCTGGTAAGCGAATGCAGGTTGTAGCGGTTGAAAAAACCGGATTGAGAGTAGAAGCCTTTGGCCCGCTCAACATCTCGGTACACCAACACGTTCTCCCACGGAACAAAGGCATCTTCGAACACCACAACGGCGTCGTTCTCGTCGAAACGGCTGGCCAACGGTGCCTCGAAAGGGCTTTGTGCTTTGGCTTCATAGGAAGGCCTTGAAATCAACTTGACCCCTGGCGCGTTCATCTCGGTTATGAACACGAGCGCCGTGTCGTCGTCTCGGCCCGCTTCCATCCTGGCCGACACGCCGCTGTTTACAGCAACGAAGGTGGCGTGGGTGAGAGCCGAGCCGGTGGCAACCATTTTGGCCCCGGACACATACATCCCGTTGTCGTCCGACCGATCCGTCGTGACAAAGACGTCTCGTACATCGCTTCGGTCTCGGCCTCGGTCAACCGGAGGGTCGATTAGAACATGGTTCAGGAAAAGCACCTGCGAGGCGCTCTTCTTATACCACGCAAGGGCGCTGTCTCCGAAGTCTCCATAGAAGCTGTGGCCTTCGGCCAGCTGAGCCAGGAAGGCCGCCTTGTAGTCTGGGGTGCGGCTCATCCAGCCATGGGTCATCTGTTGCCATGTGGCAATGGCGGTGCGGCCCGCGCCAAGATCGGCCGCTGAATATGCGGGTGCGTAGAAAGAATGGGTGAGCTGGCCGAAGCGATCAACCCGGGTGAGGCTGGGGGCTGTTTCGGGATCGTGAAGTGCGTCGTACAACCCGGCGATGGTTCGAGCCGAGTTGGCGAACGCCGGGTGGGTGGTGACGTCTGGCACCTTCTCGCCGTCGTACCAAACCTCGCGGCCATCCTGAAGGCTGGCCAGATAGCTCTCGCCGGTGAGCATGTCGTTAGAGAAGGTCAAAATACTCTTCCTGTTCCCAGTCGGTCACAGCCGAGAGGAAGCGGCTCCACTCGTTCTGCTTGATAGCAACCAGGTAGTCAACAAACGGATCGCCAAGGACCTCTCGATAGAACGAACTGGCGGCAAAGGCTTCAATTGCATCTCCCAGGTTGCGGTGCAATCTTGGACCTGCGGCGTCTTGGTAGGGCAGGTCGGTTGGAGGAGGCGGCTCAGCCCCGGCTTGAATTCCTGCCAGCCCCGACAGCACCTGGGAAGCCAAGTACAGATACGGATTGGCGCCCGAGTCTCCCACCCGGTTCTCAACCCGCGTGGCTGGATCGTTGGCTCCCCCGACTATCCGCAGCATGGCGCCCCTATTTTCACACCCCCAGGCAATCCGATCTGGAGCCAGCGAATCTGGCCGGTACCGCTTGTATCCAGTGATCGTGGGGGTTGTCAGCAAACATGATTCGGCCGCTTTGGCAAGTAGCCCCGCCACATAGCTGGCTCCGAGAGAAGACAAAGGGCTGGAGCCATCGGTGGGCACAAACAGGTTCTCGCCTGTTTGGCTATCCAACAACGACTGATGCAGGTGCCAGCCACTGGTGAAAGAGTTTGGCAGGTTCGGTCGGCTCATGAACGTTGCGTGCAGGCCGTTGCGGTGCGCTATCTGCTTTATGGCGGATCTCAGGAAAACGGCTTCGTCGGCCGGCACCAAACCAACTGATGGCGAGAACGTCAGCTCAACCTGGCTGGGGCCAAGCTCAAGCTCCATGGATCGAGGGGCCAGCCCAATGGCGCTGAGGTCGGCCCGCAGCAGTTCCAGGAATGGTTCGATCTTGTCTTGGCGGCCCTCCCCCAAGTACACATAACCAAGATGGCTGTGAGACAGCGCAAGGCGCTCAACCGCGCCCCGGGAATCGGTGACGCTCAAATGCGGGTTGTCGACCTGGTACAGATGGAATTCGACCTCCAGCCCAGCCTGAAACTGGTAACCCAACTGATCCAGACGATCCACGGCGGCTCGATAGACGTGACGAGTGGACAACCCAACCGGGTTGGCCTCCGGGGTGTACAGGTCACACAAGAGCCAGCCAGTGCCCCCCACCCACGGAAGAATCCGGAATGTAGAGGGATCGGGCAGCATCATCACATCGCCCGCCCCGGTCATCGAAGGTTCACCAACGCCAGACCCCACCGCCCACACCGGATGCACGTTGTTCTGGGCGGTGTCCTTCATAAGAAGGGCGCTGGTGATACCGACCCCGTTCTCCATGAGACCAGACAGAAGATCTGCCCGCAAAGTCTTGCCTCGAAGCATTCCGTGCTGATCGGCGAACGCCAGCCGCACGCTGTGAAGGCCGGCGCTGTGTGCTTCGGCCAGAACCCCAGCCACCCGTTCTCGCCGCTCATCGGTGTCGACGCCCGCGGCTTCGGCCAGATTGGTCCGGCCCGTTTGACCAGGCGATGTCATCTCTTGATCCCACATCAGTCGGTTAGCGGCGGCGCCCAGCCAGAGATCTCGCGGCGTTCCCGATCTGCCTTGCGCCAGCAGGCATCGGGGGCTTCATCGGTGGCAACCGCGTCAATTGCGGCAGGCCCATGGCGCTGGGATGGATTGGATTTCCCAATCAGGTTGGGCTGGGACGGGTTCTCGGCCGCAGCAAGAAACAGCCGCCGATGCATGCGAATGCCAACATCGGAAGGGCTGAGATGTTCCTTGGTGCGGTCGGCGACGGCCCCCGGAGACTCCACGGCCCACTGGTCGTGGACGTTGATGTCTGGACCCATCCCGGTGAAGGTCTTCGTTCGCTGTTCCACAGGATCGAATCCCCAGTTGTTGGTTTTGCCTATCTTTGGCCGGTAGGACGGCAGCTCAACAGCCCCAATTCGCTGTCGCCGCATCTTTGATGAATCAACGGGCTGTCCGTAGCTGACAAACATTGCGTACCAGTAACACGAGGTGTCATCGATCGGCACATGCCATTGGGTGATCGATATCTCGCCGCTCATCGGAATGGTGATTGCGTTTGGGAACACGCAGTTGGTGATCCGGACGTGGGTGAACTGGTTCTGAAAGTTCCGGAGGGCAGTCAGGCGGAAACCGAACCCGGTTGGCTGAACGGTTACCACCGGGTTGGGCACCTCCCTGAGCAGCTTCGTTGATGCCAGGCCCGTATTCGCCAGCTGGGCCCTGAACTGGAGCCCGTACTGCTCGTCTTCGTCTTCCAGGAAGCGGTGGAGAAAGGAGGCATGCGATGGATCGATGCCAACCTCTTGGGCCTGGAACCAATTGCAGGCCCAGAGGCCCTTGAACGCAAAGACCTGCTGGCCAGGAGCTTCCAAGCAATCCAAGGAGGCAAGCGGAGGCGCATCACCTTCGCCAAGCCAGGCCCAGATGATCCCGTTCCGTTCCAAGACGGGGTAGCTGGGCTGACACACGCGAGATTTGAGAACGCTGCCTTCGGGCTCGGCCGGTGTGTCAAGGCAGCGACCGTCGACATCAAAGAGCCAGCCGTGGAAGGTGCAGCGCAGGCCACCATCTTCGGGCCTACCAAACGAAAGGTCTACGCCCCGGTGCGGACAGGCCCGGTCAAGAAGGCCCAGCCGCCCCGCCTGGTCCCTGAAGAGGACGAAGTTCTCGCCAAGCAGGCGAACCGACACCACCGGGCGCTCGCCGTCCAACTCTTCGGCCAGGGCAGCGGGCTGCCAGTACTGGCGGAGCACAAACCCCCCAGCCGTTCGGGGGCCTGATTCGGTGAGAAGCCGGTTCTGGCGAGCATCAATCAATCGACCGGCCCCTTTCGTGGTTTGGAGCCCAGAGCTACTTGTCTGACCCCAATGCGAAGCCTGCCATGAACGGCTTCTGGAGCGCGATGAAAACAATGGCTGGCGGAATCGAGACAATGAGGGCTGCCAACATCAAGGGGCCGAATGAGAACCCGGTGTCTAGTGTCTGGAGGCCCTGTAGTCCAACCTGCACAACTTGTTTGTCTGCATCAGAAATGATCAACACCGGCCAGAGGTACATGTTCCAAACAAACACAAACTGAATCACCGCTAGGGCCCCGATTACGTTCCAAGACAACGGGATCAGAATCTTGAACAGGAACTGAAGCGGCGAAGCCCCGTCGATTTGGGATGCCTCGGAGAGGTCTCTCGGCAGGTTGGCGAAGTGCTGGCGAAACAGGAAGGCGCCAGTGGCTGAGGCGGCGAACGGAATCACAAGGCCAGCCATCGAATCCTTCCAGCCAAGGCTGGAAACAATGCGGAACAAGGCCAGGATCATCACTTCTGTTGGCATCATCAGGGTGATCAGAACGAAGAAGAAGACCAACCATTTGCCCCGGAAGCTGAAATACACAAACGCCAGGCCAGCCAGCAACGACAACACCGTCTTTGCAACCGTGATCAGAGTGGCCTGAAGCAGCGAGTTCCACATCAAGCGACCAAGGTTTCTGCCGCTCCACACCTGCTCGAAGTGCGTGGCCAGCCCAGTTCCCGGCGTGAGCTGAAAGCTGAAGATTTCGGCGTTGGTCTGGGTTGCCACCAGGGCTGCGTACAGCAGCGGAAACAGAATCAACAGCATTGAGAACCAAATGCCGAAGTGCTTCGGCCAGGACCGGCCCCTGATCAGCCCAGGCTTGCCAACCTGGAGCGACAGCCCGGCCTTATTATGCGCTGCCATAGCTGATCTTCCCCTCTGATTGGCGGAACTGCCAGGCGGTTAGGCCAATTACCGCCAGGAACAACACCACAGATTGGGCGGCTCCTCGCCCAAGCTGGCCTGTTTCGATACCAACACGAATGATCTCATAAATCGAAACCGACGTTGCCCCGGCCGGAGCGCCCTTGGTGAGGAAGTCAATGGTTCCATACACATCAAAGAACGAAAAAGTTAGGTTGGTGATCAGCAAGAAAAAGGCGATTGGGCCAAGGGCTGGCATCACAATCCGCCGGAACCTCTGTAGCGAGTTGGCTCCATCTATGGCCGCAGCCTCAATTTGTTCTCGAGGCACAGTTTGAAGCCCGGCTAAGAAGAACAGCAGGTTGTAGCCAATCAGCTTCCAAACCGAGGCCAAGATGATTGCCAGCCGGGCCAGGGTGGCGTTGGTTGAGTAGTTCGGGAAGTTGAAACCAAACCAGTTGTCGGCCACTGCGGCAAAAATCCCGCCGGTTGCGTCGAACATCATGAAGAACAAGATCCCTGCCACCGGTGGCGAGATGGCGTAAGGCCAAATCAGTAAGGTTCGGTAAACCGTGATACCCCGCACGTGACCGAAGGTGAGGTAGGCCAGGCCAAGGCCAATCACCATGCTGAGAATCACAATGCTTGATGAGATGATCAGGGTGTTCAGGTAGATCAGCTGGTAGCCACCGTTTTCGCTCTCGAAGATGAAGTAGAGCGAAAAGAGAAACAGGAGGATGCCGAACGGCCGGATAACCCTGGTGAACCCGTGGGCCGCAGAACCCGGCTCTGAGCGGCGATGCCAGAGCCCAACACCCCAAATCACCGCAACCGAAGTGAGCGGGAGCATCACCAAAAGAGCTGGGCTGGTAATCAGCAGTTCTGAGAAATTCTGGAGGCACCTGTCTCGAACAATCGGCGTGCCAAGCCGGGTGAGCTTGGTTGACAACGTGAACGTTTGGTAAGCCGGGAGATACAAGAAGAACACCAGGATCACCAGCGTTGGTGACAGCAAGATCCAGGGCCAGTACCAGCCAAGTTTGAAACTACCGGTTCGAATATCGCCACTGCCAAGGTCAGCCGATTTCTGGCCAAGCACCGCCTTGGCACCAGCCCCGAACATCCAGGCGAAGGCGCCCGCTAGCACAACTCCCAGAACTGCCTGGGTTGACTCCACCTCGGAGCCAAACATGCAGAACCGAAGCGAGCCCAAGATCAGCGAGGCCCCTAAAACCCCAAGGGCAGCCCCCACAGCACCTCCTCGCATGGTCCTGGAACCAAACGAGAAGGCGCCGATCGCTATTGCGACCAGGAAGCTAGCAATAAGGGCCATTTCTGCGGCTGGCTATCAGCCGCCAAACAGCTCGTTGTAGTCGTCCAGGAGGCCCTGGGCTTCTTTCTGAGCCGACTCCATGCGCACATCGACATCGACATCGTTAACCAGGATGTCTTCGATTGCCAATGTGACGACATCTCGGATTGCAACAAAGTTGCCAAGCAGGGCGCCGGTGGAGGCCGGAGTGTCTGCTGCGGCATCAAGCTGTTCTGAAGCAACCGCTGAGTTCGGGCTCTCGTCGTACCAACCCTCGGACTCAAGCAACGCTGTTGCTTCATTGGTGATTGGGATGTAGCCAGTGACCTTGTGCCACGAGGCCGCGTTCTCTGGGTTGGAGAAGAAGTTCATGAACGCTAGGGCGCCGTCTTCTTCCTCGGGCGAGAGGCCGTTGGTCATCCAGAGTGTGGCTCCACCAATCAGGTTGCCGACATACGGGCGATCCTGGTTGTAGGGCATGAACGAGGTGCGAACATCGAACCCGTTGGCTGTGGCGTCGTCGGTGATCACTGTTGTGTCAGACGATGAGTAAACCAGCATTGCCACGTTCTGTGAGTTAAACGCAGCCGCGGTGCCGCCCCAGTCGCGCTGGGTGCCGGTGTAGACGTAGGCGCCGGAATCCTCAAGATCGCTCCACCACTGGACGTAGTCGATGGCAGCTTCGGAGTTCAGGATGACCTCGGTGGCCCGGGCAGAGCGTCCGTTGTCGTTGTTGGCCAGATCGGCTCCGGCCTGACCAAGTGACTGCTCGAAGAACCAACCGTGGTTGGGCCAGGTGATGCAGTTGTCTGGCCCGTCGGCGAGAGCCGCTATTGCCGTGCATGCGGCCTCGACGCCTTCCCATGTGGTTGGCGGCTCGGTGATTCCAGCTGCGCTGAGGATGTCCATATTGGAGAACATGGTTGTGGAGGATGTGTTCCACGGCATCGAGAACAGCTCGTCGTTGATTGTGTAGTACTTGCTTGCGGCCGAAACCACATCGCCAAGAACTACCGGCTCACCAAGAATCTCGGTTCGGCCTGCTACGGCTTCGGTGACCGACTTGAAGATCGGGTCTCCGTTGCTATCGATGGCGTCAAGTGCATCTTGGGTGGCAGCTTCGAAGAAGTGAATTATTTCGGGCGGGCTACCGTCTTCGATGGCAAGCGCCGTCTGCTCAAACACCGTGTTGTAGGAATCGAACGGGGTGACAACAACGTTGTACCCAGACTGCCTGGCGTTGAACTCCGCAGCCCGATCCTGTGTGAAGTTCAGCCGGGCGTCGTCGCTGAAGGCAATCCACATCTCGATTTCGATGACATCATCCATTGCCTCCCCTTCTTCGTCATCCATTGCCTCCCCTTCTTCGTCATCCATGGCGTCGCCCTCTTCGTCATCCATGGCGTCGCCCTCACCATCGGCCGGTGCTTCGGTTGAGTCAGGCGTTCCCGCAGACTCCTCCTCAGAGCTGCAGGCGGCAGCCACCAGGGCCATCGCAAACAGTAGTGCCAGTAACTTCTTCACGTGAATACCTCAAATCTTGTTCGTTAGTCGGTAAGACCGTAACAGATCTCTCACGTATCAGTGGGCAGGTTGTGGCCAAGCTACGAACTCGTGACGTTCTGACATGGGCCGCTACTCGTCGTCATCACAGCCGCCATCACGGTCGTCCCTCAAGAACTCATTGAGCGCTGGGGTTGGCCCGGGTGGTTCGACCGACCGGAGCGCAGCGGCAGCCTCAGCCAAACCAACGACGACTGGATGTCCGGCCAACTCGGGCTCAACCGTGCCTTCCAATCCCTTGTTGAGGTGCCCCGCCGAAAGATCTCTCATATTGGCCGGATGAACGGATTCCGATCCGGTCAGGAAACCACCTGCGAAGCGATTTCTTTATGAAGACGTCGGAGGCCGCGACGCTGCAGAGCCTTCACCGCCGAGACTGGCTTTCCTACGACGCTAGCAACCTGTTCCAGGCTCAGATCGGCGATCATCCGCAAGGCAACGACCTCTCGCTGCTGAATCGTCAAGACATTCAGAAGCTCCAGCGCGTCCGCAGTTCCCAGCCGAGCAAGAGCTTCGACTTCAGCTGACGGATGGGGCAGAACCGACACTGATTCGTCAGCCAACTTCGGCCTGCGTTCTCTGGCGCGGTGAGCGTCCACCAGGTGATTCCTGGCGATAGCGAAAACCCATCGCGTAAAGCCCGCCTCATCACCCTCAAACGAATCAAGGCTGCGAAACACACGCAACAACACCTCGTTGGCTACCGCATCGGCATCTTCGGTACCACGCACCAGAGCGAACGCCTTGACCCTTCCCGCATAAGAACGGTACAACCGGTCAAAGGCATCGCTATCGCCTTGAAGGGCCGCAGCCAAGACAAGCTCGAACGACGAACCGAGGCCCCCTACCTCAGTCACTAGCGCAGCGGGGCGGCGAATTCGCCCCGGTCGGGGCTATGCCTCAATGGTTGCGCATCGGGAAGAGCCTCGCACACGGCCTGTGCCGCCAACAGTTCGCTTGTCTGTTTTCCAACGTCACGAAACCGGTAGAGCGCTGCCAGCCGAAGCCACGTGTGGCGCTGGACGGTTCGTACTGTTTCCAGATCGATGAGGCGAACCTCGCGGTAGCCATCCAGAAATGCTGAAACCTGGCCAGCGGCCAGCTTCGGCGCCAGCCCAGCCTGGATTTTGCGAAGCACCAGATGGGCTGCGAGGTTGCCAACATCAACTTCGCCAGCCCCGGTGGTCAGACCGTCCATGTCTATGACTGCGACCGAGTCGTGACTCAGGATCAGGTTCTTGTCATGGAGATCGCCGTGAACCACTGCACGCCCACGGAAATTCGGCTGCGGCAGTTCAGCCAGCAAGCGCCGGAGCGTTGCCGCCCATTCCGGGTCGGCGCGGGCCGTTGTGTCCAACCAACTCTGGTCTGCTCCTTTGTCACCGGGGGTAAGGCCCGGCGGTGGAACGTGGCTGTGAATCTTGCCGAGCGTTCGACCAACAGCTCGAAGCTGATCTGCGGTGACGGTGTCTCCAGCAAGGAGTTCATTGAGGGAAGGCCCCACTATGGCCGACAACTCAATCCTGCCGTCGCGGTGGACCGAAAGAACCTTCGGTGCCGCGATTCCCAGCGATTCAGCCAACTGATGGCGATGCGCAACTGCCTCCACCCGTGAGGCTCTGAGCACCTTGATGAAGCGGCCTCGTTTCGCAACTACTGCCCTTCGGTTATGGCGATACGAAACCAGCTGGCCCCCTTCGGCAAGAGCGGGGCCCAGACCGGGAAGAGCTTTGTCGGCCAACGGATTGACCGGAACCACCAAACCAGTCTCGGGCCAGAGAGTGCCCCACTTGGATTTGTCAGTAACGGTCCAGTGGCCGCGCCGCTTTGGATAGGTGATCGGCCACTCCTGAAGCCACGGAGCAGCGGAAGCAATTGGCGGGCGACGGGTGGCGCTCATCGCAACACGCTTGCGCCGTGCTGCATGACGTCGCCTGCCATGTCAAGCAGCACTTTTGCTCGATCCTCGAATCCAGGTTCGAGATGGCGTGAAACCAGCAAGGCCTGATCCAGCAGGGCTGCTGCTGTGTAGAACGCAAGATCACCCGATCCGGACGGGTTGTCCTGCTGGTGGAGCTCAACGGACTCGCCGACAAGCGAGGTCAGCAGGGCAATCGGGAGCTCTGGCCGTCGAACTGCCAGCGCATGCGGGTGGGCCAGCAGTCGGCCAGCGTCTCGGTACGGATGACCAATTGCGGCTCGCTCCCAGTCGACCAGCCACACAGCGTCGCCGTCAACCATGAACTGGTTCAGGTGAAGGTCGCCGTGAGAAACTCCGAGCCGGCCGGGGCATGGAGCGCGCCTGTCAAGCAGGGCACTGAGAAGCCTGAACTCACGATTCGGCCCAGGAAGGTAGGAGGCAACATCATCCAGTACCCGCTGGGTGCGATAGAGATCGAAGCCAGGCGTCTCGACGTCGAGCCCCGCCTTATCGATCCGACCGATCCGACCGAGAATGTCTGCGATCGCCGCCGGTTCTGGCCGGTTCTGTCTGATTGTCTCAACCAGAGGCTCAGCGGTCAACGCCTCCTCCAGGTGGAGACGACCGTCTTCCAGGCAGGCGATTGGTTCGGGAACGTTTATGCCCGCAGCGCGGGCGGCCGTATTCACTCGGCCAAGCTTGGGTGCAGCCGAATTGCTGGTGAGACGGAAGAAGAAAGATAAGTCCGGTCGCTTTGGCGACTTCGGGACCAGGTGCGCTAGGCCGACCAACCGTCTCTCCGGCTTGTACCGCAATACTTTGACACTTGAGCGCAGATAGTCGAACGGGGCCCCACCCAAATGATCACCTACGACGTACCGGATCTTCTCAGCAGAGCTGACCCAGCGCAGCCGCCGGATCTTGGCGTCGTTGGGGAACAGGAACAAGGCGGCATGAGGATCAAGAAGGCGGACCCCTGGCCCAAGATCAGAGCAAGCAGGCTTCTTTGTGTTGGCCTTGGCAACGATGCGGGCTGCCCTCTCCTTTTCGTGGCTCCAGCGCAGATAGCCTCGATGGGTCCGGGCTTCTGACCGCATTTCCAAGGCAACCACCATTCCCGAGCCTGGTTTGTAACGAACATAAGTGGCCTCTGCGGCCTCGATGTCCATCCCCCCTGCCACGAGGAAGCGAGTCAACTCGCCGGGGTCGGTTAGCTGCTCGGCAACGGAACTGATCATGCGGTTCGCCTTTCTTCCAGCTGCTCAACCTCAAGGTGGAGCTTCCCGTCTTCGAGGTGAAGCTGAAATCCGGCCCCCAGTTCTTGAGGGTCGCCATGGTGCACAACGAGAGCTGTTCTACCCTCGGCGAGGCTGGCGATTGCCCCGATGACCTCTTCGCGCGAAGTTGTGTCCAGGCCGCTGAGAGGCTCGTCCAACAGCAAAATTGGGGCGTCTCGGAGCGCCGCCCTGGCCAGCATCAAGCGTCTGGCTTCGCCTCCGGAGAGAGACTGGCCGTCTTCGTCAAGCACCGTGTCATAACCATCGGGAAGCCCGTCGATCACCGTGTCGAACCTTGCGACCAATGCCGCTGCTTCCACTTCCTGCTCGGTTGCCTCGGGCTTCCCATAGAGGATGTTGTCCCGGATCGAGCCGCTGAACAGAGACAGCTGCTGAGGCACATAGGCAATCTGGGATCGGTAGCTGGCCAGCTTGAAGGACTCGATTGGATGCCCGTCAACGAGAATCTCGCCCGAAGATGGTTTGTAGAGGCGCATTAGCAGCGCCAGCAGCGTTGATTTCCCAGAGCCGTTGTCGCCGGTCACAACAACGAAACCGCCGGCGGGCAAGCGCACCGATAGCCCTCGCAACGATTGACGCTTATCGTGATAGCGGTGATGAACGTCGTCGAAGACAAGTTCTCCTCGGAGACGGGGAGCCTTCACCCCACCTCGAGGACCTTCAACCGGCAAGTCAAGCACGTCAAGCACTCGAGCCGCGCACGCTGTGGCCTTGGCCAGCCGCGCCGCTTCGCCTGTAAGCTTCCTGATTGGCTTGTACATCATCCGGGTGTAGCTCATAGTCACCAGCAGCTCCCCCGGGGTAAGTAGCCCTGCCCGAACCTTGAAGGCCCCAAACGCCAACACCAGACCGACCCCGGCCCCGGTCAGAACTTCGGTGGTTCGAGCCAGTCTGGCTGCGTGGCGGGTGGCGGCCATTGTTGCCCGCTCCGCTCCCCGGGCGTCCCTCGTGAACTTCTCCGTTGTGCGCTTCTCGGCCCCGAACGCCTTCGTAAGATCGATGTGTCTCAGCGCCTCGGCAACGTTGGCGGCAATGCTTCCCTCCTTGCGACGTTGTTTGCCAGCAGCACTCTTCACCTTCTTCGATGCGGTCTTGACCCCAACCCAGAGCAGCGGAATTGGCACCAAGGCCAGCAAGAACAGCCTCCAATCGATGATTGCAAAGATGACGGCGGCACCAATCAGAACAGTTCCCCTGGACATGATGTTGAGCCAGGACGAAAAGAGCAGGTCCCTCACCATGTTCACGTCGCCCATGATTCGCATAAGTAGGTCGCCGGTCTGACGGCGCTGATGCTCGGTAAGTTCGATCCTGTGCAAGTGCCGGAACACGTCGGTGCGGATACGAACGGTTGCCTTGCGAGAAATCTTGGCAACCGCTATTTGCAGCCGTTCGGTGACCCCGCCGATGGCCGCGGGAACAAAGAACGCCATGGCTGCGAACACCACCAACGACCGGTCTGAGATACCAGACAACGCCGTGCCGGCGGCCTCTGGGTCCGCCACTGTTGTGAGGGCATCGATCACCCACTTGACCGGCCACGGACGGACTAGCTCAAGCGCTGTGAGACCCAGAGCAAGGGCGCCCGCTCCCACCATCGCCAGCTTCTGATCATAAAGCACATGTCGAAACTGAACCCAGGCCCGACCAACATCGCCCCGGTTCACCGGGACAGCCAACTTGTTTTGCAACCTCATGTCGGGCCAAGCGCCATACGCCCAGACAAGGCCAGCCCGATGGCCGCCTCAGTGCGTTCGGCAACATGCGCCCAAGTCATCGACTCAAAAGCCCGACGCCTACCCGCCCTCCCCATTTGTTCCCGGCCGCGACGGTCGTCCAAGAGCGATCCAACTGCGTCCGCGAATTGCTCGTCGTTGTCGGGGTCAGAAACCACCAACCCTGCGTCGCCAACCAGCTCGCCGATGTCTCCCTGGTCGGTCGACACGATCGCCAGGCCCGCAGCCAGATAGTCCAGAATCTTCAGTGGTGAAAAATAGAAACCAGGTTGAGCCTTGTAGGGGGCCAACCCGACAGCAGCTCTGGTGACCAGCAGGCTGGCAATATCTGGTTCCACCGCTCCGGTAATCGTCAGCTGCGATTGAACGCCTTGACGGGCCGCTACTTGTTCCAACTCGTCGCCACCATCTCCGCCGCCGATCACCGTGACCTGCGGCCGATGACCTCGTTCGTTGAGGAGGCGAATCAGATTCGGTATTCGGTCCGCACCATGCCAGGGCCTCGGGTGACCAAGAAACACAAGCCTGTCATCGCGGTCTGAGTGTCGAACCCCATCGGGAAACCAGGCGGGTTCGAATCCGTTCGGGATCACAACGACAGGGCCGTCTCGCAAGGTGCGGGCCCATGCAGCCAACGTTCGGGAAACAACGATCACAACATCGGCATCACGTAGCAATCTCTCCTCTCGTTCCCCCGCTCCGGGGTCTACCGTCTCTGGTCGATGTTGTCTTGCCTCTGAAACCAGCGGAGCGTTCACCTCCAGAACAAAGGGGACGCCAAGGCGCCGGGCGTAGCGCAGGCCGCCGCCGCTTGAGAGTGAATAGCGCTCATAGACCAGGTCGATGGCGGTTGCGGTCTCCAACTCGGCCAAGCGGACGCAATGAACCGGATGGGGCCCCAGCTGCTCTCGTTCGCTGTAGGTGGTGACGCTGTGGCCAGCTTCAACCAGACCACCGGCCACACCAGCCAGATGCCGGGCTGCCCCCTTCGTTCCGCCAGGCGCTATTCCCCGATCAGCGCAGAGTTGAGCGATACGTAGGCTCTGTTTCATGCCGTCACCAGCCGATTACCGGTGAAGACCTCGATTAGCTCATCTGCTGTGGATTCACGGGAGAAGCGCTCGGCCAGTCGAATCGGGCCTGCTGCTGCCAGCCGCGACCAAAGCGCAGTATCGGTAAGGAGCTTCATGATGCCGTCTGCCAGTTCTGTGGCACTTCCGGGTGAGACCAACAGGCCCTGCCGATGATCGGTAATGATCTCAGGCACACCGGCGACCGGTGTTGAAACTGCTGGCAAGCCTGCGGCCAGGGCCTCCAACAACACGGTCGGAAGAGCATCCTGGTTGCCGTCGGCCCCAACCACACAAGGAGCAGCCACCACTGTCGCGGTTCGCAACCAGCGAGACACTTCTGTTTGCGTAACAGCTCCCCGGAAGTCAACCAGATCCTCGATTGCCAGATTGGCGGCCTGGCGTTCGAGCTGAACTCTTTGGTCGCCGTCTCCAAGGATCACACACTGGACTGGCTGCTCTTTGGCCCTCAGGATCGCGACTGCGTCCAACAGAACGTCGAAGCCCTTCTTTTCAACGAGCCGACCCACTCCAACAACTAGGTCCTTCAGCCGACCGCTTGGCGGTGCAGGTGGTTCGGGATCGTTCAGGCCGTTGTAGATCCGCCGTAGATTGACCTCGGGCCCAAGTTTGATTTCCAGATGCTCACGGTTGGCATCACACACCGTCACAATCGTCGCCGCCTCCTTGGCTATCAATTGGGCCAGATCCCAATCCACGGTGTGGCGGTAGATGTCTTTGGCGTGGGCGGTCACCGAGAAAGAAATGCCGGTAAGCAGGTGGGCCAGGTAGGACACATGGGCCGCGATCGTAAGGAAGTGGGCATGGAAGTGAGTGACACCGCCGTCAACTGCCTGGCGCGCTACCGCAACAGCCTGAACCATTAGGTCGGCCCGCCGCGAGGCTGGGACGCGCTCCAACATCGACACCATCTCGTCGTACCGACCAAGATCCAGACCAGCCATTGCCGCAAAGGCATCTGCGGCTGCGGCCCTTCCCAACTGAGAAGGGTAAACAACGTCTCCTTGATAGTCAGCAAGCGCTGGGTGGAACCGGCCCTCGGTTGGCACTCTCAGCGAGAACACCCGGGTAGGAACTCCGGCCGCTTGAAGAGCCAGCAGTTCGTGCAGAATGAACGTTTCTGAAAGGCGCGGGTACTGTTTCAGCACGTACCCAATGAAGGGATCCTTCCCAATCAACGGATCCTCAGCCATGGCTGGCCACCGCTTCCACCGGTACCACTCGCAGCAAAAGCCTCGCTAGATTCCCGGCTCCGCCGAGGTCCAAAGAACAAGACTGGCGAGGCGACCCAGTGGCACTCCGAACAAAGGCGCCCAACCTGGCACTTGTCAGATCGTTGGCCCGGCACCACTCGAGGTGAGACACCTGAGAAAGCCGCTTGGCTCGAAGAGTTTGCTCTAACCGAGGCTCGGACCGGGGAACGAGAAGAGCGGGAGTCCCGGCCGCAAGCAGCTCAACAACCGTGTTGTATCCCGCCATCGCAACTACAGCATCGGCCTCGCCAAGACGATTGCGCATTTCTGGATCGAATGTCTTAATCTCAACATCACTTCCAACCAGGGCCGCCAATCGGGCCAGGCTCTTGCGGCGGCGGCCCGACATCAGTGGGCCAGTAACAACGAGGCTGTGGAAGTCCGCTCCTGGGTTCTCGACACAGAACTTTAGATACCGATAGCACAGGTCATAGCCGTCACCCCCACCACCAACCGTCACCACAACAAATGGCTTCCTGTTGCCAGCGCGACGACTGGAATCCGCCCGGGGGCCAGCTGCCGGCGCAGCGTACCCAACGTGGTCGATCGGTTTGCCCAGCCGAGCCTGTAGATCAAGGTCATCCGCCGTTGATCGCACCCGTCGGTCACCGTAAACAACAACATCGTCATAGCGACTGAGCAGGTTCCAGACTCCGTTCCTAGACCATTCAGCCCTAACTCGACGCGGCTCGTCGATGATGTCACGAAGCCCCAACACCATCCGAGGCCGCAGCGGGTTGTCGGCCATCCCGGCAAAGACCGGCAACAACTCCCCGCCCATGCCCGCCGGGGCATGGTCTACCAGCATTACATCAGGCCGATACGCACCAACCGCGGCCTCAATTACCGTCGAGCGAAGCTCCACAACACTTTCGATGTCTCCTGTGAGGCGACGCGGCCGGTAGGTGCCAGAAGCCGACTTCGTCACAGAAGGCAGCTGTAGAACATCAGTCCTGGTCGGCAACCTGAAGGAACTTGACCGAGGTGAGCCCGAAACGAGCAACACCTCGGCGTCCTCGCATTGAGCCGTCAACGCCTCGGCGATGGTCGTGTTGCGGCGCAAATGGCCGAGCCCGTAGGTGTCGTGGCTATAAAAGAGAAAGCGGCGGGTCATGTGACTCTCACAGTCCTTGGTGTTCCAGAACACCCACAGCATGAACCGAGTCGGGTCCTCATTGGTATCCGACATTGGTCCTAGGACTCTTCTTATTGGGACCTGCTCTCGCAGGTCCGGCTCCGCCCATCCAGGTCAATAACTCACCGCTCGTCGCCGACGGCGACCACGCCAAACATGGCAGGGCGAGTTTTGAGCGAAGCGAAAAACTTGCGAAGAGACGAGGCCACAGGCCGAGGAACGGCGACCGCTGTCGCAGGTCCGGCTCCGCCCATCCAGGTCAATAACCCGCTGCGTGCCGACGCCGTCGGCAACGCCAAACGCGGGGGTTCCAGGGGGCAGAGCTCCGCGGCGCCCCCGGGAACTCTTCGAGTTCCTGGGCCAGGCAGGATCCGGCTTCGCCGGTCCTGACTGAAACAAACAGCCCGCCGGGGAACTCCCCGAGTTCCTTGGCGCAACAAAAGACGCTCGGTCGAAAGGGTTTCCATTTCGACCGATTACTTAGCTGTGGATGCCGTGGTCGCGAGCCCACCGAGCGGCCGCGGCCCGGTCTGGGGCTCCGATGGTGGCGTAGACACTTGTGAGATGGGCCTTCACGGTCTTTTCGGCTATTCCGAGCCTGGTCGCGATCTGACGGTTGGTCAACCCTGCCTCGATCAGCTCAAGCACATCGTTTTCCCTGGTTGTGATCGACAGTCTGGAGGGACCCCTCGAATCCACGAGCGCTCGGGCCGCCGTGCTGTCTAAGTAGGACGCTCCAACCGAGGCGTCACGAACCGCTCTGAGAATGTCTCCCGGCGGTGCGTCTTTCACCACATAGCCAATCATGCCCACATCGAGGCTGGCCAAGACACGGCGATCCTCACGAAACGCCGTCAACGCCACAATTGCAATCTCTGGATGCAGATCATGAATTGTCTTTGCGGCCTCGATGCCAGAGACCGGGCTCATGCTCAAATCCATCAACATCACATCGGGGCTCACCTCAGAGGCAAGGGCGATTGCCTCTTGGCCGCTGGTGGCGACACCGACAAGAGCGATGTCTTCAGCATCGCCAAGCATCACCTGCAGTCCCTCACGAACAATATGGTGGTCATCGGCAATAGTTACCCGAATCATGCTGGTATCTCGAGCCGAAGGGAGGTGCCCTTTGGTTCCCTTGCATCTATGGCAACATCAGCCTCAACGTCGGCTGCCAGGCCTCGCAGTAACTTAAGACCCATGCCCTTCTGATCAGAGACCGACGGTTCGTAGCCGCCGCCATCGTCCATGACCGAAGCAACCATGCTTCTCTCATCAGAGACCAGAGACACCTGCACGTTGTCGGCGTTTGCGTGCTTCACAACGTTGCGCAGTCCTTCTTGGACAAATCGGTACACGAGGCGCTGATGGGGGCCAACGTCTGCTTCAACAGAAACCTTTGTGTCCAAGCCGTACCGATGGTTGTACTGATCGGCCAAATCATTCAAAGCGGCCTCAAGGCCTACCTCAACTAGGTCAGGAGGGTGGATCTCGATCGCAAGCGTGCGGAGCGACTGAAGCGAGTGCCTCAGGCCTGCCGTTGCTTTTTCGATCCTCATCGAAACGTCTCGATTTCCATTGGCCGAGCGGTTTCCGTTAACCGAATTTCCTGCTGCCGACACAAGCATCAGGGTGCCAGACAAGTCTTGGATCACGCCGTCGTGGAGATCGGCCGCTATGCGGCGACGCTCAAGCATCGACGCATCGACGGCCCGGGTCAAAAGCTGCTCGCGCTCTAGCGCCGAGCGCACCATCCGAGCCTCCATTCTGGCTGCTGTCAACAGTGTAAGGAGGCCAACCAACGCCAAGCTGATCAGCACAATAGGCACCACCGTTGAACGGATTCGGGCACTTGCTGCGTCTACTGAACCCGTGGTGAAGTACGTCTCGAAGAGCATGGTTTCGCCATTGGGGCCGTCGAAAGGGAGATAGACCTCCAGAAGTGGCCCGAGTTCCTGTTCGAATCGGTTTTCGGGATCCCCGAGGTCAAGACTCTCGGCCACCGCTACCGCTTCGGTAACTGCTCGAAGCCGATCCGGCTGGATCGAATAGTGTTCACCAATCAACTCGGTCGCGTCGGAGTAGACGATGGTTCCGTTGGAGAGCCAAACCTTTACTCGCACAAACGACTCGTCGAGCAGGCGATCCCTTACTCGCTCGTCCAGCTTGGCCAAGGCCTCAGGATCGCCGTCGATCAGTTCTGCTGTTAACAACGGCGCAAGCACAGACCGAAGCGACGCCTCGGTGACAGACCGAGCTTCATTCAGAGCTTCTCGGTGGCCAGCTCGCTCAGAAGCCCAGACAGCTCCAGCAGCTACCAGGGCCAAGCCCAGGAGAGTCAGAATCAGAAACTGTAAGAAAGGGCCATGCCGCCAACCCTGTGTCGCCCCTGGGGCTGCTTCTGCTGTCATGTCTCCCCTTTGCCGAGCCGTCGAGGCGGGTATAGGAGTCTGCCCGCAGCGCGGGGCAGACTCCTGGGTGTTTCGGCAACTATATGAACGACGGGCCAACAGAACAGGAAACCACCGAAACCGAAATCTTTGGGAGAACTCTCAGCCTGGTGAGCCAGCGCCGCCCGGCCTTGCGCGGATCCAATGCACCCGGGCCTGGCTGGCCCGTTAGGTGCGCACCTGGGCCCGGCTGCCGGGCTTACTGGCGGGCTTAATGAAGGCGGTTGCCTGGAGCGCAACAACCGCAAGACCAGCTACCAGAAACGGGACTCGGAACCAGTCGAGGTTTGGCAACGGCGCTTTGTGAAACGACGGTGTGTAATGGATGAACAGGAAGTAGCCGCCATGCAACAGGGCGAGGAGAAGAACAGACTGGGCGAACCGGTGCAACCAGGTCCAAGCCGGGCGGCCAAGTCGGCGCAGGGCAAAGTCAGACGAGGTTGCCGCCAGGATAAGGGCCAGTATCAGAGCCACACTTCCGATGATATTGCTAAGACCAAAACCAGGCTCCAGCCGCACTTCTCTTCCTAGCTGGGGGACAAACTCATAACCGAGGAACCGACGGAGGCTCCAACGGGCCCACCCATTGAGGATCAGAAATCCGTGCAGCGAAGCGGTAAGCGCGAACCAGATGCCAATTTGCCTGCGCCAGCGCAGCAGAGACCGCGTCGACGGCGCAAGCTTTGCGATGGGACCGATGACCAAACTGAGAAGCAGCAGCATATAGGAGGCGTCGCCTACTGCCTTCCAGAAGCGCATGTCGCCAGTCCAGTTGGACCGCGTCAACCAGAAAATCCAAACCAGACCGGCCGACAAAACAGCAACCGCGGCATGACGGAGCAAGCGCTGTCCGGAGCGAGCCGACGAGTTCGGAATCTGCTTGGTAGACTTGGTTTTACTGCCGGACGCTGGTTTCTTCTTGGTACTTGTCTGTGTGGCCACGGCGAAAGGTTAGTTCGTGGTTGGAACTAATTTTGGTCGGGGTTCTCATGACGGCTGGCCAACCCCGGCACTAGCCTGGGCCACGAAGCCAGTAGCTGATAGATGAGAGCACCAAAGGTTGCCACTCCAAGAGGAATGTGGATGGCGGCTGCACCCTCAGAGCCACGGGCGGAATAGCCAAGCCCAATCTGTGATGTGAGCAGGAACAACATTAAGACACCGATGACTTTCAGTGAGCTACTGTCTAGTTTCAGGATGGCTATGGCCGCCACCAGAACGGCGATGCTGAAAGCAGCGTTGCCGATGTTGGCATGGAGGGCAATTCCCCAACTGCCAAAGATGTGTTGACCAGCAATGACTGCCTGTACTCCCACTAAGAACACAAGGCTGGCAGTACCGGCTCGATGAAGATTTGTCCACATATCCGATTGTGTAGCAGCCTGCCAGCCTGCACCGGTGGTCACACCAGCGGGATTTGTGTCTTCTGATTGAGGTCCGAGTCGCTGTCAGCTGCTTGGACTGCTAATCGGGGCTTTGAATGTACTTCGCACCGTCACAACAACGCGAGCGATGATTGCGGCAGAAAGCGCAACCAGAATTGCCCCTACCAAGAGTTGAGCGGTGGTTGAGTCTGCGGATGCCGAGGCCCCATAGAGGGCGGTTCGTTTTGTGGTTACCGACTCTACGTTCACCCCCACCTTCACCGGCAGCCATGCCTCTAGTCGGTCTTGACCGGTTGTGGCCTCAACGTAGATGAACCAGCGACCGTCCCGGTCAAGTTGCACATCGCCAACCCAAGCCCCTGTAGCGTCGGCTGCCAACGATCCCTCAAGCAGCCTGCCTGCCCGGCGGGCAACGATTCGCACCGGCTCGGTCTCTGGGGCAGCACTTTCAGCGGTAACTGTGACCAACCGACCAGATGTCGAGGCCGACAGCGCGATGTCAGCAACCTCAATTCCCTGCCCAGGGTCGTGGGCCGCGGCCGGTGGCGGGACAGAGGCCAGGGCCAAAACCACCACGGCGAATGCACTCACAGTCATGGCGCCTCCGGCCAGGGCTCCGGGTTTGGCTGCGCCTGCGGAAAGCGGGTCAAAGAACAGAATCGTTGCCGCCACTGCCGCCGCGGCGATTGCCACCCCAAGGGCTGCCTCGGCAATCGTGACAGAAACACCACCTGGCACAACCGACAGGTATGGCACATACACAACGAATAGGGCAACCACCAGTGATAAAGCCCGAGTCAGAACCGACCAGCCGCGTCGCCGAGCGAAGTCTGCGGCGGCCAGTGCAGGCACAACAGCAGGCACGATCGGTGGCGAAAAATCCGTGACCCGAAGAAGGCCGATGACCACGATCATCATCGCTGTGTAGGCCAGGCCGGCCAGGGTGGCGGGCCACCGAACTCGGCGAAACAATACCGACTGCACCATCAACGCAGCGGCCGACAAGCCGGCTGCCATAATTGGCAGGTACCACAGAGGCGAGAACTGAGCCACGTCGGTGTCGTACTCGAGAACCAGTACTTGCCAGCCGCCAATCACGCCTGCTCCGGACGCAGCCAAAAGCAGAATCCCTGGCTTCCCAACCTCGCTACTACTACGGCCCGCCACCAGCAGAACCCCTGAACCGAGCGCAATGGTTCCAACCAGCGCCAGAAGATGCGGCGGGCTCCAGAGAACCGCGTCGCGTCCGAACGCGGTGTGCCACCACTCATCCACGGGGGCCGAGCCAAGCGTGACCAAAGCCCCAACCACCCCGACACCAATGGGACCGGAGACCACGGCGCGGCTTCCGTCGAGCCGCTGATGCCAACCCCATCGCACAACCACGCCAACCGCAACGGCAACTCCAAGGTAGAGCGCCAGGTGGGGTGCGCTCAAAAACTCGTCGCGACCCCTGTCGGTATGCCATGCGTCATCCCAATAGACCCCGAACAGCGCGGTGGCAAAGCCAGCGACGGCGAGAGGCACGGTGCCTGCCACCGAGAAGGCTGGGCGGTGCTGCATCTTTGCATCAATGGTGTTGCTCACAGATCATAGCCTGGACTCCCAAAGACAGAAAAGCAACATTATAGTTGCAATCTTGCAACACAAACGTGCAACGCTGCTCGCACACCAAGACCACCCGCAGCTCGGCCATCGCTTTCGCCGTTCAGACCGACTGGACAACGCTTCCGTTTGCTTGACGGGCAAGTTGACCGATGACCACCAGGCCCGTCACGGCAGCAGCGAGCACGCCTATCGAGGTGAGGTGCTGACGTGTGAGCCCGCCGCCAACGTGAGGCAACCAGACGGATCCAGCGGCCCGCACGGCCGCGACTGAAGCAACACCTGCCAACACAACTACGGCGTCGGACGCCCCGTTTCTTGACAACCTTCGCAAACCAACCGCGGCCACTGCTGCCCCTGCGGCCATGAACAGACCGATTGGCAACATTCTGGCGCCCAGCCCGGGTGGGACCAGCCCAACGGAACTCTCAGGGCCAAAACAGCCATCACGAAACAGACAAGCCGCCTCATAACCGGCGTAGCTGACAACCGAGAGAGCCGTGATGTCGGCAACTCTTGTTAGCGAGCCAAAGCCAGCTCTCTTGGCGCCGACCACCAAAAGGGCGCAGGCGGCTCCCACCCCAGGCCAGAATTCAACCCCGCTACGAATTATCAGCATGTCCGAGATGCTTCCGATCGAGCTTGGATCGTCAATGGCCAGGGCCACAAGTCTGCCAACGGCCAGGCCTGCAAACGCTGGGCCGAGAGCCACATCGGTGAACCCGACCGAGTCCTTGTGGCTGGAAAGAGGCCACCAGTTCATCACAAAGGCGGGCAATCCAAGACCGACAATCATGCTGAACAGCAGGCCGTAGTCGATCACCTCAGGGCGTCTTCAATAAGGCTGGCAAGGCGCTGCTCAGACACCCCGCCGTTGACCCTGGCGCGAATTGTGCCGTCGGCATCGAACACGTAGGTGGTTGGATACGCAGTCAGATCCAGCGCGACGCGAATCTCGCCCGTAATGTCGAAGACGTTCGGATAGGTGAGGCCCAACTCGTCGAGGAACTTCTGGGCCTCCTCAGGGTCGTCGTTCGACGCAACCCCCAGAATCACCGCCCGGCCCTTGTAGGTGTCTGCTGCGTTTTGCAGCAACGGCATTTCGGTCCGACAAGGAGCGCACCACGACGCCCAGATATTCACCACAACCGGCTGGCCCCGCAGCCCGACCAATAGACCTTCGAACTCAGACAACCCAGCCACGGGGAAGGACCCTTCGGCGGGCATCGCAACCGGCTCTCCGGATGCCGCAAACTCCGGCAGATCGGGTTGACGCAACGCGGTTTGCCCAACCCACACTGCGGCCACCACAGCCAAAGCGATCATCCCAAGACGGCGGACGGAAAACCGTCCTCGGACCAGTTCGGAGTCGCTCACGTTCGCAGTATCGCAGCCCATCGGCGGACATCGCGTTCGGGGCTAGATTCAGCCCCCTCGGCCTCGTGATCCCAGTGAGGCGACAAGCCGCGCCATTTCCAACGAGGCGGTGTCCTAGGATTCTCGAGCTAGCAGAGATCGCCGGCTGTGAGCGCTTGGGTGCGCTACAAGGCGTAGGCCTAAAAACAAGGAGCCGCATGGCCAACAAACAATCAAAACGAGCAAGACGCGAGGCTGCACTAAAAGCCAAGCAACGCAAGCAGCGGATGACGTGGGGAGGAATGACCGCAGCAATCGTGCTGGGAATCGGACTCTTTGTGTTCTTGGGTGGCAGCTCGGCCAACGAGGCAGCCGCTGTTGCGCCCGATTTCGAACTTGAAGACGCCGATGGTGGCACCGTCAAGCTGAGCGACTTCCGAGGCCAACCCGTAGCCGTAACCTTCATGCACACGTGGTGACCAGCTTGTAACGCCAGTGCCCCCGAGTTACGGGCGGCCTACGAAAAGTACGAAGCACAAGGCTTTGAAGTCTTGTCAATCAGCGTTCAAGAAGGCAATGCAGAAGTAGACGAGTTCATCGATCGCTACGGCCTTACCTATTCTTTCCTACTCGACCGAACCGGTGAAATCAGTAACAACTACGAGGTGCAAAACACCCCAACCACCTACTTCATCGCACCCGATGGCACCATCGCCGACGTGTTGGCTGGCGTTGTCAGCCAACGCTGGCTCGAGGGGAACATCGACGACTACATCAGCTAAAACAATTCTCGGGTCCGGTCGCGAACGATGAAATCCCCAGCGACCGGGCTCAAGAGCCAAGCCTTCACCCGCGCCGTTGCGCTTGTGTCGAGTGCCGCCCTGCTGTTGGCAGCGTGTGGCACCGCCAGCCCGATCGCACCGTCGGTGCGCCCAGTTGTGGAGCGACTGGACAAGGCGGTTGTGCCCCCGAGATGGAGCTTCCGTTACATACCAAACAGCGCATCGCCGTTCCTGGCGTGCCTGGCAGGAATCGATGAAGTATCAGGGGTGATGGACATCGAAAACGGGGTGGTCTTCCTGGAACCGAACAGAGATGCCCCGCCAATAGTCGTCACCGACACCTCCTTCATGATTGCGGCGAACAACTCGGGCAGCCGACAGTGGACCGAGGTGCCATGGAACGCTGAGAACGACCGACGCTCTTTGGCTCCACTGTTCGGCGACGTTCTCACCGGGTTTATTGCCGACGGAATTAGAGCACCGGACCTCAACCTCACGGCCCTGGCCGCAGTCAGCATCGCCGAGTCGGTTGAGCCGGCTGATACGCCAATCGGACTGGTTGGGGACTCCTTCACCGTCACCATGGACTCAGAGCGGTATCGAGCTGAACTTGAGGCTGAAGGAGCACCGGTTCCCGACCAAACACCCAGCCTGACGGCGACGGTGAACCCAGACGGGCTGGTAATAGCGCTGGCAATTGGTACCGCCGCTTCCTCGCCCGCTGACGATGAACCCCACGGCAGCGGCTATTTCGTCACTGCCGCATTTGACGAGGTCAATCCCGTTCTGGTGCCGGATGCGGCTATCCGCCGAACCACTTCCCTTAGTGCGGTCCTTTACCCAGGGCCAGACGAATCCTGCTCGTTTCGCCCGTAACACCAAGCGTCGGGGTGATGCTGGGCTGCTTGGGTCTTCATGGTTCCGGAGCCCCGACACAGAACTATATGTCCCGTCGGTCACACCGAAACGATGTCATGGCGGTCGTCGCTTACGCTGGGCACGATGCAAACTCCGAACCCCACACGCCGACGCTTTCTTGGGTTTGTCGGTGCCGCAGGTGCCAGCGCCTGGCTGGCAGGCTGTTTCCGCGACCCCGACGCTGGGAGAATCACTGTCTCCCCAAACGGTTCATCATTCGCTGAGCCTGAGGTTCTAAGCAGCGAAAGCGGTCGGCTTGAGCTGACCCTGCGGGCCGAGCCAAACGACATCCCCTGGGGTGACTCCACCCGGTATGGCTACACCTACAACGGCAACACCCCTGGACCAACGTTGCGAGTCAAGCCCGGCGACCAACTGACAATCCATCTGGAAAATCAGCTTGATGCCGACACGAATCTGCACACCCACGGGCTGCACGTATCGCCATCAGGAAACGGCGACAACATCTTCGTCCGGGTCCCTCCCGGCGGATCTCGCACCTACTCCTACCAGATCCCCGCCGATCATCGCAGCGGCTTGTTCTGGTATCACCCTCACGCTCATGGCACGGTGGCTCCACAAGTGGCTGCCGGCCTGGCCGGCGCCATCGTGATCACAGACCAGATCGATGAACTGCCCGAAATGGCAGGCTCCACCGAACGAACCTGGATCTTGTCGGACCCCCCAATCGGCGAAGGCTCTGGCATCTTGGACGCCAGCGGCATGGATCGGATGCAGGGCCGCGAGGGCAACAAGGTGCTTGTGAACGGAATTGAGCAGCCAGACATTACCACCCAAGCGGGGGTGCTCGAACGCTGGCGGATCGTGAATGCCAGCTCGTCCAGGTATTACCGACTTGGCCTGGATGACCACCCCCTGCACATCGTGGCGACCGACGGGGGCAGGATCGCAAAGCCGGTTTCGGTCTCGGAAATTCTGCTGTCTCCCGGCGAACGCGCCGAGTTCTTCGTTAGACCCTCAAAGCCGGGAAGCTACGCATTCAGGGCCCTGGAATACGACCGCGGCGGAATGGGTATGGGAATGGGCGGCGGAATGATGGGCGGAGGAGGGGGCTCTGAGGAGTTGGCGGTTGCCACAATGACTGTTACCGGAGATGCCGCCCCAGCCGCGCTTCCTGCTGGCCTTGTTGATGCCGACACCTTGATCGTGCCTGCTCATTCAGCGTCTCGCGTTCTGGAACTGGGCATGGGTGGCGGCGGCGGGGGCCAGATGATGTCGTTCACAATCGACGACAAGATCTTCGACGGCGACCGCACCGACATCACTGCTGGCCTCAACACAGTCGAAGAGTGGGAGATCCGCAACACATCCCCCATGGATCATCCGCTGCATCTTCACGTCTGGTCGTTTCTGGTGGCCGATGAAACACTTGGGAGCGTCTGGAAAGACACAATTAATGTGCCAGCCAACCAATCGGTCAAGGTTGTGGTCCCCTTCGCCGCCATCCCAGGCAGAACCGTGTACCACTGCCACATCCTGGACCACGAAGACCTCGGCATGATGGGTGTAATCGACGTGCCCGGCTGATCGTGGTGGCAGCAAAGCGTATTGGGACAGGAGCCACAGTTCTGGCTCCTGTGGTGTGGGGCTTGCGCCATGCTCGGTCAGCCGCGGTATCCAACTGGGCGCCGCCAACACTCCCGGGGCGAATGCACGGCCCCCTCTACGCTCGCTCGGGCGGCTCAGGTGATCGTTCGGTGATGTTGTTGCACGGCCTTGTTTCCAGCGGTGATCTGTTCGGCGCTCCCTATGACCGATTGGCCGAAGACAACCGGCTGGTGGTGCCCGACCTCCTGGGATTCGGCCGCTCGTTGGATCCCTCGCGCCGCAGCTTTTCTGCAGAGGCTCACCTCGATGCCTTGGACACGCTGGCCCGCGGGCTAGGACTGTTTGACTCCAAGGTGACGGTAGGCGCCCATTCGATGGGTTCGGCACTGGCGCTGATGTGGGCTGGCCGGCACCCACAAGTAGTTGATCGGGTTGTGTGCTGGGGCGCCCCGATCTACTCCTCTCGCGCAGCCGCCAGCTCGCAAATCTCTGGCAGCGCCATGACCAGGCTGTTTGTTATGGACACCGGGATCGCCAGGCGCGTCTGCGCTCTGAGTTGCCAGAATCGGGTAGCTGCTGGATGGATAACCGCTGCCTTCGAGCCTGGCCTTCCGATACCAGTGGCGCGGGCGGTGTCGCTACACACCTGGCCTGCCTATCGAGACTCGATCAGGGATCTGGTGATCGAGCCAGACTGGCCCAGCCTTCTTCAGGGCCTGACAAGCAGCGCCGTTCAGACTGAGCTTGTTTGGGGAAGCAACGACTCCGTTGGCGACCAGCGATACGCCGCGGATCTTTCTGCTGCTGGTATCGCTGCGGCCGCCAACCCAAGGCTCACCCTGGTCGATCGTGCCAACCATCACCTCCCGATGACGCACCCAGCTCTCTGCATCGGAAGCCTCGCGGGGTCCTGAGAGCCGGGCTCCCAAAGCTCAGGCACCACTGTCCACACCACTGTCCAAACCCTGAATCTCTGCTTGATGGGCCCAATGGCCTACAGCAAGGCAGGCCATTGGGCTCAGTTGCCGTGGTTGATCTCAAGCCGGACCTGCACACGCCGAAACATGGCCTAGCCAGAGCTGTTTGCCTGGCTAACTGCCGCCAACAAGAGGACGACCATGTTTCGCCGAATTCCCGCCGCGCTTGCGAGCTTCGTAGTGTTTGCTGCGCTGGTTACCGTTCCACTAGTCGGTGGAACACCTGCTGCCGAAGCTGCCGCAGACGACAACTTCTCACTAACCAAGTCAGACAGTGTTGGCGGCGAGGCCCTCATTGGAGAGAACGTTACCTACACCCTCACCGCATCTGGCACGCAGTCTTCAGCTGCGTATCTGTACAACCTGTCGTTCCGGGATGTGCTGCCTGCCGGTGTGTCCTTCGTTTCGGCCGATCCGGCTCCGACTGCAATTCTGAGCGACGTCCCAACCGCCGGACAGACCACGCTCATCTGGGAAAACACCAGCGACCTGCCTGCGGCTTCCAACGCATCCGTTAGCTACACAATCGACACCAACCCAGACTTCGCCGGTGGCACTTCTGGCTCCGGCACCGTTCCTGTTGGCGCAACCGTTCCCAACTCAGCTCAAGCAGTGGCATCCCTGAACGCATTCCTAATCCCAGACTGGAGCCCAACCACTGGTGCCTTCACCGGCGACTTCGACGGCGAAGCCAGCGCCACCAACTCTCTGAACGTTATTGCGTTCCGCGTTACGAAGAGCGGCCCCGGCGAGTTGCTGCGCGGCGTGCACGACAACGGCTTCGGCGGCCGCAGCGGCTCCGCCGGAGACACATTCACAATCGAGATCCGTAACAATCCGGACTACGCAACCAACTCGGTCTCACTTCTAGACGTGCTTGACCCTCAGCTCGAGTTCTTGGGCTGCGCTAGTTATTATCCGCTAGGCGACGACAACTCAACCGACGTGCCTTTCCGAGAGTCCGCGGCGGCCCCAGATGAGGAATGGGCGGGCTCGGGCCAGATGGCAACAGGAGCAGGCACCTGCACCACACCAACTTCGGTTGACACCGTCGACGCAGGCATCGGCGGCGGTTTGGCCAACACCGAGGTTCTCTGGGACCTCGGGAACCTCGCGCCAAACGATGTGGTCACGGTTCAGTACCTTGCCGGTATCCCAATGCGGGCCAACACAACCACCTGGACCACCGTTGGTGGCCAACCCACAGCGGCCTCACTGGATCAGGGCCGCAACCTCGACAACAACTCGGGCCCCTCGACCAACGAGTTGGACCGAACGCTGAACGCAGACCCCGAACTACTGACCGACGGTGCGCCCGCCATTGCCAACACAGCAACTGCCAGCGGCACCTACACGCCGTCTGGCGCTGTTGCCACCGACACCGACATCCTCCAGACCGAGGCTGAAGACATCATCATCACGAAGAGCGCGGCGGGAACCTTGAACCACGGAGCGGTGATCTCGAACCAACTTACGGTCACGACTGGCGAGTACCGAGACTTCACCAGCTTGGTGGTTCGAGACCTTCTGCCAAGTGCGCTTTGTTACACCGGCGGCTTTGGGTCAGACAACACCCCGGGCGGCTCAGACTGGAACAGCAACGACTGCTCGGGAGCAGGCAGCGGAGCTGGCAGCTCTACCTCGGTGCGAGAAATAGCGGCGGGCGGGCCGTACGGTACCGGCCGATTCGAGATCGTCTGGGACCAAACAAGCGTGCCAGGTTTGGCCGACCTGGACAGCGACTCTTCGATCACAATTGGCTACGACGCTGTGGTCCGCACCGACTACCGCGGTGGCCTTGCCAGGCTTACAGCAGAACCCGTTCTAGCTGGCGACTCTGTCACCAATGTGGCTGAGGTTTCCGGGCCAGACTTTGTGGTTGCCGCCCACGTCAACGACGGAGGCGCAGACGACGAGGCTGACGGCGGGATCGACGGAGACACCACGTCTGCCAGCTTGTCCAACAGCCTGCCAAATATCAACAAGCGCATCTCGGCCAAGGCCGGGCCCCTAGCCACCGGCAGCAACGTAACTGGCGCGGTCTGCGGTGCTTCTTATGGCTCGATCACCTGGCAAGACACCGTTGCCACTGGCTTCGGCCCTGGCGAAATCGTGTGTTTCGAACTGGGAGCAAGCTTTCCAAGCACAATCGACTACGAGAACGTCGTAATCCAGGACCTCCTACCTCCCGGCTACACCTACGTTGCCGGATCAGCAGCCAGGATCGCCTCGATCGATGACCTCCCGGGAACAACATTTGACGCCACCACCCTCCGCTGGAACCTCGGAACGGTTAACAACCCCGGGCACCAGTTCCGTTGGGTAATTGCTGTGCAGATTGGTGTGCCAGACGACGGTGTTGCACTTGACATCAACGCCAACCTCCAGAAGATGACCCACAACCAAAGCGCCGGGACCGTGTTCCAGTACCGAGACGAGGTGCCTGCTGAGTGGACCGAACCCCAGCTTGACCTGGCAAAGGGAGTTCAGAACGTTGACGCTCCAGACAACACGCTTGACCTTGGACCGAACGGAATCGACTTTGACGGATCAACCACCGGTGGATCGACCTCGGTTCAGGTTCAGGCAGATGCGGTTGTCACCTTCAGGGTTGATGTTTCCAACGACGGGAACGAGCCCGCCCTGGCCGTTGAGGTCTGGGACCGAATTCCAACCGGCTTCACCTGCACAAACGTTTCAGCCATCAGTGCCGGCGGCTCATGTTCGGCCGGGCTTATCAGCTGGACAGTGCCAACGATCACGTCGGCGACACCAGCTCAGCTCACCTACGACCTTACAGTTCCAGCCGACGTTGTTGCCGACGAGAGTTGGACCAACGAGGCAGGCGTGCGCACCTACCAGGCCGCGCTCAACTCAGACACCGCAGCCGACTCTGATCCGAACACCAACGGCGGCCGCTACGACTACTACCCCCGCAACAACATCGACCCAACCGTTACATCCAACACCGATGACGCCGACGACGTGGCATTCATGTTCACCGCCGCCCCGTCTCTGGCCAAGGCTCAGGCCTCCGGTATCAGCGAAGCTGGCAACCCAAGCAATGGCACGCCCGCTGCTGGCCTGGACCGGGCAACGATCGGCGAGATCAACCAGTACGAACTCCAGCTGACCATCCCCGACGGAACCGCCGTCTACAGCGGCGTGCTGAGCGACTTCCTGCCAACGGGCCTCACCTACTTCGAGGGGCTTGCGGCCTTCGGCGGCAGCGATCAAGTTCTGACCCCAACGGTCGTCTCCACCGATTCTGATGTTGATGGAGACGCCCTTGGTGGCGGCACCCTCAGCACCCCGGCCGTTGGCTCTGGCGGGGCCTTGGTCTACACCCTGCCTGCCGACTACAGGAACCCGGCCGGATCCGGCGACGACACCGTAACGGTCACGTTCTACGTGCAGGTTGCAAGCGGCGCGGCTGGCACCACTAGGAACAACCGCGGCCGGTTCGATTGGGACGATCTGGGCGGCACGGCCCAAACCAGAGTGGATAGTAACAACGCCCGACTGCGTCTGGTTGAGCCATCACCCTCGGTGACAAAGAGCCACACCTCCCCCGTTGGTAACAACGTGGCGCCAGGCGACACCATCACCTACCGAATTGACGTTGCGAACGCTTCAGGTTCCAACCGCTCAGTTCTCCACGACGTAACCGTTGTTGATGACGTACCCATTGGCACAACCCCGCTTCAGGCCGGCGGCGTCCCCGCAATCGCAGACGGCGACCTGATTCCCAGCACAGGCATTAGCCCAGCAGGCTCATTCAACGGGGTCTGGAGCCAGACCAATCGCCAGATCACCTGGACGCCTTCAAACTGGGCTCCCCTGGTTTCGCTCGATCCCGGCGTTACCCGTAGCTTCACATACCAAACCGCGGTGGACGATCCAGCTACCGCCAGCGGCACTCTTTTGAACACCGCATCCATCACCGGATCGAACCTGGCGACGGCCGATCCGAACTTCGCAGACGGTCGCACCTATAACGATTCAGACACCGATCTGGTCAACCTGCCAGCGGCAACCATTGTGAAAGACATTGAGCCGTTGCCGTCAGACTCCACAGACCGGGCAACGGTAACCATCGGCGAGCCCCTCGATTTCGACATCGAGATCACACTGCCCGCCAACACCAGGGCCTATGACCTCACCCTGTTCGACCAGCTGCCAGCCGGCATCACGTTCGACAGCTTCGGGACTCCTGCCCTTGGCGGCGCCTGCTCGGTGATCCCTGGCCTTGGTGCCCTGGCGGCAGGTGACATCGAAACGTTCGGCCCCGGCGTTGGAGGAGACAGCTCGCGCATTGCCTGGTTCCTTGGCGACGTTCTTGCCAACGGCTCAACCTGCACCATCACCGTTCCCTACACGGTCCATGTAGACCAGAACGCAGCCGACGGCAACACGCTCGACAACTCGGCCACCTTGGTGTGGAACAACACAGACGAAGTTCCTGACCAGTCACCGCCGTCACTGCCTGCCGGCTATGACGACCCGACCAGCTCCAGCTGGGACATCAGCGACGGCCCAGACGTAGAGTCGATCCTGGTGGTTGAGCCCCAGTTGGAGCTTGACAAGGATGTCACCTACGCATCAGGGGCCACGCTTGGCCCTTGCGATTCCACAGCAGGCAACAACCGCTTCGGCGCCAACGACACCGACACCGCGGCCGGGCTAACCAACGGCTGCGACGTTGAGTCAGGCGACCAACTTCGCTACACCCTTACCGTCACCAACTCTGGCACTTCGGGAGCCAACGACACAACCGTCGTTGACACCCTGCCGGTGGGATTTGAACCTTTGGTAGCACCAGGCGGAGCGATCGCCGCAAACGGCGCAACCATCGTTGGAGCCAGCGGCTCCGCTGGAATTTGGAACACCACCAACCGCACAATCACCTGGACCATCACAGGCCCAATCGCCCCAACAGGCGGAGCGGTAACGCTTGACTACGACGTGCAGCTTGATCCTTCAGCCTCGCTAACACAGGGCCAGGACCTGACAAACACCGCCGACATTGGCACGTACTTCGGCCTTGACCTGGCAACCCGCACGGCTATCACGAACCCCGACGTTCCAACCTACGGCAATGCGCCAGCGGCAACCCGCGGGGCACTATTGCCAGATGTTGTGACCGTTGAGGTTCAGTTCCCTGAGCTCCAGATCACAAAAACCGCTATCGACGATGCAACCGACGCTCGCTTCGATCAGCCATTCGAGTGGCTGATCCAAGTTGAGAACATCGCTCCGTCAGCTTCGGCTTTCAACGTCGACGTTCGAGACCTCCTGCCTGCGGGCTGGACCTACGTTGCAAACTCGGCCCTGGTAACCACCCCGTTCGGTGGGCCAACCCAAATCGAGCCCGCAATTTTCGCCTCGAACCTGACCTGGGACAACGCAGTTTCGGGCCCAGCACAACCTCTCGGACCCGGTGAGACAATCACTATCACTCTCGACGCGGTGCCAGAAGCAGCACTGCTGGCGCCAGACGTTCCAACCGCAATCACCAATACCGGCCCAGCCAACTTGCACACGAACAGCGCCGTGGTTACCGGTGAAGACTCCAGCGGCGCACTCGGCTG
The DNA here is from genome assembly GCA_003231975.1 of Acidimicrobiia bacterium. Taxonomy (GTDB): domain Bacteria; phylum Actinomycetota; class Acidimicrobiia; order Acidimicrobiales; family SZUA-35; genus SZUA-35. The sequence goes on from QIKW01000270.1 coordinate 49,982, forward strand.
CTGCGACACCGGTGCTGGCATCGTCAGCTACACCGACAGCGATTCAGCAGACGCCATCGTTCGTCGAGTTGACCTTGAGGTCTCCAAGGCCATCGTGGATTCTGCTCCCATCTACTTCGGCGACATCGTTACCTACGTGGTTGATGTAACCAACCAGGGCCCAAGCGACGCAACCGCAGTAACCCTTACCGACGTGTTCGCCCCGGGTCACGCATACCTCAGCACCACATCCATTGATGCAGGCACCTTCACCCCAGGCACTTCAACGTGGGACATTGGCACCCTGGCAAGCGGCGCAACCGTGCAGCTTGTCATCCAGCTTGAGGTCAACGCCGTTGGCCCAATCACCAACACCGCCCAGATCACAACCACTGATCAGTGGGACGTGGACTCCACCCCAGACAACGATGTTGAACTTGAGGACGACCAGGAAACCGTAACCATCACCGGCCTCGACACCGATCTTGGCAACCGTGTATGGCTGGACCTGAATGCAGACGGCGTGCAGGATGGAAGCGAGCCTGGCATCCCCGGTGTGAACGTGTACGTCAGCTGGACCGACGTGAACAGCGTTGTGCAGGTACGCAGCACCGTCACCGACTCAGACGGCAACTGGAACGTTTCCGGCTTGCCTGCGAACAGACCGATCACCGTCACCGTTGATCCGTCGAACCTCGCAGCACCTGCCGGAACCGGCGGAGCGGGCAGCACCCTTCCTGCGGGCCTCTCCCCCACTTGGGAGTTGGCAGACAACCCCATCATCACCAACCCTCAGGCTGGTAACGGCCAGTCAACGGGCTTGGATCACGAAACAGCCGGGGTGATTCTGACCACGGCCAACAACAGCTATGTGGACGTTGACTTCGGCTACGTCGGGATCAACAGCGTTGGCGACGAAGTGTGGTTCGACGCCGACGCCGGCGGCGAACCCTCACCAGAGCCAGGCGACGTTGCCCTCGTTGGAGTTGACATGACCCTCACCTGGGCGGGCTTCGACGGCACCTTCGCCACCGCGGACGACTTGGTGTTCAGCGACACCACAGATGGCTCCGGCAACTACCTGTTCAGCGGGCTCCCCGATGGCCAGTACCGGGTGGATGTAACCCCTGGCACGCTGCCAATGGGCGAAGTTCCAACCTATGACCTTGACGGTGTTGGCTCTGCCCACACCAGCGGCAACTTCAACTTGGGCGTAGGCCAGACTGCTCCGGAGGATCGCACCGACGTTGACTTTGCCTACTCTGCCACAGGGACGCTTGGCGACACTGTGTGGGTAGACGTGAACCGCGACGGCGTGTTTGACGCCAACGAGGTCCCGCTTGGCGGGATCCGAGTTACCGCAACCTTCACCCTCCCAGGAGGCCTGGTTGTCAACCTCGAAACCACCACTGCCCCAGACGGCACCTACCAGTTCACCGACCTTCCATTCGACCTTCCAGTAACTGTTGCGGTCGACGTCTCTACCTTGCCCCCCGGCTTGGTGCAGACATATGACCTCGACGGCTTGGCCACCCCAGACACTGCGGTTGCCACCCTCACCCAGGCTGTCCCGGTTCGAAACAACCTGGACTTCGGCTACACCGGCGACGGTGAGATCGGCGATCTCGTTTGGCTTGACGCCGATGCAAGCGCCACGCCTACTCAGGACGCAGGCGAGCCCGGCCTCGGCGGGGTTGGTGTAACCCTCACATGGACGAACCCAACCGGTGGAGCCGACATGGTTCTCACAACAGTCACCGATGGCTCCGGCGCCTACCTGTTCGAGAATCTTCCCCCTGGGGACTACAACGTTGCCGTCGCCGGGCTACCAGCGGGCACCACCCCAACCTTTGATGCCGACGGCGGGAACGACTTGATGTCTGACCTGACGCTCACTGCGGGCGAATCAAACAGGGACCAGGACTTCTCGGTTACCGGGACCGGTTCGCTTGGCGACACGGTTTGGCGAGACACAAACGCAAACGGAGTGTTCGAAGCAGGCGAAAGCCCAATCGAAGGCGTCGACATTGAGATCACATGGACCGACTCGGCCACTAGCTCCACCTACACCTGGACCGAAACCACAGATGCCTCTGGCAACTACACCGTCGGCAACCTGCCTGCCGGTTCCTACACCGGAACCGTCATTGCCTCCACCCTGCCTCCTGGCTACGTGGCAACCTTCGACCTTGACGGAGCCAACGACGGCACCGCAACACTCATTCTTGGCTCGGGCGAGGATCGAGTGGACCTTGACTTTGGCTACCGACCTGAAGCTGACCTCGCCGTGGTGAAGAGCCACATCGGAGACTTCCGTCTTGGCGAGCAAAACGTTTGGAGCATCGCGGTTGCGAACAACGGCCCGGCCAGCGCCGTAGCTCCGGTCACAGTGGTTGACGTGTTGCCATCAACGGTCAACTTCGTAAGCGCAGGCGGACCCGATTGGGACTGCACCGAAGCCTCGGGCACGGTGACCTGCACATACGTCGGCTCCGGCGGGGTGCCGATCGACATGGCAAACGGTGCAAACTCTGGCTTCACAATCACCGTTGAGCCAACGAGGGCTGCCGCGCCGTCGATCCTCAACACTGTCGCTGTCACAAGCCCAACCGACGACCCCGAGCAAGAGAACAACTTCTCGTTCGACCTCACCCGGGTTCCGCTGGCCGAGCTAGAACTTGAGAAAGCTCTGAACGGCAACCTCGAAGCTGGCGAGAACGCGGTCTACACAATCACCGTCACCAACACCGGGCCGTCGGCAAGCAACGGCACGATCACCGTGACAGACGTTCTGCCTGCCGGGCTTACCTTCGTTTCAGCCAACGCCCCAGCCGGGGTTTCGTGCAGCGCCTCCGGTCAAACAGTTACGTGCGTGAGCGATGCTTCCCTGGCGGTTGACGCCACGTTCGCAGTGGAGCTCACGGTCAGGGTCATGGCTCTTGAGGGGCTTGCCATAGACAACGTTGCAGTTAGCAGCGGCGGCAACCGAGTGAACGATGCTCCGCTCTCGCCGTTGCTGGTGCCCGGACTAACTCAGAGCGCGAACGAAACGGCAACGGTTGGGGTCAACATTCTGGCGTTCACCGGAATGAACGGTGCCCTGATGCTGGGCGGCGCCCTTCTATTGGTCGGCCTCGGCAGCCTGATTCTGCTGGGTCGACGACGGGTTCTGGCCCCGGTACGGTCCAACTAGGTTGGTCCGGCCCGGGCCCAGCCCGTAGCTCTAGCCCTTCAGCCCTGATCCGGCGACACCTTCGATGAAGTGTCGCTGGAACAGGATGAACACGATCACAACTGGCAGCACCATCATTGTGGCGAACGCCATCAAGTCGGCCCACTGAACTGGCGGCACACCACGGAAGAACGTGAGGCCCAGTGGCAGGGGCCTGACCTCCGCACTTCGGGCGACCATGACCGGCCACAAGAATTGACCCCACGAGTACAGGAACGTGAGGATCGCAGCGCTGGCATACGCCGGGCGGGCCAGCGGAAAGACGACGCTGAAGAAGGTGCGGTAGGGGCCAGCCCCGTCGATCATTGCGGCTTCTTCAAGTTCCTTTGGAAGACCTTTGAAAAAGGAATAGAACAAATAGATGTAGAGCGGCTGAGCGATGAACGGCAGAAACTGCGCCCGGAGGGTGTCGGTCCACTGAATTTCAGACATCATCAGCAAGAGCGGTACGGCCAGCGCTTCGAACGGGATAATGATGAGGGCAACCACCAGCCCCAGAAGGAATCGTTGTCCTTTGAACTTCAGCCGTGCGAGGGCGTACCCGAACAGGCTGTTGACAAACATTCCTCCGATAACAATGACGGTGGAAACAATCATTGAGACACGCAGCGAGGTGAAGTAGTTGCCAGTGTCGGCTGCTGATGCGTAGTTGGAGCCTGCCTCGAACGGGCTGGGGTTGAACGCAGCCAGCGACGTCTGGTCTCTGATCACAACCTCGTCTGCCTTGAGCGATCCGATCACCATGATTGCCACCGGAAACAAGAAGAAGATGGCGAACAACCCCATGGCAACATAGGAGGGCCAGACCCGTTTCTTGATGCCCTTTGACTTCGGCGGCGCAACAGCCGCGGCAACTGCGGTCATAGATCCTTCGGTTCGAATCGTCGTTGGAAAATTGTGAGGAACAGCACCAGCAAGAAGAACAGAACGGCAATGGCTGACCCCTTGCCAACCTGGCCTGCCCCGAAGCCGGTATCGACCAGTTCGACCATGATGGTGTTGGTCGCATCCACTGGACCGCCTGGCCTTGGCGGCAGGATCCAGACCTGGTCAAACAGGCGGAACGAGAGGATCATGGTGATGGTGATAACGAAGAAAAGCTGATGGCGGATTCCCGGCAGGGTGACGTTGCGGAACTGCCCCCAAGCTGAAGCCCCGTCAACCGACGCTGCCTCATAAAGAACGCGTGGCACGTCTTGAAGCGCGGCCAACAGAATGACCATTTGGAACCCAACACTGGCCCACAGTGAAACCAAGATCACGGCGGCCATCGTGTATGTGGGATTGTTCAACCAGTCCGGGCTGAAGGCGCCGAAGGTGAAGACCTCAAGAACAGTGTTGACCATTCCCGACGGGTTCAGCAGAACCAGCCAGATGATGGATGCCGCCGAAAGCGAGAACGTGATTGGCAGAAAGTAGACCACCCGGAAAAATACCGAGCCCCGCAGCTTCTGGTTGACCAGGATGGCCAGCAACAGGGCAAGGGCGGACTGGACCGGGACAGTGACTATCGAAAAGACCAGGTTGTTCTTAATGGCCCCCCAAAAGCCCGAATCGGTTAAGACATCGACGTAGTTGTCGAATCCGACCCAACGAGTTGCCAGCGGACTGAGCAGCTTTCGGTTGGTGAAAGACAATACGAGGGCGAACCCGAACGGGATCACCATGAACAGGGTGAGCAGCAACGCGGCAGGAAGCGAGAAGATGATGCCTGCTGAGAAGCGCGACTCTCGCTCGCGAGACTGCGGCTCAGGCGAGCTTGGCTCCAGATCTCCAGTGGTGGCGGCGGGCGCCGTCATCTGACGGTCCTTTCAGAGGGGAGACGGTTTGTTGTTAAGCGATGTTGGCACCTACCCAGGTGGAAGCGACGCTGGGGTAGCGGTTAACTGCCCCTTGGGCAGGTGCCGGATTTCTTGGGGTTACTGCGTGGGGTAGCCGTCGTTTGCTGCGATGTCAGCATCGATCTCGGCGACGGCCTTGTCGAGGGTTTCCTGAACATCTGCACCCGCAACGATGTCTGCAAGTGCGTCGGAGAAGGCGTCTCGAATGGCTCCGTATGCCGGGGTTGCCGGGCGAGGGAACGCAATGTCGGGAGCTGCCTCAAGATTCAGAACATAGAGGTAGCGGTCTCCCCCAGGCTGGAAAGTTGGGTCGGCGGCCAGAACCGAGCGCAGTGCGGGAACCGCGCTCTCAGCGTCGGCAATGATCTTGACCTGCTCGGGGCTGGTTACAAATTCGATGAAGGCCCAGACTGCGTCGGGATCTGCATCACCTGTAGCCATTGCGTAGTTCCAAGAGCCCATTCCAGCTTTGGATCCGGTACCGAAGTCTGGCAGCGGAACCAGGACGAGGTCGTCACCAAGGGCTTCTTTGTAGGCTCCGTACATCCAGTGACCAACCCAAGACAGTGGCACATCGCCTTCGATGAACGGGGTGTCGTCGACAGCTTCCAGATCGAGCAGACCATCTTGGGCCCAGGTCTGGAAAGTGGTCATGGCGGCAACAGCTTCAGGACCGTTGAGGGCCCCTTCGGCGCTCTGGAAGTCGGAGCGGTTGATTATGTCGCCACCGGCTGACTGGATGATGGGGGCGAATCCGTATGGCCGCCACTCGCCTGCCCCGTAGAACCACTTGATGTCGAGGGGAGAGCTAATTCCGCTGTCTTGCAGAGTTCGGAGGATGGTGTCGAACTCATCAACGGTCCAAGCATCTTCAGAAGTCTCGGGGATGCGGATGTCGTTCGCCTCAAGAACTGACCTCTTGGCCCAGATTCCCATTCCCGAGTCGAACGCTCCTAGTGAGTAGAGCTCTCCGTTGTATGTGCCCTGGCTGATTATGGATGGCAGGAAGTCATCAAGTGACCCGTCTGGCACGCAGTTTCCAAGGGGCTGCACAAAGCCGTTCCAGGCAAAGTTGTAAAGGAACGGGCCATCCATGTCGATGATGTCGGGAAGGTCGCCGGATGCGGCGGCGGCCACGATGAAGTCTTCATAGCCTGCCTCGCCTAGATCGATAAGTTCAACAGTTACGCCAAGTTCAGTGCCAGGCCCGGCGTTGAAGTCGGCAACAGCACCTGTGTAGGCGTCGCCAGAGCCGTGAGATGTGAGGGTCAAAGTTACCGGGCCATCAATGTTGCCGTCGCATGGGGCTGCGGCATCACCGCCAGCTGCTTCTTCAGATCCAGATCCTTCTTCAGATCCAGATCCTTCTTCAGATCCGGCTCCTTCGCCATCACCGTCGTCGCCTCCGCAGGCGGCAGCCAGCAAAGTGAAGGCGAACAGAATCGCCAACAGACGTGAGAACTTTCGAGGGGCATGTGACATGTCGGGCATCCTTCTCCGGGGCTGAAAGCGCTTACAGCCCAGCGCTGAAACCCTACGCGTGAAATGCCTCTTGCGTCAACCAACTTGAGGATTCTGGCCCAAAAAGGTCTGATCCAAGGCCAAATCCGTGCCCTAATTTCTCACTTCTGCCAGGAACCAACGGCTTCCCGGCGCGGCAAACCCGGATTCGGCGGGGCCGCCTGCGGTGGGGTCGATAGCACCAGTGCCCTGAACCAGGGCAAGTACAAACCCGCCTCCGATTGCTATCTCCACAAACGAACTGCTTGGAGTCCCGAAAGCTTCGGTGGTTGGCTGCCAACCCCAACTGGCCCCGTCCGGCGACCAGCCGAGCCACGTTTCGGGAGAGCCCTCAACGTAAGGCTCGGCGTCGAGGGGACCCTCAAGCTCAGGCGTGGCCTGGGCCACCAACGCAAGTCCGGCAACGCCTGCCTCAATTGGGCCAAACGGACTCAGGCCCGCGAACTCTGCTGCAACCTCCCAATCGGCGTCCTCGGCAACCTTCTGTATGGCTAGGCCGTCGTTCACCTGCCACGACACCACCCAGGCTTCGCTGCCTCGAGCCGAGGGGGGAAAAATCGCGTCACCGGGCGTAGAAGCGGGTTCCCACCCTCGCCCATCAGAAGAGAAAATCGTGTTTGTCTCAGCGAGGTCTGCCCGTCCGCCGAACACGTTGACAAAGAACTGTGACTCTGTTGCAACCAGGGCCGCATCAGACCCGGTGACGGTAAGAACCAGTTCAAATTCGTCTCCCTCGCTCAAATAGATGTCTGTGGTCTCAAACATTCCCTCGGCAAAGCCCGCAGCCCCTTCGCCAGCAGAGAGCTGCTCCGCGGTCTCAATCTCAGCCAGTCCCGTCTCCTCATCGACCCGGGTTGCCAAAACCACCACTCTGTCTCCTGAGACGGCTGCGGCCTGGATGTACGCCGAGCCGGAAACGACGGACTCATCAGCCCGAGGCCTTGCGCCAAGATCAATCGACAGCCGATCCCACGACTCGCCTTGATCGCTGCTGAGGTAAACATCCTGTTGCTCAATGTCCCTGCCTCCCGGGAAACCAACGACGACCCATGTGGGCCCGGCGACCGAGAACGCCGCAACCTCCGCCGGGGGCGCATTGACGTTGGACCAGTTGCGTCCGTCGCTTGTGATCATCAGCTGCTGGCCGCCATCGTCGCTCCAATTGATGCCGACAACCCGACCATCAGAAGTTGGCTGCGCTGTCCATCCTTCTATGGGAGGCGCCGGAATTTCCACCCAATCCAATACTGGGCCATTCGGAGTGGGCGGCACCCAGAGGCCCGCACCGTCCAAGCCGTCGCTGCCAGCCTCCAAGCCCGATCCGTCTGCCATCTGACTTTGCGAGGCCACAACCACCCGTTGCCCGCTCGGCGGAGGCAGCGCGTTCCAAACTGCCTGGCCCCCGGCGAAGATTGCGACGGCGGCAGCCAGGCTGCCCACCGCCCGTCGGGCGCGGCGAGCTTTTGACTGCGCCTCGGCCCGTTCAACAATCAACGAAATCGCGGGCTTGGTCAGCCTGCCGTCAGTGGCGTTGTCGACCGTTCGGGTGACTGCCCGACCCAACTTCGCGCCCAACGCCTGATCGAATCCTGCTGGTTCATCCCGGCCTGGCTCTGCTTGCCTTGGCCCTCGTCGGCGGCGGCTCATCGGTCGATCTCCTTTCTCAGCTCGGCCAAGGCCCGGGAAATCGTGCTCTTAACGGTGCCCGGCCGGACGCCCATCAACTCTGCAATCTCCTTCTCGGGGAGGTCGGCGTAGAACCGCAGAACGAGTGCCGTTTTTCTGTTTGGCGACAGCTTCGCCAACGCGTCCACCATGTGATCGCGTTCGTCTGGCCCGGAATCGAGCGGGCGATCAAGGCCGATCCGTCGCCTCACCTCCCGTTTACGCAACTCACTCCGAGAGCCGTTCACCACTGCCGTTCTGAGGTAACCGCCGGGCTCCTTCAGGCTGTTCCAGCGATCAAAAACCTTGGTGTAGGCGTCCTGAACGATTTCTTCTGCCTGCTCGGTAGTGTCGACCAGCCCGCGGGCCAGCCGCACCATCGCGGCGTACTCTGCCTCGTACAGAGCCTCGAACCCGGCAGCCACTGAGGGAGCTTCCACCACTACAGCTTCGCCTGACATCATCACCAACGCAGCTTCCATCACTCTCATCGACGCCCAGCAGGCCGGTTTGGTTCCCCGGTCGAACAGTCGTCAGAGGTCGATCAGCACCCCGACGCTCGATGCTTGCGCCAGGTCATAGACCAAACGGGCGGCCGCAATGTCCTGAACGGCATGACCGGTGCTCTTGTAGACGGTGATCTGATCTGAGCCAGTTCGGCCGCCGTCGCCACTGGCAATTAAGGCACCCAGTTCGGTCACAGAGTCTGGCAACACATGCTGAATCTCTGCCGCTCCCGCCGGTGGCTCTGTTGTAACCGCTCCGAGGTGATCAACAACCAGCGGCCCAACCCCAACCAGGCCGACCGGTAGCTCGGCCTGGGAACCTACCGAACTGACGTGGCAGCCAGGGCCCACCCAAGCCGGGTCGATCACAGCTTCAGCAGCGTGAGTGCACAGAGCAACGACGTCTGCCCCTCGCACTGCCTCCTCGAACCCATTGAAGTTGGCAACGGTTACCTTTGGAGTGAAGGCGGTGCGCGCCTGGGCGGCCAGCACGGTTGCCGAGTTGCGGTTGCGGCTGACAACCCGTACCTCTTGCCAATCTCGGAGTGCCCCAAACGCTTCCACATGAGCCTTTCCCTGGGCTCCGGCACCAACGATTGTGAGCACCGATGCGTCGGCTCGGGCCAGAAGGTCAGTGGCGATGGCAGCTGCCATTGCGGTGCGATCCTCGGTGATCTTCTCGGCGTCCAACAACGCCAGGGGCATCCCCGTAGCCACGTCGAAGTAGACGATCACCCCCATGTGAGAAGGGAGGCCGACGTTGCCGGGAAAGATCGAAACGATTTTGGTTGCCAGGCCAACGCCATCCAGGTAGCCCGGCATGGCCGCCACCATGCCGTTCGGCGCGGCCGCAGCAATCCGGGGCGGGACGTTCGCCTTGCCGCCAGCTTGGGCGACGAGGGCAACCTCAAGCGCAGACCGCAGCTGCCCCGGCTCCAGCAGTTCGCTTACCTGAGCGGCGTTGATGACTCTCAGCGTTGGCATCATGACATTCAAGCAGCTCCCGAGCGGGACCGACCAGCCAACGATCTGACCGAGCGAGGTAACTTGAGCCAGGATGAGGGAATGAACGGCATGGACCCAGCAAGGCTGGCCCGAATAGACAACTTCATCGCAGGCGCCTACCTAGATACGAAGCGCTACCCCGGTTTCTCCTTTCTGGTCAGTCGAGGCGGCCAGATAGTTCATCGTTCAGATCAGGGCTACGAGGCAAACTCCATATTCCGCATCTACTCAATGTCGAAACCAATCACCTCGGTTGCTCTCCTCCAACTCTACGAACAAGGGCACTTCCAGCTGACCGATCCGGTTTCCCGGTTCATCCCCGAGTGGGCAGACCTGAGGGTCTGGGTCGACGGCACCCCAGCCAGCTATACCACCAAGGCGCCCGAGCGGCCAATGGAAATTAGAGACCTGCTGACACACACGGCGGGGCTCACCTATAGCTGGATGTACCGTCACCCGGTCGACTCGATCTATCGCCGGAGAGGAATTGATCGTCTCGCAGGCAACTCGTTGGCCCAGATGTGTGAGCTGCTGGCCGACGCTCCCCTGCTCTTTTCGCCTGGATCCGAATGGAGCTACAGCGTGGCCACCGATGTGTGCGGACACCTGATAGAGGTGATAAGCGGCCAGAGTCTCGACGCCTACCTCAAAGAACACATCCTTGATCCGCTGCGCATGGCAGACACCGGCTTCTTTGTGGAAGACGCCAAGGCCGACCGATTCGCCAACTGCTACGCCGTGCCTTCGTTGTCACCCTTCGGTCTCCCCGACGGAGCTTCGGGAGACGACATGGTCGAGGTTGACAGCACCAGCCCGGACAGCCCCTTTCGCAGCCACCCGACATTCCTTTCCGGAGGCGGCGGCTTGGTTTCAACCATGGATGATTACCACCGGTTCTGCCTCATGCTCCTTGGAGGGGGCACGCTTGACGGGGCCAGGATTCTTGGCAGGAAAACCATCCAGTTCGCCACGCAGAACCATCTCGCCACAGGCGGCGACCTCGCATCGATGGGCCAACCGGTTTTCAGCGAGACAAGGTACGACGGAATCGGGTTCGGACTGGGGTTCTCCGTGGTTCTCGACACGTCACAAGCAGCGGTGATTGGCTCTCCGGGCAGCTATGCATGGGGCGGCGCGGCCTCAACCCTGTTCTGGATCGACCCTGCCGAAGAGCTCATTGTGATTGGCATGACCCAGCTGATGCCGTCGGCGGCCTACCCGATCCGAGACGAACTCAAGCCTCAGGTTTATGCCGCTCTTGTCGACTGACGGTCTCGCCGTTCTTCGGTCCTCACAGGGAGCTAACGGATGAACATTGCGGGCCATGTGGCCATAGCCCTGCACCTCGATGGC
>QIKW01000043.1 GCA_003231975.1 Acidimicrobiia bacterium
GTGTTGCCCTGCTCCCCGGTCGGGAAATCGATCGGAAGCCAATCGTCCCGGTCAGTGCTGCCAGAGCAATAGACAGCCCCAGTCGCGTCGGTGTCGAGTGTCGAGCTCACGACACCACACCGACTCGTCGTTATTGGGTGTGCCGATAGTAGCTTCCCAGCGAAACTGACCATCGGAATCGAACTGAGCAACCCGGCCACGATTCACTGTCGAACCATCCGATCGATACGAAACAGCAACCGTCCCGTTTCCTGAAACGGCGACTTCTGAAAGACTGCCGAAACCAACCTGAGTCGACCACACCACAGCGCCAGTGGCGTCGGCCCGGAAAAGAGTGAGCCGATTGCCCGTGCCTGGCTCAGTGAAGAAGAAGGAGCCATCAGGAGCCGCGACCACTTCACCTGACCCTGAAGGCAGGTTCCGAAGCGCGACAAGCGCCGCGCCTGAGTCATCAGGCACCGCGGCCCCAGACCGGCCGCCAACCCCCACCACGCTCGCTATGACCGCAGCAAACGCCAGCGCGGCTACGACCAATCGTCCACGAAACTTGCCCTGATATGTCATTCCGGACCGTCTTGTGCGGTGCGTCGGGAACGTAGTCGAACCCCTTACCGGATCGCCAGGCAAACCGCCTGAATCCGGAGCATCAGCAGAAGACAAAACGACATCGTGGCGGCCAATAACATCCGGGCAACATATGACCACCCGTGGCCAAACAACCACTATCGGTGATCAACTAGATGAAATTGGGTTCCTGCTTAAACGCTGAGGCCCAGGCACACAGCCCCAAACCGCTGCTGCTAGTTGTTGCGCGCTCGATGGCGGACTGCCGCTCGTCGGTGATGGTCGGCGTCTGCTGGGTGCATTTCGGCCAGCTGATCGTGATGCTCGGCTGCCTCCTCGAACCGCCCAAGCGCCCCCAGAACTTTTGCCAGATCGTTCTGGTCTCGTGCCACTGATCCCGGCAACGACACACACAGTCGCAGCACACTGGCCAGGAAGCCAAGGTGGCCGGTTCTGATGGCGGCCAGACGAAGATTCTGGAGATTCCTGGTGGCGATGGCCAAGGCAGTCATTGGATGAAGCGTGCCGGCATCGAACAGCCGACCCGGGAACAACCTGGTGAACACCTCGGCGCATTCGTCCATATCAAGCTCTCTCCCCCCGGCGAAAGCGTCAAACCAGCGTTGGCCAGAGCCGTCTCCAAGCAGCACATGGCCCGGCATGCCAACTGGCTCCAGTGCCAGCCCACGCCTGCGCCCAATCTCAGCAGCAACAATTGCCAGGCTTAGCGGGTTGCCCCTGCGTCGCTCCAAAACACGGTGGATCAGCGAGTTGTCTGTCTCATAGAAGCTCTCGCTGTTGCCTCGGAAACCCAGGGAACCAAACACGTGACCCAAGAGCCCCTCGGTATCAGAAGGAGCCCCCTCTGCCAGCTCATCAAGGGTTGAAACCACTTCACTCTCGCCAGGAAAGTCTGGGCCGATGGCAGACACCGCAGCCGCCACACGGTCTAGGGTTGCCGCCGGATCAGACAGCAGAGCATTCAGTCGCCGTCCGTCCACGGCACAACGTTACACGGCTGGCGAGCAGCAATGAAAGTTGGCGATTGACTCAGCGGGCCCTTCAACCCTACGTTTCCTCGCCATGTACCCAGGATCGTTTGCTGCCACCCACCCAGACAAGGCGGCCGTTGTGGTTGCCGAGACAGGGCAGGTGATTACCTTCGCCCAGCTTGACGACGAGGCGAACCGAGTGGCCCAGATGTTTCATGCCGCTGGCCTTCGCGCCGGCGACCACGTGGCGTTCTGCCTCGAGAATCACCCTCGTTTCATGTCGTTCGCCTGGGGCTGTCACTACGCAGGTTTGATCTACACCGCAATGTCAACTCGTCTCACCACTGAAGAGATGGCATACATAGTCAACAACTGCGAGGCGCAAGCGTTCATCACTTCCAACTACCTGCGGGAGCAGGCCGATGCCTTGGTGGATCAGATGCCAAACGTGTCGATCCGGCTGATGATGGACGGAACCAGCGAGGGCTACGACTCTTACGAAGACACAGTTTCGGTCTACTCGAATGAGCCGATTCCCAACAGGGTTGCCGGATTCGACATGCTCTACAGCTCTGGCACAACGGGCCGACCAAAGGGAGTACTCCCTCAAAACGAGTTCCTACCCCTTGAAGACAGCCCCCATCCGGTGGGCGCGATGCTGCCATTGCTGTTCGAGCTTGACGTTGACTCTGTCTACCTCTCGCCTGCCCCGCTGTACCACGCAGCCCCGCTGCGTTTCTGCATGGGGGTGCTGGCCAACGGCGCCACTCTGGTGGTGATGGAGCGGTTCGACCCCGAGGGCTTCCTGAAGGCTGCGGAGAAATACCGCGCAACCCACACCCAAGTTGTTCCAACCATGTTCGTTCGAATGCTGAAGCTGGATGATCAGGTGCGCGAGGGCTATGACGTGTCGTCGCTGAAGATGTGTGTTCACGCCGCCGCCCCGTGCCCGGTGGCAGTCAAGGAGCAGATGATCGATTGGTGGGGCCCGGTGATCCACGAGTACTACGCGGGCACCGAGGGCAACGGCTTTGTGTACTGCAACTCCGAGATGTGGCTGGCCCACAAGGGCACGGTGGGGCTGCCAATCAACTGCACGGTGCACATTGTTGGCGATGACGGCGAAGACGTTCCAGTGGGCAGCGAGGGCACCATCTACTTCGAGGGCGGCGGCACCTTCGAGTACCACGGCGACCCCGAGAAAACCGCTGACTCCCGTCACGAGAAGGGCTGGAGCACCCTCGGCGACGTTGGCAAGCTTGACGACGATGGGTTTCTCTACCTCACTGATCGCAAGGCCTACATGATCATCACCGGCGGGGTGAACGTGTACCCCCAAGAGGCCGAAAACGTGTTGACGATGCACCCGAAGGTGTTTGATGTTGCCGTTATCGGCGTTCCCAACGAGGACTTCGGAGAAGAGGTGAAGGCCGTGGTGCAACCAGCGGACGGTGTTGAGGGTTCCCCCGAGCTGGCAAGGGAACTGATTGACTTCTGTCGCCAGCAGTTGTCTGACGTGAAGTGCCCACGTTCGGTCGACTTCCGAGACGAACTACCACGGCACCCAACCGGCAAGCTTTACAAACGGCTGCTGAAGGACGAATACTGGGCAAACCACGAGTCCAGGATCATCTAGCGGCGCCCAGTTTCTGCGCCAGTTTGGTTTCCCTGGCTCGGCGAACGAGAAGCCTTAGCGCAACTGCAATCAGAGCGGCGGCAGCGAGCTGGGCTGCGGCCGCCAGCCAGAGGGCGCTGTAGCCGCCTTGCTGGATGATCCATCCTCCAGCCGCCGGCCCAATGGTTGAGCCAACGTAAACGCCAGCTTGGGTGATGCCCGAAGCAGCAGCAGGGGCAGACGGGTTGTTTCGCACAACAGACAGGTTGAACAGGCCGGGCCAGGCCCAGCCGAAACCGAAGGCCGGGAACAGCCCAACCAGATACCACACAGGCTGGTGCAAGCTCATTATCAGCAACCCGAGACTGCCGAGGCCCAGCAGAACCGCTACACGCTTGATTGGCAACAGCTTCCCCTGGGCTCTTCGGAGGTCCACTCCTTGCTCAAGATGTCTCACCCTACGGCTAGCGTTCACAGTCGTGACCCTCCCGTACCTGGACACACCAACCCCAATTGCCATTGCCCATCGTGGTGGTTCGGTTGCTGCTCCTGAAAACACTGTTGCGGCCTTTCGGCATGCCTGGTCGCTTGGCTACCGCTACCTGGAAACCGACGTGCATCTCACCTCTGACGGAGTGCTGGTGGCGTTCCACGATGGCGACCTTGAACGCCTGGCCGGGCTGCCAGGCACTATCGAAGAGCAGCCGTGGGAAGCCTTGCAGGCAATCGATCTTGGCGGCGGCAACGGGATCCCAATCATGGCCCAGTTGCTGGAAACATTCCCAGAAGCCAAGTTCAACATTGACCCGAAGGAAGACAACGCGGTTGAGCCCCTTGGTGACCTGATCGAAGAAGCGGAGGCGGTGCATCGGGTTGGTGTTGGCTCATTCGACGACACCAGGGTGGCAACCTTTCAGCACCGCTTTGGCGCAGACCTCTGCACCTCGCCCGGGCTGATGGAGATGCTCGCGTTCTTTGCCGGCGAGACCACGGGAGACGCATTTGCCGGCCACGGGTGCCTTCAGATCCCACCCCGCTTCGGAGACTTCGAGATCACTTCTGAACTGCTTGACCAAGCTCATGACCTTGGCCTTCAAGTACACCTCTGGACCATCAACGAGGAGGCCGAGATGAACCGACTGCTTGATCTGGGGGTTGATGCAATCATGACCGACGACACCCAACTGCTCAAAGATGTGCTGGTGCGGCGGGGCGAATGGAACGAGGCCCCGCAATGACAGTTCGTATAGAACACGAACGGTTCGCCACCAGGGGCATGGTCTGCACCGTTCACCATCTGGCAACGGTTGCAGGCATCGAAATGTTGGCTGCGGGCGGCAACGCCGTTGATGCTGCCGTCGCAGCTTCGGCGGCCCTTGCGGTAACCACACAGAACATGTGCGGCATTGGCGGAGACCTTTGGGCCTTGGTGCACGTGCCGGGCCAGGCCGAGCCGTTCGCCCTTAACGCATCAGGTTGGGCAGGCGCTGGCGCAGACGCCGCCGCCATGCGGGCAGAAGGGCTTCGGTCGATGCCCTTCAGGAAAGACCTCCGGTCGGTTCCCGTGCCTGGCTGTGTTGACGGCTGGACCACCCTGCACGAAAGGTTCGGCGCCCTTCGCTTGGACGAGGTTCTGGCGCCGGCGAAGCGGCTTGCGGCCGAAGGGTTTCCCGTCTCGCCCATTTTGGCCAGGATGGCAGCCGAGGTGGCCAACCTGGAAGGGGCAGGCGACTACCTGATCAATGGCACCCCCGTGCAAACCGGGCAGGTAATGAAGCGGCCCGGCATCGCCCGCTCACTTGAAGCCATCGGCTCTTCCGGGCGAGACGGCTGGTATCAGGGAGAGTTCGGCGCCGCCTTGATCCGGCTGGGGGCCGGCCTCTACAACGAGGCCGACATGGCTCACCACCACGCCCAGTGGGTTGCCCCCACCCATGCGCCTGCTTGGGGCCAGAACCTGTGGACCGTGCCGCCAAACTCGCAGGGCTACATATCGCTTGCCGGGGCCGCCATAGCCGACGGGCTAGACCTTCCGCCAGACCCAGACGATCCGCTCTGGGCCCACCTGTTGGTTGAGGCTGCCAAGCAGGCCGCCTTCGACCGCCCAGAGGTGCTCTTTGACGGTGCAGACGGCGCCGCGCTGGTTGCTGAGAGCCGGCTGGCGCAGCGGAGGCTGGCCATCTCATCCGAGACCGCATCGGCATTGCGGCCCCCAACCGCAGGAGGCGGCACGATCTATTTGTGTGCCGTCGATGCGGATCGAATGGGTGTGTCACTAATCCAGTCGAACGCGGCGGGGTTCGGGGCTCACATTGCGGTTCCCGAGGTTGGAGTTTTCCTGCACAACCGAGGGATCGGATTCTCCCTGACCGAGGGACACCCAGCCGAACTGAAGCCGGGCCAAAGGCCCCCAAGCACTCTCGCTCCTGCCCTGGCCACAAACCCCGACGGCTCGCTGCGATCGGTGTTTGGATGCATGGGAGGCGACGCCCAACCCCAAGTTGTTCTGCAAATAGCTGCTCGCCTCTTTCAGGCCAAGCAGAAGCCTGGGCTGGCGCTCACCGCTCCAAGGTTTGCGCTAACAGCGCCAGATTCAGGTGGCTTCGACACGTGGTCTTCCACGGCGCCTTTAACCGTTGCCGTTGAGGCCGGCTCACCTTGGGCCCAGGGTCTTACGGCCCGGGGGCACCTGGTTGACCAAGTGCAATGGGGCCTTGGAACCTTCGGCCACGCCCACCTCATTGATGTTGTTGGCGACCGCCTGGCAGGCGTGGCTGATCCACGGGCGCTGATTGGCGCTGCCATTGGGTTGTGATCGGCAAGGCCCTGCCGGTCCTTGCCTGGGCCGCCGCAGTCGGCATGTGCGTGGTGGCGTGGATGAGATGGTTTGGCCCGGCGTCAAACTGGCTTTCCGTAGGACTGGTTGGGCTCACGCCGTTCGCCCTCGCTCCCGCCTGGATTCTGGCTGCGTATGCGATCTTCAGCAGGCACCGCGCACTTGCAGCCATCGCCATTGGTCTGGTGCTGCTGCACGCCTCTTGGGTTAGTTCTGACCTAAGGCTTGGCCCCGGCGGCAGCTCAACTGCTCAATACGACTTGAGGCTAGCAAGCGCGAACATGCTGGTTGAAAACCCAGACCCGGTGGGGCTTGTGTTGGCCCTGTTGGCCGAGGATCCCGACATCATCTTCCTCCAGGAAGCGCGGCTTGGATTGCTGGAAGAGCTGCAAGAGCTTCCTGAGATGGAGGGCTACCAGTGGGTGGTTGGCGGCTGCAGCGACGGCGAGCGCGAGCGAGACGACAGCCTGGCCATCATCTCCCGGCTGCCTATCCAGAACCTCCGGGTGGAAGTGGTGGACGGAAACGAGATGGCACTGGGCACTGTGACCGTGAAAGGCGTAGCCATCGAGCTAACAAACGTCCACCTGTCAACCCCACTGGACAACCACGCAATTGACGACTGGAACCGACAACTGCTTGACCTGAGCGCAACGGTCAACCAGCGAAGCGGGCCAATGCTTCTGGCCGGAGACTTCAACGCCACCGTTCATCACAAGGGATTCCGAATCCTGATGAGCAGAGACCTAACCGATGCCCACCAAGCAGTCGGCCGAGGCCTCGGCTTCACCTGGGGGCCCCGAAGATTCGGGATCCCAGTAATGAGAATCGACCATGTACTTTCAACCCCCGAACTGAAGCCCGTGCGCTCAACCATGCTGGACAGCATGGGCAGCGACCACCGGCCCCTAGTGGTCGATTATTGCATTGGCGCCTGCTAACGCGGTCAGTCTGGGATTGCGGGGTCGGCGAACTTTGGGGGCCGTTTTTCGAAGAAGGCGACCACTGCCTCGGCCTGAATCGGGCTTCCAATCAGTTTGCCAATTTCAGCTCGTTCCGCCGCGAACCCATCAGCAGTTGACACCTTCGCCGCGTTGTTGAACAGACGCTTAGCCGCTCGGATGGCGTGGGGCGACTTCTGGGCAATCTCGGCTGCCATCTCAAATGCCGCGGCCCGGGGATCATCTGCGATATGGGTGACCAAGCCCAACTCTTTGGCCTCGCTGGCTTCAACCATTCTGCCCGTGAAGGTCAGTTCCTTCGCCACGTCAAGCCCAACCAAGCTGATCAGAGATTGCGTACCAGTCATGTCGGGGATGAGCCCCCACCGGATCTCCAACACCGACATCTTCGTCCCCGGTGCGGCGATGCGGATGTCGGCACCAAGCGCCAGCTGAATGCCTCCGCCAAGAGCATGGCCGTGCAAGGCGGCAATTACCGGTACCGCCAGCTCGGTCCACCCATACACAGACTGCTGGGCAGCGTGGGTGATCCGGCCAGGCTGAAGCGCCGCTATCTCAATCTCCCCGCCCGACGGTGAGCCAGCCATTCCCTGAAACCCCTCGAAGTCAAGCCCGGCGCAAAAGGCCCGCCCCTCGCCAGACAGAACAACGCAGCGCACCGACACATCCTTGGCCAACAAGTCAGCGGTTTCAACTAGCTGGCGAAACATCGCCGGGTCAAGGGCGTTCATTTTGTCAGGCCGGTTCAGACGCACGTCTGCCACCCCATCGTCGTCAATTGAAAGGGAGACTCGCTCTGTGTTCTCAGCCATGACAAGAACCTTAGGCTTCCCCGCCCACCCAAGGACAATGCCGACAGCCCTGCTCACAGCACGGCCGCTGCGCCAAACCAACCGCGGTCATCACGTACAACCCAGACGTCGGGTCGACGTAGCCGGGCGCGCCCACAGCTACGGCTTTATTGTGGGCCTCCATCGAACTCGTGAATCCAGCCGTCTCCTGACCAAACCGACTTGGATGAGGCAACTCGATGGCATCGACGCGCGGCTCTGGCACGCCCCTGAAGATACAACTTGTGGATAAGAACCTGAATCCACAGGAAAATCACACGGTTGTTCATCTTCCTCCCCACAGGGGCCCTGCTCTATTCTTGTATCCATGGCCCGCTTCACCGTCACCCTCACCGATCAATCGATCGAGCAGATCGACAACGTCGACGCCTACCAACAAGAAGGCCCCCTCACCACTTTCTTCCTACTGGCAGAAGGCCGTGGGGTAATCGATTCGTGGAGCAAACGCCAGGCCAGCTTCCGAACCGCAGACCTCGTGAAGATTCGACGGCTTGACGAGCCCGGCTCTGCTCACCTACTCAGGAGTGCATGAGCCCCTCCCCCGAACAACCTCCGGTACTGCTGGTTCACGGGTTCACCACTTCGGCTCTTCGCACCTGGGTTGAGCCGGGCTGGACCGAGCTTCTTCGCGAAGCAGGCAGGATTGTGATTGCGCCCGACTTGCTTGGCCACGGCGAGGCAGAAAAGCCGAACGACCCGGGCGCATACGCCGCGGTTGAAGATCTGATTGCAGCCGAACTGCCGCCAGACGTTGCGGTCGACGCGGTTGGTTACTCGGCGGGAGCCCGCATAGTCCTGTCTCTGGCTGCGCAAGAGCCATCTCGATTCCGACGAATCGTGATTGGCGGGCTGGGGGCCACGCTGTTCGAGAAGCGGGATGGAAGCCCGTTAGTCAACGCGCTTTCGGGCAACGCCGACCCGAACGACATGGTTGCCAACCACTTCAAGAGCCTCGCCAACAGAGACGGCAACGATCCGGAGGCGTTGCTGGCTTTCGCCAGGCGCCAGCAACCTCGGTTGGACCGAGAAGATGTGGCCAGGATCACCTGCCCGGTGCTGGTGATCATTGGAGATCAGGACTTCGCGGGCCCTGGCGGTCCGCTGGCCGAAGCGCTACCAGCTGGTGAGCTGGCAACGCTGCGCAACGTTGATCACTTCGGGCTCCCGAAGTCCTTCGACTTCGTCGAGAAGGGGTTGGATTTCCTTGGCGCCGCGCCGTTTGGAGTAGATCTAATTTGAGTAGGTCTAAACAGCAGCAGCAACGGTCATGGCATGACGCACCAAACCGACCAGGGTGTCTCGCACGGCTGCTCGGTGCCTGGCGTCGGTAACCACAACCGGAACGTGCACCGGTACGTCCAACGCGTCGCGCACATCATCTGGATGATGACGAAGGACTCCGTCGAACGCATTGATGGCAACAACGAAGGGCACGCCTGCTTGTTCCATGTAGTCAACCGCGGGGAAACACTGATCAAGCCTGCCGGTGTCAACAAGCACAACCGCGCCAATTGCTCCCCGAACCAGCTCATCCCACATGAAGTGGAAACGGTCCTGGCCGGGCGTACCAAACAGGTAGAGCACCAGTTCAGAACTCAGCCCGACTCGGCCGAAGTCCATTGCAACAGTTGTGCTGCGCTTCTTTGTGGCATCGCCGAGATCGTCGACGCCCTCGCTCACCTTTGTCATGGCGGCTTCGGTGGTCAACGGGTCTATGTCTGAGACCGAAGCAACGAAGGTGCTCTTACCTACAGCAAAGCCTCCTGCTACTACGATCTTGACCGGAATTTGGGGGTTGACGTTCGTCATCGTTTCCTCAGAGGGCCTGCAGCCCGTCGAGCACCCGCTCCAGAAGCTGGAGGTCGGGGCGCTGGCTGGGCTGGTTGTTGGCGGTCTGAACAGCTACCAGACCTTCGTCGATTAGGTCGCCCACCAATACGCGAGCAACCTGGAGATGGATTTTGAGATGAGCCGACACTTCGGCAACTGACTGCTGGTCCACGCACAGCGACATGATCCGATGGCGTTCCAGTCCGGCGGCCGCGAGGGCGGCGTGGCCCTCAGGGGTGGTGCGGACCAGGGCCTCCATTGGAAGGTCAACCGTGGATCTTGTCCTGCCTCCCGTCAGGAGGTAGGGACGGACCCGAAAGGCCGTCTCGCCGCTTGCGTGGTCGCTCATCGCGGTAGCGCCGCCTGAAGCTCAGCGCGCAACTCTGGTGTCAGAACGGCTCCGCACTTCTCGACCAGAACCGCCATCTCGTATGCGACCAAGCCAACATCGGCCCCGGCCTGAGCCACAGTTGCCAGCAACGAACCGTCGCTGATGCCCGTGACGAAGAGAAAGGCGTTCTCCATTTCGACTATTACCTCAGACACCGCTCCCCCACCGAAGCGGCCTGCCGCTCCGTATGCAAGCCCGATCAAGCCGGAGGAGACTGCCGCGAAGCGGTCAACTGCATCTCGGTCCAGGCCGGTGGAGGCGGCAATTGGAAGCCCGTCGGATGAAACAACGACCGACTCGGTAACTCCTGGTACCCGCTCCACGAAACTATTGACGAGCCAGTTGACGTTGCTCGCCTGCGTGCTCATGACGTTCATTGGGACTCTCCGTTGTTATCGAAATCGTTTTGGAAGGCATCGCCCAGGTCGTCGTCTCCGACGACGTTGGGATTGAATGTCTCGTCCCCATTGAATGGTTCAGCATCGCCTGGGCCCGCGCTGAACGAGTCGTACGACACGGGGTCTGGCGCGCCAGCCTCCGGCATTGGAGGGGTGGCCAGGTCGGCCAGCGGCTTGCCCTTGAGGCCGCTGCGGTAGCGGGAAAGCATCGAGCGGATCTCATCCGGGCTGCGAACGCTTGCGGTTACCGGACGTCCCTCGCTGGCGGGCGCCATATTCTTCTTGCGATCGCGTTTCACCAGGCCAGTGCTGGTGCGATCGTCGCTGGTGCGATCGTCGCTGGTGCGATCGTCGCTGGTGCGATCGTCGTCGGATTCCAGAAGCGAGCCGACACCCTCTTCGAAGTTCTCCCCGGTTGGGATTGCGTCCTCAAGCTTCTCTGGCTGGTCATCCTCACGAACTGGTTCGTGGGAGATCTCAAGCGCATTGGGGTCAAAGACCGGCGCAGACCACGGTACATCGGGTGCTGGGGCTGGCCGTTCCTCGTCGACTGGTCGCCCAAAGATCATCGAGCTGGACTCGCTTGGGACCGTTGGGGTAGGAGCCTCGGTTGGCTCGTCTAGGGAGGGACCAAGGCCAAGCAACTTGGCCAACGCCTCGGATTGAGGGGCGCCTTCTGGCAAGCCGGACACCGGCGCCGCGGGCTCTGCCACTGGGGGGGCGACCGGCGGCGGCGAAGGATCTTCTGGTACCGGTACAGCCGCCTCACTTGGCATGGCGGGGACGGAGGCGGCAGGAGCATCGGGGAACGCTGGCGCTTCAGGTATGGCGGCCAGCGGCTCAGCCGAGGCACCGATGGGGTTAGCACCGCGTTCGGGCGCAGCAGGAGGTGTCCAACCGGCAGGCTCGTCGGCAGGCAACCCAAAAGCAGCCGCGGCTTGGGGCACGGCCGCAGCCGGGCGTTCCTGTACGGGTGCGGGCGCCTGGGGAGGCTGGGGTGGCGTAACCGCCGCTGCCTCGGTAGGGGCAGGAGAACCGCCAATGGCGGCTGGTGCACTTCCAAGGGGGGCGCCACCAGCTAAGACTGTCGCAGGTACTTCGGCAATGGCGGTGATTCCGCCTGCGGCGGTGTGAGTTAGCTCAACCGCAACTCCAAGGCGTCTGGCCAGGCGGCCAACAACGATGAATCCAAGTGAACGGGTGAGGCTGAAGCCAAGCTCGGGGGGATTCTGAAGCACGTTGTTGGCTGCTGCCAGTTGCTCGGCCGTCATTCCAATGCCATGGTCGACGCACGAAATCAGGTAGGACCCGTCGGGGTGTAGGTTGCCGTTTACGTCGACCGGGCTGTCTGGCGGCGAGAACTGAGTTGCATTTTCCAGCAGCTCTGAGAACAGGTGGGCGAGGTCCACCGCACCCTGCGAGCCTATGAAGGCTTCTTCAACAGAGGCCAGGTTCACATGCCGGTAGTCTTCGATTTCGCTCATCGCGACGCGCAGAACATCTGCGATTGCCACCGGGCCGCCGCGGCGACGCGCTGGCTCGGCGCCTGCAACAACCAAGAGGCTCTCGGCGTTTCGGCGCATCCGGGTGGCCAGATGGTCCAAGCCGAAGAGGTCTTCCAGCCGGTCTGGGTCTTGCTCGGCAGCCTCAAGCTGGTCGATCAGTTCGATTTGGCGGTCAAGCAAGCTCTGGTTTCGTCTGGCCAGGTTCACAACAAGATCGCTGAGACCTTCACGCACGATTGCCCGCTGCTGAACCGCAACATCGGCCACGCCTTCCTGAACAGAGTTCAGGGCGGCAACGAGGGCCGCCATCTCGTCGTTCTTGCCGCCAGTCAGCGGTTCGAACGTAGGGGCTTCTGCCCCCGGGTTCTGAAGGGTCTCGAGCAGAAGGGGCAAGCGGTTCTCGGCCAGCTCCCTGGCTGCGAGCGAGATGTCCTCGATCGGGTCGGTAATCGTTCGACCGATTACAAGAACGGTAAGTGCGCTCAGCAGCAGAGTAGCCAGTGCGACCATACCAAGCGTGCGGATGTCACCGCTTAGCTCAGTGACCGAGGTGGCAGCGCCCCTGCTCAGCAATACGCTGTAGGCCGCTATCATTGCCAACACCAGCAAAGGCGGTGCTGCGATTACCACGAGTTTGGTGCGAAGTTTGAGATTCTGGAACATGACCCTCTCACAGGTTCGAGCCGACTCCATGACACATCGGCCAGTGAATCCCGACCTTGAGGTACCTTTCCGAGATGCCAGAAGAAGCTTTAAGCGGAACATTGAGCGATTTGCCGCTCCACTCAGTCCTCGGGTCCCTCGCGGAGAACGCCAGAAGCGGTGTTCTCCGCATAGGTGACGCAAACGAAATATGGCTGAACGAGGGCCAGCTCTACCTTGTTTTGACTGCTGTCGGAGCAGACGCCGTCTCGGTTCTGTTCGGAGGCGGAGAGGGAACAATTTCTGAGATCGACGTTCTCTTGTCGACTGAGGGAGACGTTGCCGCCACCCTTGCCGGCCGCAGCTCCGACGGCGGGCATGCCCTCGAAAGGCTTCTGCACGAGCACAACCTGAATCTGCTCTTTGAGCTGCTGGTGCCAAGCGAAGACAGCTTCGTCTTTGAAGATGGCGCAACCCATCCGGTAGGGCCCCGGTTCTCAGAGCCAACGGTTGAGCTGATCAACCAAGCTCAGCGACGGCTTGAGATCTGGTCACAGATCGCAGTGCGTATCCCGAATACCTCAGCCGCATTCAAGCTCAGCAACAAACTTCCTGATGCCAGCCAGGAACGGCTGGTTACCGCAGACGAGTGGCGCTACCTGTCCCTGCTCGACGGACGCCGCTCTGTGGCCGAGGTGATCAACACCACACAGGCCAGCGCATTTCGAGTCTGTTCATCTCTGTATCGCATGCTGCTGGAAGGGCTGATCGAAGAGGTCAAGAAGCCCGGGTAGTTTCAAGGTCGTCGGCTCGCATCGCCTGAACCAAGTCTTCACTCTCGATGTAGGTAAGGCCCAGGAACTTCATCAGGACAGTTGGCAGGTCTACATCGTCGAGGTCGAGGAGGCTGGCAATCAGTGGAATCTCGGCTTCACGTAGATACACGGGCTTCGATTCGCTGAGCGACCGCATCGAGCGAATGGCGGCGGCAAGACTACGAATCACATGAGCGTTGTCTGCTGACCCGGCGCTCAGCGAGATCGGCGTCCAGCCAATCCAAAGTGTCTCACTTTCGTAGTCGATGTGAGGGGGCAGCCGGGGCGCCGGGTCTCGCCTGCCAAAGGCCTCCACCTTGGTGCCGTACAGGTCGGCCATCTCAAGCAACATGCCGGGCGACGGCGTGCGGATGCCTGCCTCGTAGTGATCCAAATTTCGCTCTGTCAGCCGCAGCTCTGCTGCTGCTGTTTCGAGGGAGAGGCCAATTCGCCGTCTGGCCTTTTCCAGCGCAGCCCCAATTGAGGCCTGGGTAGCCAACCTCCGTTGCTCCAGATAGTCCGCGTAGCGGCTGATGTCAACTGGCGGTTTGGGGCTGATTGTGGCTTGTGCAGTCATTTGCGGCTCCCTAGGTCTCCGAAAGCATGATGCGTGTTCAAGCATCTAAATCAGGACATCGGCAGGTTCGGCGGAGTTCTTGAGTCGTTTTACCTATTCGTCGGTCGCACGGGGGCCGGATGACTCTCCCAATCAGGCCATTGGGCGGTCAGTGGGCCGCACGAGACTTGGCAGAAGGGTCTGCCCCATCAGGCTTTCGTCGACCGAGGCGGCACAAGCGCGGCCCTCAGCGATGGCCCACACAATTAGGCTCTGACCTCTCCCAATGTCTCCGCAGGCAAACACTCCCTCTTCAGAGGTCTGCCAGTTGCTGTTGCGGCACACGTTGCCCCGCTGGTCAACCGCGGTGCCCAGCTGCTCGAGCAGGCCGCCCTGCTCGGGGCCAACGAAACCCATCGCCAGAAGCACAAGGTCTGCTTGATACTCAAACTCGGTGCCCGGCACGGCAACAAAACCTGGTTGGCCTTCAACCTCGCCCATCTCAACCTGGTTGCCCCGGAGATGGGTGAGCCTTCCATCTGTGCCAACGAACTCGGTGGTGCTGACAGAGAAAACCCGCTGACCGCCCTCTTCGTGAGCCGAAGTGACCTTGTACTGAAGCGGAAACAGCGGCCAAGGCGTGCGCTCAGATCGTTCGTCTGGCGGACGGGGCATTATCTCGAACTGCTTGATGGAAGCGGCTCCTTGACGATGAGCTGTTCCCAGGCAGTCGGCCCCGGTGTCACCACCTCCGATGATGATGACGTGCTTGCCCTTGGCAGAGATCGGTGGAGTCTGAAGATCGCCTTCCTGCACCTTGTTGGCCCCCGGCAGATACTCCATTGCCTGGTGCACCCCAACAAGTTCCCGGCCAGGCACCGGCAGGTCTCGCCAGTCGGTTGCTCCGCCGCCAAGCACGAGTGCGTCGAATTCCGCCCGCAACTCGGCCACCGGCACAGAATGCCTGTCTCGTTTGGGGCCGCCAACAAATACGGAGGTGCGAAACTCTGTGCCTTCGGCAGTCATCTGATCCAACCGGCGATCCAGAACGGCTTTCTCCATCTTGAATTCGGGAATGCCATACCTAAGCAAACCGCCGATGCGGTCGGCTCGTTCGAACACCACCACCGAGTGGCCCGCCCTTGTTAGCTGCTGCGCGGCGGCCAACCCGGCTGGGCCAGAGCCGATTACTGCCACCTTCTTGCCCGTCGGCTTGGAAGCAATGATTGGCACGACCCAACCTTCCTCCCAGGCTTTGTCGATGATTGCCAGCTCAACATTCTTGATCGTTACCGGGTCGGTATTGATTCCCGTTACACAAGAACCCTCGCAAGGGGCGGGGCAGAGCCTGCCGGTGAACTCGGGGAAGTTGTTGGTTGCGTGAAGGCGCTCGGCGGCATCACGCCATTGGTCTCGATAGACCAGATCGTTCCAGTCGGGAATTAGATTGCCGAGAGGGCAGCCCTCGTTGCAGAACGGGATGCCGCAATCCATGCATCTGGATGCCTGTTCTTTCAGCTCGTCGTCGTTGAGGGGTCGGTTCACTTCCTTCCAGTCGGTCAGCCTTACTGGCACGGCCCGACGGCCCGGAACGACCCGGTCATGAACGAGGAAGCCCTTTGGATCACCCATGGGTGGACTCCATTACCGCGGCAACCGGATCGGTGCCATCGGCCTCGGCCTGCGCCATGGCCAACAACACCCGCTTGTACTCAGAGGGCATCACTTTGACGAAACGCTCAATCTCGCGGGGCCAGGCCGAAAGAATCCGGCTGGCAACGGCAGAGCCTGTTTCGTTGAGATGGTTGGAGATCAGTTGCTTCAGCTCTTCCTGGTCCGAGGCCGAAAGCGGGTCAAGCTCGACCATTTCGCGGTTGACCCGGGAAACGAAGCTTCCGTCCTGGTCATATACATACGCCAGCCCGCCAGACATTCCAGCTCCGAAATTGCGCCCGGTTGGCCCAAGGATCACAGCCCTTCCGCCCGTCATGTATTCACAACCGTGGTCGCCAACCCCTTCCACAACCGCTGAGGCTCCTGAGTTGCGAACGCAGAACCTCTCGCCAACGATCCCCCGGATGTAGGCCTCGCCGCTGGTGGCTCCGTACAAGATGACGTTGCCGGCAATGATGTTTTCCTCGGCAACGTAGACGGCCTGCTTGGGAGGAAACACCGCAACCCTGCCGCCGCTGAGGCCCTTGGCCAGGTAGTCGTTGGCGTCTCCTTCCAGCCGCAGCGTGATCCCACTTGGCACGAATGCCGCGAACGAGTTGCCAGCCGAGCCGGTGAGGTCGATCTCGATGGTGTTGTCGGCCAGGCCCTCACCGCCGTGGAGCTTGGTGAGCTCGTGGCCGAGCATGGTTCCGATAGTGCGATTCACGTTGCGAACCTTGTAGGACCTCCTGGCGGCGGTACCGCGGCTGAGAGATTCGGCGAAGTCGGATATGAGGGTCTGATCAAGCGCGTTCTCGAGGCCATGATCCTGGCCCTGCACACAAAGCCGGGCTGCCCCCTCGGCTATCTCGGGAACATGGAGAATGGGCGACAGGTCAAGCCCGGATGCTTTCCAGTGCGTTATCGCGCCAGATCGATCCAGGCATTCGGCCCGACCGACCGCCTCGGCAATTGACCGGAACCCCAGCTGCGCCAAATACTCCCGAACCTCTTGAGCGATGTAGTGAAAGAACGTCTCGACAAACTCAGGTTTTCCCGAGAAGCGTTTCCGCAGCTCGGGGTTCTGAGTGGCAATACCGACCGGGCAGGTGTCGAGATGACACACGCGCATCATCACACAGCCAGAAACAACCAGCGGAGCTGTGGCAAAGCCGAACTCCTCACCACCCAGAAGGGCAGCAACGATTACGTCTCTTCCCGTCTTCAACTGGCCATCTACCTGCACCACGATTCGGTCCCTGAGATCGTTCAGCAGCAGGGTTTGCTGAGTTTCGGCCAACCCCAGCTCCCACGGGCCACCAGCGTGTTTCAGCGAGGTGAGCGGCGAGGCGCCGGTGCCGCCGTCGTTGCCTGAGATCAGAACAACGTCTGCCTTGGCCTTTGAGACGCCTGCCGCCACGGTGCCAACCCCAACTTCGGCAACCAGCTTCACATGGATGCGGGCCTGCGGGTTCGCGTTCTTGAGGTCATGAATCAGTTGGGCAAGGTCTTCTATTGAGTAGATGTCGTGATGGGGCGGAGGCGATATGAGCCCAACCCCTGGTGTCGAGTGGCGAACTTCGGCAATCCACGGCCAAACCTTCTTGCCTGGCAGCTGGCCGCCCTCGCCCGGCTTGGCCCCTTGGGCCATCTTGATCTGAATGTCGTCGGCATTCGTGAGGTAATGAGACGTAACCCCGAAACGGCCAGACGCAACCTGCTTGATCGATGAGCGCTTTGAGTCTCCGTTTGCCATAACGCCGAAGCGCTCTGGGTCTTCGCCACCTTCGCCCGTGTTCGACTTGGCACCCAGCCGGTTCATGGCAACGGCAAGGGTTTCGTGAGCCTCCTGGGAGATTGAGCCATAGCTCATTGCCCCGGTTGCGAACCGCTTGAGAATCTCGGACGCTGGCTCAACCTCCTCAAGTGGCACCGGCGGGCCCGCTGGCTTCAGGCTAAAGAGCCCTCGAAGTGTTGCCAGTTGCTCAGACTGATCGTCAACCAGCTTTGTGTACTCCTTGAATATCTCGAACCGCTTGTTGCGGGTGGCGTGCTGCAACTTGAACACCGTACGAGGGTTGAACAGATGGAATTCGCCTTCACGCCTCCACTGGTACTCACCCCCCAAAACCAGTTCCCTGTGAGCAACCAACTCGGGCCGGTCAGGAAACGCCCGCCGGTGACGCTCGGTGCAGTCGGCTGCGATTTCGTCGAGACCAATGCCACCCAATTTCGAGGTGGTTCCGGTGAAGTACTCATCAACCAGCTCGTGGCCAAGCCCCAGCGCTTCAAAGACTTGAGCGCCGGTGTATGACGCAACCGTGCTGATGCCCATCTTGGACATAACTTTGATTACGCCCTTGGAGGCGGCCCTCAGATAGTTGTGTCTGGCAACCGCCGGGTCGGCGGTTGATTGATCCCATGCAATCCGGTCTTCGATGGCTTCCATGGTTAGTGACGGGCAGATGGCACCGGCCCCATAGCCAACCAGCAAGGCGAAGTGGTGCACTTCGCGGGCGTCGGCGGCATCAACCACAAGCCCAACCTGGGTGCGGGTTTTTTCCCGAACCAAGTGGTGATGAACCGCTCCGGTTAGAAGCAGCGACGGGATGGGCGCGAGGTCGGCGGTGGCGTCACGATTGCTGAGCACGATGATTGACGCCCCGTTACGGACGGCATCGGATGCTTGCTGCCTTACTTCTTCAAGCGCCTTGCGCAGACCCTCACCGCCCTTGGCAACCACGTAACGGCCCCGAATTGGCTTGCATTTCAGGTGGGGAAAGTCCCCTTCGTCGTTGGCGTGGATGATCTGGGTTAGCTCGTCTCGTGTGATCACCGGGTAGGGCAGTCGGATCTGGCGACAGGACTGAGCGTTGAGGTCGAGGATGTTTCCTTCCGGCCCAATTGTGCTGGTGGCGCTGGTAACCAGCTCTTCACGGATGGAATCAAGCGGCGGGTTTGTGACCTGGGCGAACAGCTGAGCAAAATAGTCAAACAGTTGCCGCGGACGATTCGACAGCACGGCCGGCGGAGTGTCGGTACCCATTGAGCCGATGCTCTCTTGGCCGCTGCGAACCATCGGCTCAACCAGAAGCTCCAGCTCTTCCTGGGTGAAACCGTTGGCGACCAACTGCGGAACGAGGGCCTCGTGAATGGGATGGGGCACGTTGCGTTCTGGCAGGTCGCCCAAATTAATGAAGTTCTTGTTCCACGCTCGGTAGGGCTTGGCCGAAGCCAGGCTTGACTTGATCTCGTCGTCGTCGATGATGCGGCCCTGCCTGGTGTCAACCAGGAACATCTTGCCCGGTTCAAGCCTGCCCTTCTTAACGATCTTGGCGGGATCCACATCGATGATCCCAACTTCTGAGGCCATGGCAACAATGCCGTCGTCTGTCACCCAGTACCGACTGGGACGCAGGCCGTTTCGGTCGAGCACCGCCCCAACGACTTCGCCATCGGTGAACGTGACCGAAGCCGGGCCGTCCCAGGGTTCCATGGCCGCTGAATGGAAGCGGTAGAAGTCTCGCTTTTCCTGACTCATCGCCGGATTCTTCTCCCACGCCTCGGGAATCATCATCAACACCGCGTGGGGCAGTGAGTAGCCGCCGAGATGCAACAACTCAAGCGCTTCGTCAAAGCTGGCTGTGTCTGATGCGTGCGGGGTGCAGATTGGGAAGAGCTTCTGGATGCGATCGCCCCAGATGGGAGACGCCAGCAACGCCTCGCGGGCTCGCATCCAGTTTCGGTTGCCCATCACGGTGTTGATCTCACCGTTGTGGGAGACAAACCGATACGGATGCGCTAGCGGCCAAGACGGGAAGGTGTTGGTTGAGAACCGGCTGTGCACCAGGGCCAACGCGCTCTCGACCAGCGGGTTGACCAAGTCGGGAAAGAACTCGGCCAACTGCGGGGTGGTGAGCATGCCCTTGTAGACCATTGTGCGGCTGCTGAGGCTCGGGAAGTAGACGGGGAGTTCATGCTCGATGCGCTTGCGAACAACGTAGACCTCGCGATCCAGGTCGATCCCGGTTAGGCCAGCGGGAGAGCTAAGCACCAACTGCTCAAATGTTGGCATAACGCCAAGTGCCTGGCGCCCAAGATCCTGGGGGCGGGTTGGCACCTGCCTCCAGCCGACAAGTTGCAGGCCTTCCTGGGCCACAACCGCCTCGATGCCGGCCTTTGCTGCCGGCACCTGGGCAGGGTCGGTCGGAAGAAACGCCATGCCCGTTGCGTAGGCACCTGCGTCTGGCAGGTCTGGCACTTCTTTGGCCAAGAGCTTGTGCGGAACCTGCAAGAGGATGCCTGCACCATCGCCGGTGTTTGGTTCGGCGTTAGTGGCGCCCCGGTGCTGAAGGCAGGTGAGGGCGTTCAATGCCAACGCCACAACGTTGTGACTTGGCACTCCTTTGAGGTCGGCTATGAAACTGAGGCCGCAGGCATCGTGCTCGAAAGAAGGGTCGTATAGACCCTGGGAGGGCGGAAAACTTGGCACCGATTTCTCCAGGTCAGTAGGGCGAGAAGGCGCTGGAAAGTTGGCGGGGACTGCGCTGGCCCTGCCTGGAAGGGGCCATCCTATCTCCCAAGGGGTCGGGAAGGCGAAACCTCATCGCTCAATCAGATGGCTCTTTGGTCTTCGGGACTTGCGAGCGATCTCTCCACCCGAATTGCACCAGGTCATTGCTACGTTGCGCTGATGACCGTCTCTCAGATGCTTGAAGACCTGGCCGCGGCGCCAACGCCGTACCACGCCGTTGACCGAGCTCAGACGCTTCTGACCGACGCCGGGTTCCAGCCGGTTGACATAGCCGCATCGTTCCCCCAGGCACCGGGGCGATACGTCACCTCGACCGGGGGGACACTGCTGGCGTGGTTGACCCCGGGGCCCGAAGCAGCCGGGTTTGTGGTTGTTGGTGCCCACACCGATTCGCCGAACCTGCGGGTTCGGTCAAGGCCCGACGTCTCGTCGGCTGGTTGGGCTCAGGTTGGGATGGAGGTGTACGGGGGCGCCCTCACAAACTCCTGGCTGGATCGAGACCTCGGGCTGGCCGGCCGGGTTGTGGTGCAAGACGGCAGCGCCCTGGTTTCCAGGTTGGTGCTTGACGGGCGGGCCATCTTGCGGGTTCCGCAGCTGGCAATTCACCTTGACCGCGACATCCGGGAAAAGGGTTTGAAGCTGGATCCTCAAACCCAACTGACCCCCTTGTGGGCCCTTGGCGACGCCAACGAGGGCGATGTGGCCACCTACGCAGCAGCGTTGGCTGGCTGCAAGGTTGAGAACCTGGTGTCGTGGGACCTGATGGCCTTCGACGTTCAGGCGCCTTGTGTGGCTGGGCTGAAGGACGAGTTCATAGCCTCGGCCCGAATAGACAACCTGTTCTCAAGCTTTTGCGGAGTGCACGGCCTCCTCAGCGTGGCCGACACGGCCGAGGGCCTTGGTCGGACTCCCGTGCTGGTGCTGTATGACCACGAAGAAGTCGGCTCAGAGTCTGCAACCGGCGCAGCAGGCTCTCTGCTGTCGAACACGCTTGAACGTATCTCGGCCTCACAGGGCAGAGGCCGGCTGGAACATCTGGAGGCGCTGGCCGGGTCCTACGTGGTGTCGGCCGACGGAGCCCATGCCACGAACCCCAACTACGTAGACAAACACGAGCCGAACCACCAAATACAGCTCAACGCGGGTGTGGTCGTGAAGCGAAATGCCAACCAGCGCTACGCATCAGATGCCGCCAGCGAAGCACCGTTTCGCCTGGCGTGCGCCGAGGCCGACATTCCGGTGCAAACATACGTGCATCGAAACGACCTGCCCTGCGGCTCAACCATCGGGCCGATCACCGCGGCCAGGCTGGGTGTTCCAACGGTGGATGTCGGGGCGCCGCAGCTGGCAATGCACAGCATTCGTGAGATGGCGGGGGTGTCAGATATTGCTCATCTGACGAATGCCCTGTCAGCAGTGTGGCGAATGGCCTGACCTGCCACTAGCGTTCCGTGGTCGCCTTGCGGGCCAGCCGCGGGCAGAACAACCCCCATCGAGGAGTATCAGCGTGGATGCCGTCCCCTATTTGGCCTTCGTTTCAGCTATTGCCGGGCTTGGTCTTGCCGCCTATTTCTTCCAGATCGTAAAGAAGGCAAGCCCCGGCTCTGACCGGATGATCTTCCTGATGACCGAAATTCAGAATGGCGCCAAGGCCTTCCTGAAGCAGGAATACACCTGGGTTGCTGGCTTCGGCGTTGTCATGGCTGTGCTTATCGGGGCCGTTATTGCCCCCTTGGCCGCTCTCACCTACCTACTAGGGGCCATTCTTTCGGGACTTGCTGGCTACGTGGGCATGACGGTGGCAACCATGGCCAACGCCCGCACAACCGAAGCTGCGAAGACCGGCCCAGGCCCGGCTCTGGCGGTTGCTTTCCGAGGCGGCGCGGTGATGGGCTTCTCAGTTGCCGGTCTGGCCCTGGCCGGCCTCACGTTTGTCTACATCCTCTTTGTTCTTGTTCTGAAGGTTGACCAAGCTTTTGAGATCGTTACCGCATATGGGCTTGGCGCATCCACAATTGCCCTGTTCAGTCGGGTTGGCGGCGGCATCTACACCAAGGCGGCCGATGTTGGCGCCGACCTCGTCGGTAAAATCGAGGCGGGAATCCCAGAAGACGACCCCCGCAACCCGGCCACAATTGCCGACAACGTTGGCGACAACGTTGGCGACGTTGCCGGTATGGGAGCCGATCTGTTCGAGTCCTACGCCGGATCAATCATTGCCCCCATTTCCCTGGTTGCGTTTGCGCTTGCCCTTTCGGCCGATCAGGCAACCGACACCACCAACATTTCCTTGTTGATGTTCCCGATCGCAATTGCCTTTGTGGGGATGATCGCTTCGATTATTGGGTCATTCCTGGTCAAAGGCGGCACCTCAACTGACTCAAAGGCGCTCTCCAAGGCGCTGCATCTTGGCACCAATTCGGCAATGGCAATCACCGTCGTTGCCACAATCGGCATCGCGTTGTGGCTGTTCGGGGGAAACGACCAGTTCGAGAACCCAATCGGACTTGCCATTTCTGTGATTGGCGGACTCCTCGCTGGTTGGGCCCTTGGCAAAACCGCCGAGTTCTACACTTCCGATCACTTCAGTCCCGTCAAGAAGATTGCAAACCAAGCCGAAACCGGGCCTGCCACCACCATCCTCGCTGGTATCTCTGCAGGGATGATTTCGGTTGCTGCCTCGGTTGGGCTAATCCTTCTTGGCATCGGAATTGCCTTCTGGGGCGGCGAGCTGGCCTTTGACTCGATCGGCAGCCTCGACGGCGGAATCTATGGAATAGCGGTTGCCGCAATCGGGATGTTGGCAACCACCGGTGTGGTCGTTTCGGTCGACGCCTACGGCCCAATTGCAGACAATGCGGGCGGTATCGCCGAAATGGCTGGCCTCGACTCGTCAGTTCGTGAAGTAACCGACGCCCTTGACTCCCTTGGCAACACAACCGCCGCAGTGGCCAAGGGCTTCGCCGTCGGCTCTGCCGCCCTCACCGCCCTGGCCCTCTTCAAGAGCTTCGAGTTCGCCATCATCCAAAACGGCGGCACGTTGAATCTCGACGTCGGCAATGTTGATGTGTTCATCGGCCTCTTTGTTGGCGCCGCACTGCCTTTCTTGTTCGCCGCCCTCACGATCGACGCGGTTGGCCGTGCCGCCCAGGAGATGATTGAAGAAGTTCGCCGCCAGTTCCGCGAGATCCCCGGACTCAGGGAGGGCGTTGAGGGCGTGCACCCAGACTCTGCCCGTTGCGTTGAAATTTCAACCACAGCATCCCTTAAGGAGATGGTGATTCCAGGAGCGCTGGCCGTTGTTGTGCCGCTGGTTGTTGGCTTCATTGACGTAGACGCCCTTGGCGGTATGCTGGCCGGAGCGCTCGTTACCGGCTTCGCGCTTGCCATCTTCATGGCCAACGCAGGCGGGGCTTGGGACAACGCCAAGAAGTACATCGAAGCCGGAGCCCACGGCGGCAAAGGCTCTGAGCCCCACAAAGCCGCCGTTGTTGGCGACACCGTTGGTGACCCATTCAAAGACACCTCGGGCCCGGCAATGAATATCCTGCTGAAGGTGATGACGATCGTCAGCCTGGTGTTCGCCAGCGCATTCGTCTAGCCCGCCCTAGCGTGTTTGGCAATGCCCGTTCACAAGCTTTCGTCATCTGATTCCTTCGTCGTAACCGATATTGCTGACGCCCCGGCAACCGGGGTGCTGCGAACCGGTAAGAAAATCCTTCAGAGCAGCGCCAAAACCCTGGCTCGTTCCCTTTCCTACACCTTCGCCTCGTTCGAACTGAAGCGCAGCGGGGCGTCGGCCGGATTGAATGCCGTTGGCGAAGCGGTTGGGCCAGCAACCGCCGCGCTGTGCGACGAGTTACTGCCTGCGGTGAAGGCAGGCGAGCTTCATCTTGACCCCGGCAAGGGAACCGCTCCAGAGGCGTTGGCACCGTTACGCCAAGCAATCAACCGGCCTCCGTTGGCGGGTTCGGTTGACGCAACCGTTGCTGGCGTTGTGGCAGCCGCCGCCTGGTGCACGGGCGGGTCCCTAGATGAGGCGACGGTGGCAATCGAAGGCGTTGGAGCCATACCCGAGGCCCTCGAAATCGCTCTGGTTGAGGCCGGTGCCAGGGTCGTTGAAGTGCCAGAGGTTGCCGACGAGCCGTGGAAGATCTGGGGTGCTGAGGCCAACCTGATCCTGGCCGGATCAAAGCCTGGAACCCTCACCCACACCGGAGCAGATCTGATCAAGGCAACCGCCGTAGTTCCGTGGGGGCCGGTGCCTTTCACCACAAAGGCGTTCGCCCAGTTGCGGCGCTCTGGGGTGCAGATGCTGCCCGACTTTCTAAGCGCCGCCGGAGCCCCCCTTGCCGGGTACTTACAAGGCACAGACCAAGAAGCCGCTTCGCTGATCGAAATAGCTGCTGCCATCACCGATGCCCTTGAAGCATCCGCTGGCGATGACGGGGTGCTGCTAGGTGCCTGCTACCGAGCGGAATCCTTCCTCGGCTCTTGGCTGGATGAGCCCCTATTCGGAAGACCGTTGGCAGGCTGAGAGCCTATTGCTCGGCGGGTTGGCGCGCAATAGGCGCGGAACGGGCGGCAAGCACAAAACCAAGAACGCCCGTAGCAGCCAACGCGGCAGCCACCGAGATTTCCTCTCCCAACAGAACTGATGCCCAGATCAGTGTTAACACTGGCTGCATCAGCTGTAGCTGGCTTACTCGCGCCACCCCAGCGCGCGCCAGCCCGGCATACCAGGCAAAGAAGCCAAGGAACATGCTGAAGACCGACACGTAGATCATGCCAGCCACTGATGCTGCGGTAGGCCTGCCGATCCCGTCAACGAGCAGGGCCACACCTGCCACTGGCACCGTCAATGGCAGAGCAAACACCAGCGCCCACGAGATCGTCTGCCAGCCACCAATCCTGCTGCTTACCCAGCCTCCCTCGGCGTAGCCAACCGCGGCGGCAGCCACCGCAAGCAACAGAAGCCCGTCGGCCGGTTCGGGCCGACCCTCGGCACCGGTGAATACTGCAAACAGCACCACGGTGGCCAGCCCGCCCGCGGCCGCCATCCAGAACCGGGCGCTTGGCCGTTCACCGTGTCTCAACGTTGCCACAAGTGCAGTTGCCGATGGCAGAACACCAACCACTACCGCGCCGCGCGATGCAGGCACGAACTGAAGAGCCAGGGCGGTGAACAAAGGAAAGCCGATCACCACGCCGCCAGCAACGATCATGAGGCGCAAGCGCACGGGCCTTGGCGGCAGCGCGGTTCGTGTTGCCCTCAGCACAACTGCGGCAAGCGCGCCCGCTATCACCGCCCTCCCAATGCCAACTACCCACCCACCAAAGACCGGCACCGCAGCCTTGGTGGCAGGCAGCGTGAAGGAGAAAGTCAGAACCCCAAGAGCGCCAAGAGCCAGCCCCACCGCTTCTCGTCTACCGCTGGTAGCGCTACCCTCTTCCGTCATGGTTCAGGATAGCGCTTCAGGGCGAGTGAGGCGCCATCTCGAACAGTTGATTCACCAGGGAGCGCCTGGCGACAAGCTGGCATCGGTCCGCACCCTGATGGCAGACCTTGGAGTGTCTCCTTCCACGGTTCGCACCGCGGTGGCCGAGTTGGTGAGA
The DNA here is from genome assembly GCA_003231975.1 of Acidimicrobiia bacterium. Lineage (GTDB taxonomy): Bacteria > Actinomycetota > Acidimicrobiia > Acidimicrobiales > SZUA-35 > SZUA-35. The sequence goes on from QIKW01000043.1 coordinate 25,761, forward strand.
GCCGGGAGTGTTGAAACCGTTGCTGGAAGCGGAACCTTCATCTTGGCTCCCCCCACGGCGGGGTCGGTCTCGGCCAACCGTTCCTGGCAAACCATCGCCCTTGGGTCCACCCAAGGCGAGGCAGACCTGTTGGCCCCATTGAGAGCGCAGCAAAATCCGGACACGATCGATCTGGCGTCGGGCTACCCCGGGCCAAGCCTGCAACCAACCAAGCTTCTGGCCAAAGCCCTGCAGGACGCAACACGAAGGCCAGGAACTTTCGGGCGGGCGCCAAGCGACGGCATTGGCCCCCTCAGAGACTGGTTTGCAGAGCAGCTTTCGCCATCCAGGAATCATCGTGTGCTGATTGCTCCTGGCGGTCAGGCCGCGCTGTCACTAATTTTCAGATCAATCGGCCTTCGGGGAGAAGCTATTCTGATGGAGACTCCCACCTACGTCGGAGCCATCGCCGCGGCCCGCTCTGCAGGGTTGACCCCAGTGCCCGTGCCAACCGATTCTGGCGGGGTGCAACTTGGCGGTTTCGAAGCCGCCGTCAAAGCCTCTGGCGCCAGGCTTTGCTACTTGCAGCCCCGGTTTCACAATCCAACCGGAGCAACGTTGAGCCCCGAACGCCGGGCGCCCTTGATGGATCTGGCAAGCCGACACAACCTAATTCTGATCGAAGACGACTGGCTGTATGACCTCGACCTTGCGGGCGGTCACCTCCCGCTTGCGGCCAACGATCCCGACGGTCACGTCGTCCACCTCCGATCTCTGACGAAGTCGGTAGCTCCGGCCCTTCGCATTGCGGGCATTGCCGCCACCGGCGCAATCGCTGAGCGCATCCGGTCATTGCGAGGCAGCGAAGACTTCTTTGTGTCACCAATTCTCCAAGAGACCGCCCTCAACGTTGTGACCAGCCCGGCCTGGGATCGGCACCTGCGAAGGCTACGGACCGAGTTGAAAGAGCGAAGGCTTGTGCTCCGTCGAGCGCTGGAAGCCAACAACGACTGGTGCCTCAACATTCAAGGCGGGCCGCTCCATGTGTGGCTTGAGACCGAAGACCGGATCGACCCTGACGAACTCCGTGTCAGCGCCATGCGCAACGGTGTGGCAATACTTTCAGGGACGGCCTGGCACCCCGGGGATGCGCCAGCGAAGCACATCCGGCTAAGCGTTGCTGCTGCCAACGAGGCTGAGATCATCGAAGGGCTGGCCAGGCTGCAAGAGTCGCTGCCAACTTGACCTCCCGGCACGCCTCGACTGCGGCCGTGACGGACCCTTCTGGCCATTCTGGGTGTCTGTACCCCCGAAAAAGCGTAGTACAGACACCCAGAACAAAGGCCTGCGAAGTACTTGACTCTCTCGTCGCGTGAGAGTGTTGGCTTGAGCCATGACAATCAAGAGCATCTACCCCGATATTTGCGCATCCGACCTGATCGCAAGCCGAGACTTCTATACCGCGCTCGTCGGCCTCGAGGTGGCCTGGGAGTCCGACTGGTACATCGTTCTAAATGCCCCCGGCGACGACCCGGGGAACATGCAGCTGGCCTTGGTTGCAGCCGGGCATGACTCGGTCCCCGTCGACTACCAGCACCCGCCGGCCGGAGTCCTCATAAGCTTCGAGGTCGACAACGCAGCCGAGCTTTATGATCGGGCGGTCGCCAACGGTTTGGCTGTTGCCCAAGACCTACGAGACGAGGAATTCGGACAACGTCACTTCATGGCTGTTGACCCAGACGGGTTGCTGGTTGATGTCGTCCAGTTGTTGTTCATCCCGGACGAAACGCCAGCTCAGCAATGACCGAATCGCCCGACCCGGCAGAAGTTGAGCGGATCGCTCGCCAGAGCCCGCTGGCGGCAATGACAACGGTGAGCCGGATTGGCAACCCGCGCGTGCGACTCGTCCATCCGATCTGGGATCCCGATGGCCGTGCCGGAGTCATCCTGACCGATGGAACGTCGCTGAAAGCCCTGGACGTCCAGGCCCGGTTCGAGCTGACAACGTTCACAAACAGCGAACAGGAGGTGACACGATGGTCGAAGCCGAAATCGAGTTCAGTATCGGAGACTTCGCCAGACTGACCCGCCTCACGGTGCGGGCACTTCGACACTACGACGACATTGGGCTCCTCCACCCCGTTCGGGTCGATCCCCGGTCGGGGTACCGCTACTACCAGCCCGGTCAGCTCACCACGGCTACCACGATCGCAGTAATGCGAGCCCTCGACCTCGACGTGCCAACGATCAGAGGAATACTGACCGGCGCAACCGATGTCACAGAGATCATTGCCGCGGAACGAATCCGTCGTCAGCGCGACGCCAATCAAGCCGAGGCGGCGCTAGCGCTGCTCGATCACCTTGACAAGTCAAGCTGGCCCGACAACCAGCAGCCAAAGGTGACCGAGGTTGCGCCGTTCCAAATCATTGGCCGCAACCTCCGGGTTGGCGCAGACGAAGAGTACCAAGTTGTTGGCGCTGCCTTCGAAGCGCTATTCGCCTGGGCCGATCGGGAAGGCGTCGCCAACGACGGCGACGGCATCTGCGTGATTCACGCGGCCGCGCACGATCAGCTCCATCTCACAATCGGGGTGCGCCCGGAGACCGATACAACGGGCATCGAACTCCCGGACAGCACCGTTGCTGTCAACCTCGTTGGAGGGCCCGTCGCGGTTGCGCTGCACCACGGCCCCTTACAATCGCTCCCGATGGCCCACGCCACACTTACCGACTGGGCGTACAAGCAGAAACGTCGACCAGACGGATCAGCTCGGGAGACATACCTCGGCCCGCTCGACGAGCAACAAACACGAATCGAGATCCCGCTGGCCCAATAGACCACCTCGGTCGTGGCGCTAAAACGAACGTTTCCTACGAGAACTGAGCTCGCAGAATTTCATTAATCACAGCAGGCAAAGCTCCGGTCTGTTGAATCTCTGCCCAATTGCTCAACTCTTGCTGGGTAGGAGTGCGGCCGGTCAGATCGAAGGCAACCACGTCGAAAGCAGCTCTCTGATCGGCGCTGGCCCTGTGCTCGGCAGACTCGGTGATGGCAAGCGCAAAGACCCCAACGTCGAGGCCCGCCTCCAGCTGCGATCTCCAGAACTCAAGCCCGCCAGCGTCTGGTGCTCGGCCAAGGACGCTGAGGTAGACCTTGTCGATAAGAGCGGCGTGACTTGGCTCACTGCCTGCTCCAAACTCCACCGACCGGACAAACGACCGAGCGATGCGCTCTGAAGTTATCCCGGCATCAATCAGGCCGGTCCAGAAGGCAAGGCCGCCGGGGTCGGGACCTCGGCCGAGCAGGCCGAGGTACAGACGGGCCACCATCATCTGCTGTTGCGGCCTCTGCGACATGAATAGCTCGGCCAGGGACGGGCCAGCCCCGATCACACTGGCCCTGCCGACAATCACCTGCCCCTCAGCCTCGGTCAGATTCCGGCCAAGAACCTGCGGGCCGACCACGGCCAGGAAGTCAGCCCCGGTTACAAACGGAGCAACAGCCATGGGAGTTACGGGGCCAACCGTTCGCCACATAGTGGTTCCACCGTCGTTGCCACCGCGAACGCGAATCTCATACGAGACCCCGTTTGTGAGGTCGGCAATCTGCAACGGCCCAACCGGTGCCATTATTCGGCGGACCACACCAACCGAATCGACCACTTCAACATCGATGGCCACCGGAGGAACCCCCTCAATGAGAGCAGCCACCACCGGTGTGATCACTATTTCGCCGTTGCGGGCGATCACCTCGATCGACTGAAACTCAGCTGGGGCCTGGTGCAGCGAATAACCGATCTTCTGCAGAACCGCTAGAGCTGCCGCATCGATCTGGCGCTGAGTTTCTCCCCTGTCGAGAAACGGCGTCATCAGGCTGAGCGAGTCTGCGTAGCGGGCTTCGTCGAGGTGAGCAAATGAGCTGCCGCGATTCCAAAGGGCTGGGGCGTACAGCTCGGCGTCGACCCCGCCTGGCAGATCGAACCAGAGCGCCCCGCCGGTTAGGGGCCCGATGTTGCCCACCTCAAGCGGCATCAGCCTTTGGCACCTCTTCGGCGACTCGATCCCGCACAGCCCGACGGACCGGTCAAAGATGTAGGGAGCACCCCCGTCTGCGGGCCATGCCAGGCCAGAGTTGTTGATCTCGGGCGAGCCGATGAAACCCAGACCGTGCCCCAGTTCGTGCACGATCACCGACTGAAGATCAATTTGGTTCGCCTCGGGCGGGCCCTCCTGAATATTCCAGAGACTGCCGTCACCACCTGCTCCTGAGTTCAGCAGCAGAAGGATCTCCGGATCCTTTGCGAGATCGCATTGGTCTCGCTTCGCCAAATCTTCGTTGAGTAACTGGTTGGCCAAAGCAACCGGATACCGAGCATCTGGATCGGGAAGGCGGTCGTCCTGGACCATGGTCCCTGGGCCCGCGGCGCCAAGAGATCTAACCGATCCAAACTGAAGCCAGTAGAAGTCAACCTCAATAGTTGGCCCCGTAAGTTGGAGCTGGTCTGACCAGTCTTTGGCTGCCGCGGTGGCAACCACTTGAACCTCAGCGGGTGTGTCGGACCCAAAACACAGTCGGATACCGCCGGAGGCTGCCGTCTCGGCGACGGGGCCTGCGACGCTGCTTGCGGTGGCGGCGAGGTTGGCAGCCTGGCTTGGCGAAGTAGCGGGCGCGGTGAGAGCCCCGGTGTTTCCCGGTGCGTCGTCCCTCAAAGACTCCACCACCAGAACTCCTGGTGTGATCTTGGGCTCGGCGAAGTTGGCGCCCGCTGGATTGAGGCCCGCTGGGCTGACCTGCACTGCGGCACCGGCAATCAATGTTGCGCACAAGGCAACGTTGAAGGCGCGACGGCGACGGGCCGGGCGGCGCCTGGCACCTCTGGTAGAACCCCTCCGCACAAATCACTCCTTGTTCGTCCAGGCAACGTTAGCGCCAACAACGGCAGTCCAGCGGTGCCAGGCCAGCTATGGTTCCGGCAATGGTTCGATTCGACAAAGCGGCAGAGCAACGCGGGCGACAATATGTGGACGACCGGCGTGGTCAACGGGGGCAATCGGGCCGCGCTCCAAGGCGACGATCCGCATCGGGCGGAATGGGCGGCCTACCAATAGGAAAGGGCGGTATCGGTGGCATCATCATTGCCATCCTGGTGGCAGTATTGGGCGGCGGCAGCATCTTGGGAAGTGGCGGTGCCACCTCCTCTGGAGCACTTGATGTTGCCCCACCGCTAGCTTCTGGTCGGGCCACCGACCCCAACGACGCCGATGTGATCTTCATCGGAGCCCTGATGGCAGATATTCAAGACACGTGGGACGCCAAGTTCAGCGCAGCGGGGCGCCAGTACGAATACACCGTGATCGTGCCCTTCACCGGGTCTGTCAGCACTGGCTGTGGCAACGCAACATCAGCAGTTGGCCCCTTCTACTGCCCGGCCCCCGGAGACAACAAGGTCTATCTGGATCTTGGTTTCTGGGATGAGCTGTCCACCAAGTTCGGTGCGCCAGGAGACTTCGCACAGGCCTACGTGGTTGCCCATGAGATCGGGCACCACATCCAAGCCATCACCGGAATCAGCGCCAGCGTTCGCCAGGTTCAGGCCCAGAACCCCGGCCTCAAGAACGAGCTGTCTGTGCGGCTTGAGCTTCAGGCCGACTGCCTTGCAGGGGTATGGGCCAACGACGCGTCCAACCGCACCAACAGCGACGGCACCAAGATCATCGAGATCGGCGACATCGAAGAGGGTTTGGCCGCGGCCGCTGGTGTTGGCGATGATCGCATCCAACGCCAGGCGGGGGTGCAGGTGAACACCGAGGGTTGGACCCACGGCTCGTCTGCATCGCGCCAGGCCTGGTTCCTGGAGGGTTTCAACACGGGTGATCCCGAGAGGTGCGACACCTTCGCCCAAGGCGTCAGCCGGAGTGATCTCGGCTTGTAGAGGCGAGGTCACTCAATATTGTGGCCCCGAAACAACCGGGTTGCCGTAGTCTCCGCTGGTGAGATCTTTGGTCGCTCCCCCAACAGCTGGCAGGTTGTCCCAGCCGGTATTTCTATTCGGTGGCCTGTCTGCCATGTTGGCCACCGGCTATGGGGTGATTTTCACCGTTCTTGACGACTATAGGGATCTTTACGGAATTGGCGAAACGGCCCTCGGTGGCATCGTGGGAATTGGGTTCTTCTCGGCATTTGTGGCCCAAATCCTAATTGGTCCCCTGGCCGACAGGGGCTTTGCTCGCCGTCTGATGCTGATTGGCGTGGCCCTCAACGTGTTGGGGCTGGTTGCCATGGCCTTTGGAACAACCCTGCTCACCCTATTGATTGGCCGCTTCGTGATGGGCCTCGGCATCGGCACCGCGCTGCCCGCGATCCGACGAATCGTAATCCTGGGAGACCCTGAAAATGTGGGCCTCAGCCTTGGTCGGCTCCTTTCCGCAGACGTTGCCGGGTTCGCCACCGGACCAGCCATTTCCGCCTTTTTGGTTCCCGCGTTTGGACTGGCCAGCCCCTTTCTGGTGGTAGCGGGGCTCACCCTTGCCTGGACCGCCTTCATTGGAAAGGTCGACGTTGAGGAATCCCAAGATGCCACCACCCAGGCAACCCTGGCTCTTGATCTGCTGCGCAACCCCGCATTCGCCGGAGCCGTGATGCTTGGCACCGCTCTGTTCGTAATGATCGGAGCCTTCGATGCCCTTTGGGCGGTAGTCCTCAGCGACCTCAACACCAGAGACTGGATAGCTAATGTGGGAATCACGTTCTTTGCCATGCCGCTCATCTTCCTTGGCCCAACTGGGGGCCGCTTGGCTGAACGGATCGGCCCGTTCAAAGTTGCAGTAGTTGGTCTCTTGCTCGGGGCAGCTTTCATGGCCTCGTATGGTCTCGTCCCCGGCAGCGCGGCGATGCTTGCGGTTGCTGTGATTCATGCGCTCAGTGACGGGCTAACCGTTGCCAGCTCGGGGGTTGCAGTTGCTATGACCACACCCGAGGACCGCCAGGCGGGCGGCCAAGGGGTACTTGGTGGCGCCCAAACGCTGGCAGCTGGAGTTACCGCTGTACTAGTTGGGGCGATTTATGAGACTTCTGGCAGAGCCTGGGCCTACGGGGCAGCCGCAATCCTCATGGTCATCCTGGTTGCCGGCGGAGCCTGGCTGGCGAGATCTGCATGGCAGCTAACCGCTAAGAACAGACCGCAATTCGACTAAACCACTCGCACTACGCGGGCTGGGCTGCCAACCGCAACCGCACCGGCAGGAAGATCCTTGGTGACGACGCTCCCCGCTCCAACCGCAACGTGAGGGCCAATTGTTACCCCGGGGAGCACCACAACGTTCGCCCCAAGCCACGAGCCCGCGCCAATACGCACCGGCCTTTCCGAGGCCTGCTGCCTCCCAATGGGGATGGTTGGGTCTTCGAAGCCGTGGTTTTGGTCTGTGATGTACACGTTCGGCCCGAAGAAGACGTCGTCCTCGATCACAATCTCGAAGTGGCCAACGATGCTGGAGCTGCGACCAATAAGACAGCGATCACCAATTTCAACTATCTGATCGCTGATCAATTCCTGACCGGGCGCCATCCCCGCACTGAGAGAAACGTATGGCCCGATCAGCGTGTCTTCGCCGATCTGAATGGCCTGTTCGCCAAATAGCGCCATAGGGGGAAAGCAGATCACCGTCCCTCGCCCGAACCGATTGAACCGGTTGGCCCTGCGAGAGGTTGGCATGATGGCAGCCCTGCGCGTCAGCCATTCATGGCCGGCCAGCAACAGGTCGGCTCGCCACAACCTCGGATTGCCTAGTGTCTTTGGGCGGGAGCCAACCATTCCGACTCAATCCGCGGCGGCCAAGGCCACAGCAATCTGACCGGCAATTCCTGCGTTGTTCTCGGCCAACGCCAGATTGGTTGGAATACTTGCCCCTTCGGTTGCATCAACCAGGGCGGCCAGAACCGCAGGCGTTACGGCCGCTCCCTGAACTCCCGTGGCAGCAGCGCCAGCCAACGCTTCTGCCACGGCCTGCTCAATTCGGTCAAACTCGATGGCATCGGCTTCAGGAACCGGGGCAGCAACCAGAACTCCCGCCCCGCCAAGCCGCCAATGAGCACGGGCAATGGCGGCAACCTCAGCCACACTTTCAACCGAGTGGGGCACCGGCAGGCCGCTGGACCGGGCATGAAAGGCCGGAAACTCATCGGTTCTCCAGCCGAGCACAACAACACTGTCGGTTTCTAGCCGTTCCAGGGTTGCCGCCAAGTCCAAAAAGACCTTGGCTCCGGCACTAACCGTCACCACGGCGTGCACGGCCAAGGCCCGCAGATCTGCGCTCACATCTCCAGACTGAGCCCAGCCCCGATGCACGCCACCAAGGCCACCGGTAGCAAAAACTTCAATGCCGGCAGCCGCCGCCAAAGCCAGCGAAGCCGAAACCGTTGTTGCGCCATAATCCCAGCCCTGCCCAACCGCGACCGCTAGGTCTCGGGCGGCAACTTTGCGGGCTGGCCCGCAGATGCGCTGGTGCTCTTCGGGCCTGACCCCAACCCTGGTTTCACCATCAAGCACTGCCGTTACCATCGGTTCGGCTCCGGCCGCAGCGACAGCTTTCAGGCAGCGATTCAGGGCTTCCAGGTTGTGGGGAGAGGGCAGCCCCAGGTTGGAAAATATCGTGGACTCCAGCGCCACGCGGGGCTTTGACAACGTCACCTGCCGGAGGCTAGCCCTTGCAGTCACGTTGTCTCACGTTCCCGATACCGTTCACCGAATGCGGCTGCGTCGATTCTCCCCTTCGCGAGCTGTCCCTGTGGTCCTGGCACTAGCCCTCCTGGCTGCTGCCTGTACCAACGGAGACGAAAGCTCTTCTTCAACCACAGATCAGGCGCCCGACTCCTCGGCGCCAACCACTGCCACCACCGCACCATCAACCACTGTGTCCTCCACCGAGACGACCGACACTTCAGAACCGGTAGCCACTGGCCTCGAGTGGACTGACTGCGAGCCGCTGGAGTGCGCAACCTTGACCGTCCCTCTTGATCACTCAGATCCCGACGGCAACCAAATCGAGATCGCCGTTGCCAGGTTGGCCGCTCCGAGTCAGGCCGACCGCATCGGCTCACTGGTGCTGAATCCGGGGGGGCCAGGAGGCTCTGGAATCGAGTTCTTGGAATCCGCCGCGTTCACCATCCCCCAGGAGGTCCAGAATCGGTTCGACCTCGTCGGGTTCGACCCCCGCGGTGTTGGGTCGAGCACCGCGGTTGACTGCGATGCCGACTATGACAACTCGATAAACCTGTTGACAGAAGGAGACGACGCGGCCTGGGAGAATCTCCAAGCTCAAGAGCAGGAGTTGTTGGCAAGCTGCCCCGTCGATGCCATCGAATTGGCCCGCTTTGTTGGAACGAACAATGCCGCACGGGACCTTGACCTGTTGCGAGAGGCACTGGGTGATCAGAAGCTCACCTATGTGGGCTACAGCTATGGAACGCGGCTAGGAGCCACCTACGCCGAACTTTTCCCGAACAACGTTCGGGCCCTTGTGCTTGACGGTGGGGTTCTACCATCAGATGACTTTGCGGCAGTTGACCTGGAGCAGGCAGGCGGGTTCGACGTTGCATTCAACAATTTCGCCGCGGCGTGTGATGCTGATTCAGATTGTGTGCTGCAAGAACTGGGGCCAACCATCGAAGTGTTTCGTGCGGTTGGGGCCGAGATTCAAGAATTTGGAGAGTTCGAAACCGACGACCCCGATCGAGTCTTAACCGCAGGCGAGTTCTACCTGGGCGTGTTGGCTGCGCTCTACAGCAAGGATGCTTGGCCGTTCCTGGCAGACGGCCTCTTCGCCGCCGAGACCCTGCAGGACGGAACATTGCTTCAGGTCCTTGGAGACAACCTCGTTGGCCGGCAAACCGATGGCAGCTACAACAACAGCAACGAGGCAAACAGCGCCATCAACTGTGCCGACAACCCCAATCGTCCAACCCCAACCGAGGCGCGGGCCGAAGCCGAGGCCGCGGCGGCGAGAACCGTCTATTTCGACCAGCTGTTCAGAGGCATCAGCGGCTGCCTTCTGTTTCCCGAGGCGCTAGATCCGTTGATTATTGGCCCGGCAAGCGGGGCCCCACCAATCCTGGTGATAGGCAACACCGGAGACCCGGCCACCCCTTTTGCGTGGAGCGTCGCCCTTGCCGACTCCCTCGATAGCGGTGTGCTGTATGAGGTTGAGGCCGAGGGGCACACCGCCTACGGCTCGATCGAGTGCGTAACGCCAACGGTCAATGCGTACCTGATAGACCTCGAAGCACCGGCAGACGGCTCCACCTGTTCAGACAATGCAAGCGCAGACTTCTTCCCGCCCGCAGGAGAGAGCGAGATCGATCTTGTGGTGGCCTTCTTCGCCTGCCTGCGCGAACAAGGGCTCGAGATGGACGAGGTCACGGCGGCAGACATCCTGGCCGATCCCACTGGTGAAGAACTGTTCGCTGGTATCGATCTTGAGGATCCGGTAACGGTCAGCGCGTTCCTGGCCTGCCAGTCCTTTCTTCCTGGCGGATGACCCTGCTGCGTTAGAGGCTCAGCTGCTTGGCGCGCTGATGGCTTGAGCGAAGAACTGCTTCAGCGTGGTTTGAAGCGCAGCCTCGAACTTGTTGTACTGGGCGCGGAGATCGTCACTGAGCCAGTGGTTGGGCTGAAGTTCCGGGGGAAGCTGGGGTTCGGTGCGGAGGAAGCGCACTACCTCGGCCGACAGCAAGAAGGCGCCGGGCACGGCCTTGACGATGTTCTTCGCCACCAACGGTTGGCGCGCCTCCACCTGATCCAGGAGTGTGCCCGCCCGTTTGGAGATGGCCTCCAACGGCCATAGACGATGCACCAGATCCAAGGGCTGAGGCCCGGCGATTGGGCCAACCAATACAATGGCATCAGCCCCAAGCTGGGGTTGTGAGGTGTTGTTTGGCCGCAGCCAGATGTCTGGCCGTAGCTCGCCAAAACGATCGGCAAGCATCGAGGCCCGAAACGCTCGTCTGTCAGACATCGAACGCTGATCCGAAGCAGCGATCACCGTGATCCAGTTCCCGTCCCAGAGGTCGCTTAGAACCGGCCGGGCCTGGTCCTGATGCTTCTTGCGCTCAAGCAGGCGGCCACCAAGGGAATACCAACCGTCGGCAACCTCAACCTCACCGGCTGTCGCCATTCGTGACAAGGCGGTGCGGGCGGTGCCTGCGGGCCTTCCGAACAGGCCGACAAAAGCCAGCAGCGCGGGCAGGGGCAAAGCAGGCGGATCGGTGCCAAGCAGCGCGGAGAGAATCAGCGACCGACACGACATCGGGAACAGCGAACCAGATGGCTGACCGTCGCCCGTTGGGATTGCGTTACGAAGTTGGTTCGCCTCGATCATATGACGTATCATAGCCGCATGGCTGCAACCCTGGTCCCCACGCAGGAGCTTCTGCCAGACGTTCTGCCAACCGACCGCCTCGGCGTGCGAGGCGTGCCTCGCAGAGACATCCGAGACAAACTCCGCCACATCTCGAACGCGCGGAGCGTGTTCACGGTGTTTGGGGCGCTGTTCTGGTCGTTCGGAACGGTGACGGCTGCAGCCATTGTGAACACCTGGTGGGCCTATCTGCTTGGGTTTGTTTTAATGGCCCGCGGCCATGTTTGCCTGAACATCCTGGGCCACGAGGCCGCCCACCGGCTGCTGTTTACTAAACCCAGACTGAACGACTTCGTTGGCCGCTGGATTCTGGCCTATCCGTCGTTTCAGGCCATGGTCCAGTATCGGCGCTCCCATTTCGCTCACCACAGGGACGAGATGGGCCCAGAAGAACCAGACATGAACCTGTATCACGGCTACCCCATCCCGCCTGATTCGATGAGACGCAAATTGGTGCGAGACCTTTCGGGCCAAAGTGCGTTCAAGAATTTCCAGGGCTTGTTCAGGGCCGTCAGAAAGGGATCGCTGGAGGCCAGGCAGATTGTTGGCGTTCAGGTCGTGTTCCTCTCCATCACAATCCTTGTTGGCCGCCCCCTGGTGTATCTCGTTTGGCTGGCAGCCTGGTCAACACTGTGGCGGGTTTCCAACCGATTCCGCTCTGTGGCCGAACACGGCGGGATGATCCGCAGCAAAGACCGCAGGCTGACCACCCACGTGATCCGCCAATCCCGTTTGGCTCGATTCTGGATCGTGCCGTACAACACCGGCTGGCATCTGGCCCACCACGTAGACATGGGTGTGCCGTGGCGGAACCTGCCAAAGCTTCACAAGGAGCTTGTTGCCGCAGGCTGGATTGCCGAAGAGCTTGAGTATCCCAGCTACCGGACTTTCTGGAAGGCAGCCGCCTCCGGCGAATCCAAAAAACCAGACCTCGACGATGCAGGCAGCGGTGAAGGCAGCATGCTGAGCTTTTGAGTGGCGCCGCTAGGCCGATTGGGCTTCAAGCACACCGACGAGGCGATCTACGAAATCACTGGCGCCTGCGTCCAGTTCGCCCCGCTTGATGGCCATGCCGCCAATCATGTTGCCGCCGCGGCGCTCGACAATGGCACTGAGCTTGTCGAGGGTTTTGCCGCTCTCGATTGCGTAGGTGCAATAGACGGCAGCCGTTTTTCCGTCGATGGCCGGAAGCTCGATTAGGCGGCGAACCCCGGCGGGCTTCTGACCGAACAGGAACAGCCCGTCGACCCAGGACCCAACAATCACAAGTTCGGCCTCGGACAGTTGCTGAAGGTCGATCTGTCTGATGGAACAGGCAATCGTTGGAATCCCAGACCGGCTCAGTTCGGCCGCGATCTTCTCGCCAGCCTTTCTGGTGTTGCCCGTGAGTGACTCATAGATGACGATGCCCTTCATGGACCGCGATGTTAGCCCGGTTAGGATGCGTCTCATGTCTGACCAGCGGTACAAAGTCTCCATCACATACTGCGTGCCCTGAAACTATTCGGCCCGCACCGTGAGTGCGATTACTGATTTACTTGGCAACTACCAGCACCTGATCGATGAGCTGTCGATCGTGATGGGCTCAAAGGGTGTGTTCGACTTTTCGGTCAACGGCCGTTTGCTCTACTCAAAGGATCAAACTGGCCGCCATGCAGAAGACGGCGAACTGCTTGGCTTGTTCAGAGACTTGGTTGGCCCCGACGTTGCGCTCTACGGCACCTGAGGCAAGTGATCGAAGGTTCCATCAGGGTTGACGATCCCGACGACCCCCGAATCGACGTGTTCCAAGGCCTTCGAGACCACGTGCTGCGCCGGGAACGCGAGCTGCCGAACGGAGACATGGGCGGGGTTTTCATTTCCGAGGGTGACAACGTGGTCCAGCGAGCCATGGCTGCGGGCTACCAATTGGAGTCAATCTTGGTTGATGGCAAACGCTCAAAGCCGTTGCCTGGGGTGGTTCCAACGGACGTTCCCGTCTACGCGGCTGGGCCCGCGGTGTTGGTGCAGATCACCGGCTACCACCTGCACCGAGGCGCGCTCGCCTGCTTTCGCCGGAGACCGCTCGCAACCGTCCGGGAAGTTTTGGCAACTCCTAAGTTACGCACCATTGCGGTCTTGGAGGCCATAAACAACCCAACCAACATGGGAGTGATCCTGCGTTGCGCCGCTGGGCTAGGGGTCGACGCTTTCCTCTTGGACCCCACCTGTTGTGACCCGCTCTACCGCCGCTGCGGCCGGGTTTCCATGGGCGAGGCCTACGCACTCCCCTACGCCCGACTCGACGAGTTCCCCGCTGGTCTCAACGTCCTCAGAGAGCAAGGGTTCTGCTTGCTGGCCCTTACCCCAGGGCAGGATTCCATCGCTCTCGAACAGCTCAGCTTCGGTCAGAAGGATCGACTGGCCATCTTCCTCGGGGCCGAGGGCCCTGGTTTGAGCGGCGGCGTGTTGGAGTCCGTTGATCATTGCGTTCGAATCCCCATGTCGGGAACTGTCGACTCCATCAACGTTGGCTCGGCTGCTGCTGTTGCCTTCTATGGCTTGCAGCTTGCCAGGCGCTGATCCATCTCTCGGAACTGATCTGGCGGCCCGAACCAGAGACCCCAGCGCAGCGTGAGCCTCGCTCGCCTCGTTCAGTCGTTCTGAAAATGGCACTCTGGAGGCACGGGCGCCCGCCGGTTCATCAACCATCAGCGTCAGGCCGTAGCGGTCGATAGCCATCACTTCGGCCGACTCGGCCAGCCACCGACCGCCAAGCGTGCGGGCTATCAGCAGCAGGTTTTCGTCGAGCCGCTCAGCCACCTGAGCCAAGAATTCGTGGCCGTGATCAACCAGCGGGTCTGGTTGCGCACCCGCAACGTCGGCTGGCCGCAGCCAGCGTTCGTCGCCCAAATCGTCCAGCCACCGAATGCGACTGGCAACCAGTCGAAACCAAGACCAGTCAAGAGATTCAACCTGCGCTCGCAAATGCGGATGGTGGATCAAAAGAGGCTCGGTCAGCTCAAATTGCTGAATCCCAGGGACACTTCTGAGATCTCCCTGAATCAGAAGGCGATCACCAATCGACATTGCTGCCCGCTGATCCTGCCTTCCCCTGCTGGTGTGGGTTGACAGATTGGATAGCACAGTGACCGGTGTTCCCGAAAGGTCGGCAATCATCGGCACGGTGCCGACCACTGGCCTGCCGTCGGTGTCTACTGTCGCCAGGCTGGCCGTTCGGTTGGCAGCCAAGGTTGTGCGGGCGCGTTCGGCCCAAGTGGGTTCCAGCACCCATTCAACGTCGGCATTTCCGAGCCCACCCTTGAGCCAACAAAGAACGGTGTCCAGCCGAGTCTTTGTCTGATCTCTAGCTGGCCGGTTCGGCGGGCAGCAACTGGGTTGAGAATGCAAACGACGGCAGGCTGATGGGAGGAATCTCGTACTCCCACAACACCTCGCCCTGCTCGTCGATCAGCTGAAAGCGAACCACGTCGAGGCCGCCAGGAATGCTGAAGCCGAACAGTCGGTTGGCCCGACTGGTTGGCGTTCGCACGACTGGAAGCTCAGCCGAGATTGCTCTTTCGCCGTCTGCGACCTTCACAGAGCGGCTGGAGAGTACTCGCACAGCCCAAACGCCTTCGGGGGCAACGCCAGCAACCACAAGGTCAAGACCGTCAACAGCAAGCTGAACTTCGGGTACAGTCACCGGCTGCGTCGGGCTTCTTCCGGTTGTTCTTGGCTGGCCCTTTACAACCAGCACCTCGGCCGCGTCGAGGGTCCACGTAGTGCCGTTTCCGGTAGGCCCGGATACTAGGATTTCGGCGCTAGGGGTCCATGCTCGCGTGCCCGATGAGTTAGGCAGTGCCGCCGGGATGCTGTTGACCGTTTCGAAGCTCAGCCCGGAGACCAGCGCCGCTGTTTCCTCGCTGTCGGCGGGAAACACCCGCGCGGTAACCAGGGCTTGTTCGGTCTCAATCCAGGAAACACCCAACGCCGAGGTTTCGCCTTGGTAGCCGCGAACTGTGATGGGCTGCCCCGTCCCTGGGAGTTCCACATCAGTTCCCGATCTGTCAGATTCTAGAATTGCCGTACCCGAGACTGCGAGATACGCCTCCAGTCCATCGTCGCGTCTGAGGTTGAGCGACTGGAAATAGGGCACGCCGGTGCCGCCCTGCGAGCGCCAGAACGGTGCTCCGCTAGCGATCACATGCTCGATCTGCCAACCACCCGGCAAGTTGTCGATGTCAACAATGAGAAACCTGAACCCATCAGCCCTGGATTCAGGCGGCAAGCTTAGGTTCGGATCAACCAGGGGGCTGAGGTCAACGGTGAGACGGCCATCGTTGCTAACCGACCAATATTCTGACTCACTCACCGACGTTGGGCCGGGGTCCGGGGCTGGTTGGGGCCTGGCCAGCCAATCGCTCACACCGATCGCGACCAGCAGCGCCAAAACCCCAACTGACGGAATCAGCCATGCCAGGCGTGATTTGGCGCCAAGCTTCACAACTCGGGTTCGGCTCTCGCTGGGTCGGCTGGTCTGGTCCATCGCTCTACTCTCGCTTGGCACCAAGTGAAGCAGGTGCAGTCCGTTTCCTCGCCAGAAACATGGAGGCCAACATTCAGGCCGCCAAGCTCAACGTCGAGGCAGCCAGTTCGTAACTGGTCGAACCAGCTCCCGAAACCACCGCTGAAAGCTCCCGCCACGGGCTCCTTCAGCGATCCTTCAGCTGCGCCTACCTATTGTCCTCTGGACGGTCGAAAAGAGGAGGAACAGAGTGAACACAACCCGCCAGTGGCTCAGCTCGGTTCCTTGGCGGGTTGGCAAGGTAGCCGCAGTCTTCGCAGGCACGTGGTTCCTGGCTGTGCCCCAAGTCCCCCTTGCTTGGCAGGCGCTGACAGGCCTCAGCGACATCAGTATCGTTGTGCTGTCAACGGGGGCCGCTCTGGCGGTCGCGGCGCTGCTCGCAGACGCACAACTCACCCGCACACTTCTTGATGACGGTGGGCGACGACCCGGTCTCTGGCACACGATGGGGATCATCACGACCTCGCTCGGTGTCAGCCGGGTGGTACCTGCTGGCGCCGCGGTTGGCAACTTGATGGCCTTTCGCATGTTGGAGCGGGCCGGAATCAGGCGCCCCAGAGCGGCATTCACGATGGCAACCCGCAGCGTCGGGTCAGCAATTGTTCTGAACACCCTTTTGTGGCTTGCTCTCATACTTACCCTTCCGGGGTATGGCTTCTCCCCCTCCTACGTGCTGGCTATCGCCGCCGGGGCTGTCGTCCTACTAACGGGGGCCATCGCTACCGACGCGCTGTTGAGACAGCGCTCTTGGCTCTGGGCTAGCGCGCCACATATCGCCAAGCTCATACCAAAGCTGGAATCCGGAATGATTACCCGCCAACTGGATGATCAGTCCGCTCAACTCTGCAACCTTGCTTCGCGCCCTGCCATGGTGCGCAAGGCCCTCGCCTGGGCCATTGCCAACTGGCTGATCGACGCCGCCGCTCTTTGGGTGTTTCTCGCCGCCTTCGGCGTAATGATGAACCCCGTCCTCGTGCTCGTTGCCTTCGGCCTGGCCAACCTGGCCGCAGCCGTACCTATCACACCGGGCGGGCTTGGTCTTGTGGAGGTGACCTTGGCGGTCACACTCACAAGCTTCGGCGCTCCCCCAGTTGCCACTGCCCTTGGAATAGCGGCATACCGAGTCTTCAACTACTGGCTTCCGATTCCCGCATCGGTCCTGGCATACGTTGCCGTTCAAAGCACCGTTCAAAGCACCGAAACAGAACAGGTGCCTCTCGGTGACACGGCCATAACGACGCCATCCTATCCGCTCTCAAAAGAAGGGGCAGTCTAACCATGTATATAAGCATTGCTCGCAACCTGTTCTACCTACCGATGACAATACTGTTCATCGTGTCAGCCATCCCGTTGGCTATTGCTATGGCCTCTATGCCCAGAAAGCGATTCGCAGTAATGCTTCGAACTCATCAAAGAAGGGAAGCCGAGAGAAGAATCGACGACATCGGCTCTTTTGTCTCCCCCGGCGACAGCCTGTTGGATGTCGGATTCTATACCAATATGGTCGTTGAAGCCTCATTCAAAGGTGACCTTCCTGCTGGAGAAAGCGGCGCTTGGCGGATAGCCACAATAGGCTCTGTCCGCCGTGCAGCTTCAGTCAGAGAACGCCTCAGCCACCTTCAGTTTGTCCGCCGGGGGCAGGCTGGCATCGCTTGTTGTGTTCGGCAACGAGCTTCTTATCACAGCCGATTCCGATCACTTTGGGTGGGGCGCTTTCCCAATGGTTCCGTACGCAGGCCGGGTGGCTTATGGGCGCTTCGCCCTCAAAGGGCAACGCTTTCAGCTACCGATCACGTTAGACCCTCACGCCATCCATGGAACGGCGTGGAATCAACAGTGGGCCCAGGTGGAAGACGGCGCAGCCTTGCCCTCAAGAGGCTCAATCGAGACACCGCTGCCGCACCCTTGGCCACTCGGCGGAACGGTCCGCCAGGATGCCGACCTGCAAGACGACCGGCTCCGGCTGACCCTCACCGTAACCGCAGGCAGGCAATCGATGCCCGTTCTGGCCGGCTGGCACCCTTGGTTCCGGCGGTTCCTGTCAACGGGGGCTGAGGGCAGGCTCAGCTTCGATGCAGCAAAGATGTACGAGCTCGACGGAGTTGGTATTCCGACCGGCAAGCTAGTCGCGCCAACCCAGGGCCCTTGGGACGACTGCTTCACCGAACTGAAGTCAAAACCAGCCATCCGTTGGCCAGGCGTGTTGGAGCTGACGCTCGAATCTTCTTGCACCCACTGGGTGGTCTACGACAAACCACCACACGCCATCTGCGTGGAGCCCCAAACCGATGCGCCAGACTCGTTCAATCGTGACGCGCTGGTTCTTGAGGCCGGCCGTACCCTTGAGGCAACCTTCACGATTCGCTGGGTCGACTTGTCCGATTCCTAACAAAACCAGCGCTGACGGCAAAGGCCTGACGGTTTGGCATCCTGGTTGCGATGGAGATCCAAACACTAGGAAGAGGCCTTGTTGCTGGCTGGCTTCTTGATCAGGTTGACGCCCGCAGCAAGGTGCCAATCTGGATCGGGGCCGTCATCTCGGCTCTTGGCCTCGCAGCGGCAGTTCTGCTCAGCAGCTGGCTGCGCGGCCTTGGGCTTGTGACTTTTCTCCTCGGGCTAATCGGCCTTGGAATGGTGCTGCTGCTTCGAGCCATAACCCGGGTGTCCATCCATCGCTTCGCCAGCCCCCAGTCTTTGTTGGACAAACGAAACGATATCGACCAGGCCCTTGCGAAACTGGATCTCCCAAAGGGCCCCTTTTCGATGCTTCGCTTTGTACTGCGACTGGGAAGAGGAACAGGCGCCGAACTGGCTCGGCTGGGCGCGATTGTTTCTGAACTTCAGGCCGAGTTGGGTGTTGATCTAAGCCTGGCCGAGCAGCGCCAAGCCGAACTCGATCGGTAGGAGGCCAAGTATCACCTTCCGAATCGACCGCCGCCAAGACCGGCGCCGCCAACGTTGAACGCAAACACCGCAAGGGTGAACAGAACCACAACGGTAACTAACGCCAGCCACTGGATTGTTGACGTCATGTTCTTGCGCTGAGCGTTAGATCTAGGTCGCTTCGATCGTCGTTTTTTGCCTGTGCTACGAGTGGAGGCCATGGCAGTTCAACCGCTCTGTTCTGTAGTTTCTTCCTGGTTTGCTCTCCACAACCGTAGCTCGGGATACATTTGCAGCCAATGACAGCCTCGGCAACAGACTCAGGCAGCGCCGAAGTCCCCTCCGGCGATCCCGGCCCTGAACCCCAGGGGCGCACACCCTCCAAGCCAGCCAGGGTTGCCAATAGTGTGGGGTGGGCCGACAAGTTCATGCTGTCTCTCCTTCGCCTGCCTCTGGAACAGGAAAAACCCGTCGCCGGCGCCGAGGCAAAGGCCCGTTCGGCCTTTCAAACCTCAGTAGCTATCTCCGCCGTTCGGTGCCTGATCACCTACATTTTCCTCCCGTTCATCGCCCCGTTCATCGGCCTGGCCGCCCGCATCGGAGAACCGCTTGGAATCGTGGTGGCCCTGGTCGCCGTGGTGTCCATAATTGCCAGCACGCGCCGATTCTGGAGCACCAGGCACCGGACACGCTGGGCCTACACAGCCCTCGGCGGCGTGATGTTGTGTTTCCTTGTGTTCCTGCTGGCAACCGACATAAGCAACCTCTGACGGACCAGCCATGCATGTTGTGATTGTTGGCGCAGGCGAAATCGGCCGATTTCTCGCTCAGCGCCTCGGCAACGAACATCACGACGTAGTTGTGATCGAGTTGGATGCCGCTCGGGCCGCGTCTGTTGCTGAGCAACTTGACGTGCAGGTTGTGGTTGGCAGCGGTTCCAGCCCCGCTGCGCTCAACGAAGCGCGGATCGATCGAGCCGATCTGATCGCGGCGGTCACCCCAAACGACGAAGTGAACATGGTGGCTGCCCTCCTGGCCAAGGAGCATTCGGTGGCCAGCACCGTTGTTCGGCTTCAATCCGACGAGCTGCGGGGCCAGGCAGGTGGCCAGATAGTCAAAACAATCGGAGCCGACCTGGTAATCGATCCAGACGCCGACACCGCGGATGAGATCCTGGAACTGATCCACGCAACGGGCGCAAACGAGGTTTTCCCGATGGCAGGGGGAGACCTGTTGGTAATCGGAGCCGACATAGGCACCGATGCGCCTGTTGTTGGCCGAACCCTGGCCGAAATTGGTTCCGCCCACGAGCCGAACCGCCAGTTTGTGTTCGGGGCCATCAGCCGTGAACGACGCGCCCTTGTTCCGCGAGGCGACCAGACGCTGCTGGCCGGAGACCACGTTCGCATCCTCACCACCAAGAACGCTCGCCGTCAGGCTCTGCGGCTCCTTGGCCTGTCCGGAAGTTACGCCAAACGAGTGATGGTTCTTGGTGGGGGAAGAATCGGTTTCAGAGTGGCCGACCGGCTTCAGACCGAAGGTGTGGAGGTCGTTGTTATAGAGCGCGACCCGATCCGGGCAGCAAAGATCGCCGAAAAGCTCCGGAACTGTGTGGTTGTGCAGGGAGAGATAGCAGACACCGACCTCCTCGCCGAAGAATCGGTTGGGCGAGCCGATGCGGTGATCGCGGCCACCGGTGAAGATCCGGCAAACGTTCTGGCTTGCGCCTTTGCCGCGGCCGAGGGCACCGGCTTCACGGTTGCCGTCCTCCACAGCCTCTCGCTGCTGCCGCTCGTCCGACGGTTCGGAATCAACGCTGCCCTCAGCCCTCGAACCGCCTCGGCCAACGCGGTTCTGCGCCACATTCGTGGCGGTACAGCAGCGGTCGCCACGTTCTTGGAGAGCGACGACGAGGTTGACGAACTTGAAATCCATGCTGGCAGCCCGGCCGACGGCGTAGCGGTTGCAGACTTGAGGCTGCCAAACGATCTGGTGATTGGGGCGGTGATCCGACCGGGTAGCCAGGCCGAAATCGTTAGCGGTCAAACCGTTCTGAACGCTGGCGATCACATCGTGGTATTTGCCAGCCCCGACGCTCTAACAGCAGCCCAGTCCGTCTTCTCAGCATGAGCTCAGCACCTGGGTCCGCTCGCTGGCCCAGCCTTGTGCTGCACGTTCTTGGAATCACACTTGTGGTCTCGGGTGTCGGGGTCATGGTTTCAGCTGTAGTTGAGGGCATTGACGGCGGCCCCGACGTGTGGGTGCTTGTCGGCTGCGGGGTTGTGGTTGGCGCGCTTGGGGTTGTGATGTGGCGCCGAACGGAAGTGCCCAAGAACATCGAACTGATCGACGTGTTCACAACGGTGATGTTGGCTTGGGGCGGTTTGGCGGTTGCAGGCGCAATGCCCTATCTCTTGACCGGCACCATCACCTCGATCGACGACGCCATTTTCGAGTCCGTTTCGGGGTTCACCACCACTGGGGCCACCATCTTGCGCCCAATCGAGGATGCGTCGGCAGGCATCTTGTTCTGGCGCTCGATCACCCAATGGATCGGTGGAATGGGTGTGATCGTTCTTGTCGTTGCGGTACTTCCAACGGTTGGCGCCGGGGGTATGGACCTCCTCGAGGCGGAAGCGCCGGGCCCAACCGGAGAGCGCCTCACTCCAAGGGTTGGCAACACGGCCCGCCGCCTGTGGGCTGTATACGTTGGGCTCACCTTGATTTATGCGGCCGCCTACACAGTTGCCGGGATGAGCCTCTATGACGGTTTCGCCTACTCGTTCACAACCGTGGCGACCGGCGGATTTTCGCCCCACAGCGAGTCCATCGGCTTCTTTCAGTCCGCAACGATCGAGTGGATTGCCATCTCTGGCATGTTCATTGCCGGAGGCAGCTTCACTTTGTGGTACCGACTGCTTAGAGGCAAGCCAGGCCCCCTTCTGCATTCCAGCGAGTTTCGTCTGTACGTGCTCCTGGTGGTTCTTGCAACCACTGTTGTTTTTCTAACGGCCGACCCCAGTTACTCAGGTGTCGAAGGGGTGCGTTACTCGCTGTTCACCGTTCTCGCAGTTGTCACAACCACCGGCTACGCAACGGTTGACTTTGCTGCCTGGGACGACTCGGCCCAGGTAATCCTGTTGTTGTTGATGCCATTGGGCGCAATGGCGGGCTCCACCGCGGGCGGGGTGAAACTGATCAGGCTTCTTGCCGTTGCCAGCTACGCTCATCGGGCAACGTTGCGCCAGCTGCATCCCCGCCTGGTCAGGCCAATCCGCATAGGTTCATCAGTTTTGGACGAAACGGTTGCTGGTCGAGTACTTGGCTTCCTGGTTCTGGCCCTTGCCGCTTTCGGAGGCAGCGCCCTACTGATCTCACTCAGCGGAGCAGACATGATCACATCGCTTTCTGCCGCTGCCGCCACGTTCGGCAACGTGGGCCCCGGCTTGGGAGACATTGGACCGACCGGTGATTACCTCAACCTTCCAAGGTTCGCCCGCTGGGTGAGCATAGGCAACATGCTCCTTGGCCGCCTTGAGATCTACCCGGTGTTGCTTGCCCTCGCCGCCCTGCCCCGGTTCAGACCAATGGTGCGGGCCCGTCGAAACCGGTGACGAAGCGGGTTGTGTGTCAGGAACCGTTGCTGCTGCCAGACTGGCGCCATGAGCAAGTTGAACGAACTGGTCGAGACCTCGGGGTTTCTGCTGCTGGACGGCGCAATGGGCACCGAGTTGTTCAACCGTGGCCTCGGCCCCGGAGACCCCCCGGAACTTTGGAACGTCGAACAGCCAGAGCTGGTTACAGAGGTACACCAAGCCTACATTGCGGCGGGTTCAGATCTGATCCTCAGCAACTCCTTCGGTGGCACTCACTACCGGTTAAAGCTTCACAAGCTGCACGACCGGGTGAAAGAGCTGAGCCATGCCGCAGCCGAAGCGGCGAGACAAGCAGCAGACGGCGTCGACCACAAGGTAATCGTCGCCGGCTCAATGGGGCCAACCGGTGAACTGCTGGAGCCAATGGGGGCCATGACCATCGACGGCTGCAAGGCTGCCTTCGCCGAGCAGGCAGAAGGACTGACCCAAGGCGGGGCCGACGTCATCTGGATCGAGACAATGAGCCACCTCGACGAGGTGAAGGCCGCGGTGCAGGGAGCCCGCTCGGTCAGTGATCTGCCGATCACGGCCACGCTCAGTTTCGACACCGCGGGCCGAACGATGATGGGAGTAACCGGAACCGAGGCAGTCAATACTCTCAGCGAGTTGGGGGTTGATGCCATCGGAGCCAACTGCGGCAACAACTTGGCAGACACCGAGGCCGCGGTGGCCGAAATGCGGGCCGCCAATCCGGAGATGTTGATAATCAGCAAAGCAAATGCTGGCATGCCTCAGTGGCATGGCACGGAGCTCAGATACAGCGGCGATCCGGCTGTGATGGCGGCTCACGCCCACCGGCTACGTAACGCAGGTGTGCAGTTGATCGGCTCTTGCTGTGGGTCAACCCCCGCGCACACCGCACGAATGCGGGCTGTGCTTGACGGGAAAGAGCCCGTTCCCGAGGTTGACTTTGTGCCAGCGGTGATGCGCCAGGTTGCACGCCGCCCTCGCAGCAGGCGCCGCAAACTCTAGAGTTCTGTTAGTGCTCGGTTAGGTCATCGGCCGCCACCAGGCCACCAGCAGCGGCCAGTGCGGTTCCAAGCGTCACCGCCCGCTCAAGTACGGCCTCGAAGTAGTGATCGGCGATTGTCTCGTGGCCGGGAAGCGGAACCTTGCCGAGAGATCGAACGGTTGCGCTGGCATCGGAAACGATTCGGGCTGTGTGGGGGAGATCGGGAAGCCTTTCTTCGTCTCCCCAGAACGCCTTTAGCTGCTTGTTACTTGGACGACTGGGTTTGCGTCGTCTGCTTCTGCCTCGGCGGCTGCTCATACCGGCACCTCGGGCGGGTTCGCGACAGGCTGCACGTCTTCAACCTCGAGGCTGAGAAGAACATCAGGATCAATTCCCAGCGCGATCTGAAGCTGGTTGGCGTCTAGATCTTCGATTGAGCTGGATTTGGGAAGAACCATGTCGGCAATCTGGCGCTTGCCAGAAACTATCTCTTCCACTCTTTCATCAACTGTGCCAGGGCAAACCAAGCGATGGCATACCACTGTGTTCTTCTGGCCGATTCGCCACACCCGGTCTCTTGCCTGGTCTTCGACTGCGGGGTTCCACCAGCGGTCATAGAGCACAACGTGGCTGGCCGCGGTGAGGTTGAGGCCAGTGCCACCAGCCTTGAGTGACAAGACCATTGCGCCTGCCCCTTCGCCTTGTTGGAATTCTTCAACCATTCGATCTCTGGCCCCTCGGGACAAGCCGCCGTGGTAGCAGCGGATTGGCAGCTGGAACCGATCGGACAGGTACTTGGCCATTGTTTCGCCCCAGCTGGCGAAATGGGTGAAAATCAGGATTCGTTCGCCGGTGGCAAACACCGTTTCCATGATTTCGTTCAGCCGCGCCAGTTTGCCAGACCGGCCATCGATGCCCTTGTCATCGCTTTGGTAGTTGACGGGATGGTTGCAGATCTGTTTCAGGGCGGTGATTGCGGCAAGGACGGCCCCCTTCTTGCGGGGCGCCCCGGCTTCAACCTCCACCTGGTGAGCAACCAGGCTGTCGAGCACAGCCTGATACAGGCCAATCTGTTCGGGCGTCATTGCGCAGTGATCAAGCTCGTCGATGCGGTCTGGAAGCTCGGCAGCGATTGAGGGCTCGGACTTGGTGCGGCGGAACACCATGATTCCGTTGAGCGCTCTGAGCGCGCCTTCGGTGTCGGCACCGGCGTTTGAGGCAGACAGCTGGGAAACAAACTGGTTGCGACCGCCGACAAGTCCAGGGTTGGCCCAGTCCAGAATGGCCCAGAGGTCACCCAACCCATTTTCGATCGGAGTTCCAGTTAGGGCAACGCGAGTATGGGAATTGAACCGACGAACTTGCCTGGCTGTTTCGCTCGTTGGGTTCTTGATGGCCTGCGCTTCGTCGAGCACAACATGGTTCCAGTCGATCTTCTCCAAGCCAACAATGTCTCGGACCGCCGTGCCGTAAGTGGTGATAATTAGGTCGGCCCGTTTGGCTGCATCGGCTAGGCCACCAAGAGTTGTGCGGTTCGGACCGTGATGCACTCTTACTCTGACGCCTGGCACGAACTTCCTGGCCTCGGCGGCCCAGTTTCCAACAACAGCAGGTGGCGCAATCACCAAAGACGGCCCCCGTTCCTTCGTGAGGTTGATGTGAGCCAGCATGGTTGGGGTCTTGCCAAGTCCCATGTCTAGCGCCAGGCAGCCGCCTAGGCCGGCACGGTCGAGGAACCCCAGCCAGGCAAGGGCGTCGGCCTGGTATGTGCGTAGTTCCCCTCGGAAACCCTCGGGAGTTGTTGGGAGATCGGTGGGGAGTGAGCCTGCGCTGCGGAGGAGATCGGCCGCCCAGCCGGTGCCGGTGATCGAGATGCCACCTGCTAGCGGCGAGCCCTCAAGGCCGAGCGCATGGCGCAGCATGTCGGCGCCAGACAGTTTCGTGGCGTCTGCCCTTTCGGCCAGTGCCGCGGCAGCCTGTTGCAAATCAACCTTGTCAAGTTCAATCCACTGGCCACGGCTCTTGACCAGAGGGCGGGCTTGTGTTGCCAGCCGTCGAATCTCTTCGGCTGTCAGCTCCACATCGTCAAAGAGCGCAGACCAGCGAACGTTGGCCAGCTGTTGGGCGCCAACCAAGGATTCAGCAGCCTCTGAGGTAAGACGCAACGATGGTGTGGCCTTGCGCCGCGAAAGGGACGGAACTCTTACGTCGAAACCGGCGGCAGACAGCATCTCGCCCGTTTCGGTCATCAGCAACCAGGCTTCGTCCTGGCTGAGGATCACTTCACCCCGTCGGCGAGATCCCGGGCGAAGCAATTCGGGATAGAGGCGTTCCAACCGGGTCAGCTGATCTCTGGACTCTTTGCGCCTAGCGTTGGAGGCATTCACCAAGGCTGATTCGACCGGCTCAAGGTTGCCGTCGCTGGTTGGTGCCTTCACTGCCAGGTACCAGGCATTGGCATCGTCTGGCGGGTCAAGCTGGAGGACAAGGCTTGACCGGAGCGTGCCGGTAAGAGGCTTGGCCCATTGGTCGAGGCGCCTGATCAGTTCGGCCCCGGCCCGAGCGGGGGCCATAAACGGCTGGCCGTCGAGCCTGGCAAGCATTGCCTCCGCAACCTCAGACTTAGTGACAGGGTACGGAGGCGGTGCAGGCACTTCGAGCCGAGCCGCCGCCGTAGTGCAAATGGCATCGAGCAAATCGGCAATGATCGCCTGGGTAGTGGCTCTTGCTTCCTGCCTCTGGCCAAAAACCGAGACGCTGGGAGGCAGAGCAGTGGTTAGCTCCTGAAGCTCACTCTGCGAAAGCAGGGCGGGAGCCCACTGCACAACGAAGTTGGCAGCGTCCTTTGGCATCGGTGTGTCCGGAGTTGTTTTCGGCCGTCGTATCTTCTTGACCGACGGAACCATTCGTCCCTGTGTTGCCAGCCGGACCGCTACCGCGGCAGCCAGCCCGATCCACTGAGTACTGACCCCAAGGTCCAAGCCAGCCATTGCTTCACGGTTACCAAGGCTGACCAACCAGCCAAGGACTGTTGGGATTGGGGCAGAAACGGCCTCGATCCGATCACCGTTGGGGAGCTTCGATGATTGATGAGGCTGCCACATCGAACCCGCAACGCCAGCGGCCTCAAGCTGAACCAAAACGTCAGCAGCAGGCAGCGGCGCGGCGTCGTAACCGCCGGACCAGGCTATAACGCGGTCTGGAAGCCACGACAGCTGAAGCCGGGCTTGGCCCGTTTCCTCTGGGTCGACCGGGGCCGCTGGAACCTCTGGTTTGGCGGTTTGAGAAGGCCCGATCAGCTCGGTGAGGACCTCGTCGACCCTTTTGGCTTCACGCTCGAAGTCGGCAACCACCATTGACCGTTCAGACCCTCGCAGCCGAACTTGGGCGCTGTCGATTGTGATGTCAAGGTCGTCGAGCATGCGCAGCAGCACGCGAATCCAGTAGTCGCGGTGCGCGTTCAGCACCTCGATGTCGGCCGCGCTAGCGGTGTTGTCGAGGTGGGCCTGGACTTGATGGCCGAATCCTTGTGGCACGTTCGTGCCGAGGAATGCTTTGAGTTCTGACGTCGTCGCAGGGGAAATGCGAGGCTCCAATCACCGTGCCAAGCCCTTGTGGCGGGGCACCCCGTGTGTCGATGGTGATATCGGTTGCTGCTTGGCAAGTGGCAAGCACCCGCTCAGTCAGCTGACCGCTAGTTCAGCATCGTTCCTTAATGCTATCAGCATCCAGAAAAAAACCAAGGGACGAGTGTCCCGGGTCTTCGAACCAATATGCCAGTTCCCTTTTTACGCCACGCGTGTCAGAATTGGTCGGTGCCTGCGAAGCTCGACAACGCCAACACCGAAACTGCCTTCCGTACCTGTCCCCTGTGCGAGGCTGGCTGCGGGCTGGAACTGACTCTTGATGCGTCGCGCAGCAAAGTTGTTCGCACTAGAGGAGATCAAGAAGACGTGTTCTCGGCCGGGTTCTTGTGCCCAAAGGGCACAACTCTTGGCCACCTTCACGAAGATCCAGACTGGCTGCGGGGCCCCATGCTGAAGGTTGACGGCGAGTTCCGCGAGGCAACCTGGGACGAAGCGTTTGGGTACATCAACGATCGGATGCCGCCGCTGGTAGAGAGCAACGGCCCAGACTGCGTTGCGGTTTACATGGGAAATCCCAGCGCTCACTCACTGGCCCCAATGTTTCTGAACCGGACGTTGCTGAAGGCGGTTGGAACGAAGAACCGCTTTTCGGCATCAACGGTAGACCAGAGGCCGAAGGAAATATCGGCCGCGTTGATGTTCGGGTCGGTTGCGGTTCCGGTGCCAGACCTCAACCGCACCGACTACATCCTGATGCTTGGTGCCAATCCGTACGCGTCAAACGGATCGCTGTGCACGGCCCCCGACTTCCCTGGACGGCTGGAACGAATCCAGGAACGCGGCGGCAAGGTCGTTGTTGTCGACCCTCGCCTCAGCGAGACGGCCAAAAAGGCCGACCAACACCTGGCTATCCGCCCCGGCACCGACGCCCACCTACTGGCAGCCATTGCCTCCACGCTGCTGGCCGAAGGCCTGGCCGATCCCTCCAACGTGGCCGACCACTGCGCCGGGCTTGAGGAGCTTCCCGCTCTGCTTGGCCCATTCACAGCCCAGAGTGTTGCCAAGGTTGTTGGGATTCCTGCTGAGTTGATCAGACAGGTGGCCCGAGACTTGGCCGCGGCCCCAACCGCCTGTGTTTATGGCCGCATTGGTACCTGCACTCAAGAGTTCGGAACGCTGGCTTCCTGGCTGGTTGATGTGGTCAACATCCTCTCTGGCAACCTCGACAAAGAGGGCGGCGCCATGTTTGCGAAAGGGGCAACGGGTCAGCCGTCAACGAAGGGCAAGCCAGGCAGTGGTCGCGGTTTCACGATGGGGCGAGCCAATTCGCGGGTAAGCGGTTTGCCAGAGGCGTTTGGAGAGTTCCCGGTAACTGCTCTTCCCGAGGAGATCGAAGCCCAGGGTGAGGGCCAGGTTCGTGCCCTCATCACAGTTGCGGGAAATCCGGTCAGCTCAAATCCGAACAGCCTTCGCCTTGACGCTGCCTTGGCTTCGCTTGACTTCATGGTTTCGATAGATCCCTACATCAACGAGACCACCCGCCACGCCGACGTGATCCTGCCTCCTCCCAGCCCCCTTCAGAAGAGCCACTACGACCTGGCCCTCCTGAACTTCGCGGTTCACAACGTTGCCAACTACTCGCCTCCGGTGCTTGGGTTAGAGCCGGATCAGCTGAGCGAGGGAACGATCATGCTGAGACTCGCTAGCATATTCCTTGGAGCGGGCCCAGATTCAGACACCGCAGCCACTGACGATGCAATCGCAGCGATGATGCTTGGCTCAGCCGTTCAGAACCCAACAGCCAACGTGGCAGGCCGAGACGTCGAGGAGCTGCTTGAACTTCTGAGGCCCAGCACCGGCGTCGAGCGACTGCTCGACATCCTGCTTCGCACCGGTCCCTACGGCGACGGCTTCGGATCGAATCCCGAAGGTCTCAGCCTGGCCGTTCTAGAAGCCAACCCCCACGGTGTAGACCTCGGCCCGCTTCTCCCAGGCCGGATTCCTGATCTGCTACGCACCCCAAGCGGCAAAATCGAGATCGCACCCGAACTGATAGCAAAGGACGTTGAGCGCTTGGCCAAGTCTTTGGCCCGAGATCCCGAAGAGTCTCTGGTTCTGATTGGCCGCCGACACATCCGCTCGAACAACTCCTGGATGCACAACCTCCGGGTGCTGACAAAGGGCCGGAACCGCTGCACCCTTCAGATCCACCCAACCGACGCAAAACACGCCGGGCTGACCGATGGGAAAATGGCAACCGTTACCTCCCGGGTGGGCTCTGTTTCGTTGGACGTTGAGGTGACAGAGGGGATCAGACCAGGGGTTGTCAGCATTCCGCACGGCTTTGGCCAGAACATGGAAGGCGTCCGACTCCGAATTGCGTCTGACTACAAGGGCGTCAACACCAACGTTCTCACCGATGAGTACCTGAGAGACGAGCTGAGTGGGAACATCGCTCTCAACGGTGTTCCTGTTTCTGTTTCCGCTGGTTAGCGCCACCTGCTTAGATCAGCCCCGGAGTTGCCGATCTGGAGGCAATGACGCGCCGGGTCGATTTCACCTATCCAGACGATTTCAACCCGCAATGGCATTCGCGTCTCCCCGAGTTCGCCTGCGCGGCCAACGCGGTCAGCCTCATGATGCCGTTTGCCGAGCCGTACGTTGTGAAGTCGGTAAGAACCGCGCTCCCCCATCTCGAGCCGGAGCTGGCCAGCCAAACCAGGGAGTACTTGGCTCAGGAGCTTCAGCACCACGCCCAGCATCGACGCTTCAACGATTTGCTGGTGGCCGACGAGCCAGGCCTGGCCCGGCTTGAGCGTTGGATGCGTGGCGTGTTCGGTTGGCTGCATCGCAGCAGGTCAGATGCGTTCAACGTTGCGTTCGCAGCAGGCTTCGAGACGGTGGCATACACAAGCGCCAGGTGGACCGAAGCCAGGCTGGACAAGCTGATGACGGGCGCCGACGATGTTGCCGCCACCCTGTTCCTGTGGCACCTGGCCGAGGAAGTTGAACACAAAACGGTTGCCTTCGACGTCTACCAGGCGGTCCATGGCAAGCGCCGAACCTACGTTGCGGGCCTGATCACCTCCATGTTCGCGTTGGCCATATTTGCCGCGCTGGGTACCGCTTTCCTTCTTTATCGCAAGGGCCGCTTCTTCAGGCCAGTGGCCCACTGGCGAATGCTGGTCTGGACGGTCAGCTTTACTTTCGAGCTGTTACCGGCAATGGCGGTGTCCACCCTGAAAGGCCACAACCCCGCCAAGCTGGCCGACCCGCCGTTCTTCAAATTGTGGCTGCGTCAGCTGGAGGCCGACCCAGAACAGCTGCCGGTTTGGTCAGACCTTGATGCATAAGACCAGTTCCGCGGAGCATTTGGTATCGATCTTTGACACTTTTGCTCCGCGCAACTGCCGCATTGTCCCGATCAGAACCGGGCCTTGAATTCTTCGCTCTCTGAGAAGTTCAGCATCAACTCACCCCGTGTGGTGCCCTGATAGAGCCGCTCTACCCAGAACGCCAGACCAGGGCCGTCCGGCTCTCGTTTCATCACGTTTTGATAGACCAGCTCAACAAAGCCTTGGTTCGAAAGGGTGCCGTAGCGGGCCTTGAACTCACTTGAGTCTGAGAACATGTTGCTGACCCCCTGCAAGGGGATCTCGACATTGTTCCAGTAGGCCAAGCCAGACTTGTCTGCGTCTCGCAGGAAGTAGGCCCGATACAGCCGGGCCACCGGACCCTTGGTGTCGTACTCATAGATCATCTGGGTGGTGGCCTGAACGAACTCATCTGATTCTGAGAATGCGATCATCAGATCGCCGCGGCTGAGGCTGGCGTCAAGCTGGCCAATCCAGTGGGCCCGACCCGTGGAGTCAGGTGAGCGATCAAGCACGTTGCTGTAAACCAGGTCAACGAACTGGCCGTTGCTGAGCGACCCGTAGCGACCAACGAACTCGGGCGACTCTGCGAATATCTGAGACACAACCGCCAGGCTGGCCCCCTGGACCATTGAGGCCTTCCAGAAAGCTAGGCCCTCAGAATCCGGCAGCCGCTGGAAGTAGGCGTGATACAGCCTCATCAATTGCGAGCGTTGGTTCACCACCGGCACCGAGCCGCCGCCATTGCCGCCCGACCCGCCCGCTCCTGGCGAACCAAGGAATCCAAGGCTGCCAAACGCGCCTCCAAGAATCTGGTTGGCGTCGGCGCCGAGCCAGCTGTCAAGCACGGTCGCATAGACCGAGCGGAAGTCAACCGTTACCTTCTGGTTGCCGCGCCGGTCTAGGTCATTGAGCGACGGGAACTCGCCGTAGAGGCCGCCAACCACGCCAGGGCCGATCGCCATGAGTGTTGAGGCCGACCCGTGGTCCATGCCGCCGGACTTGTTCGCCTTGGCCCGTCTGCCGAATTCTGAGATCGTCAGCACCGTTGTGCGGCTGGCAAAGCCGGAACTGAGCGTCTGATGGAACTGGGCCAGAGCTGCGTTGAACTCAGCCATTCTGCTTCCGTGCATTTCAGAGTGGCCCGCGTGCCCGTCAAAATCGCCGTATGCGATCTGGATCACCCGGATGCCAAGATTGGCGTTGATCAGCCGGGCCGCCAAGGTCATCTCGGCCGCCAGGTCTTCCTCCGGCAGTGCGACCGAGTACGTAGACGAGAGTTGAGCCGAAATTGCCAGAGATACGCGACCGGCCTCGGCCAGGTTGTCGCCAAGCGCTCCTAGGCCGGTGTTGCCAGCCCCCATAGCGTCTATGGCCGACACAATTCGAAGCTCCCAGTCGCTGGCCTCGTCTGGCCGAAACAAACCGTTCGGGTTGACGGGCAGCGCCGTTGCCTGCCTCGACTCGCCCTGCATGGAAAGCGGCACACTGCGACCGATCGCAACCGCGTGGAACGGATCAGCACCGCCCCCAAGGCCGTCAACGTAACGCCCAACCCAGCCCGAGGTCTGAGGTCCGTGACCTTGCCTTCCAGTCATCCAACGGGCGGCTGAAGTGAAGTGGCTGAGGTCATTCGTTGGGTCGCCAACGCCGTCGATCACAGCCACCTGGCCGCCCGAGAACAACTGCTGCACGTAGCCAAGCTCGGGGTGGAGCGAGCGATGCTGGGTTATTGGAAGGGCCGCCCCGGCTGAGATGGCGGCCGCCC
>QIKW01000079.1 GCA_003231975.1 Acidimicrobiia bacterium
CCCAATGCAATCGTGCGTGGTCGCCGTCGGCGACCAGCGAGTATGAGGTGACCCGGATGGGGCGAAGCCCGGTCTGCGGTAGCAGGCCCAATGTGACAGTATCGGTGGCGTGTTTCGTCGAGGTGCGGTTGTTCTGGTGATGGCTCTGGTGGCTGCGGCTTGTGGTAACTCTGGCGATTCGGAATCCTCGATTGATATTTTTTGTGAGGAAGCCAGGGCCTTCCAGCAGTTTCAGCAGACCATCGAACTTGTTTTGTTCGACCCAGCAGAGACCCAGCAGTTCTTTGTCGGGTCAATGGAGCGAATTAGTCGGCTGGCTGAGATTGCCCCACCAACCGTGCGAGGAGATGTTGAGACTGTCCGTCTAGGGTTCGAGGCCTTGGACAAGTCAATGGCAGAAGCGGGCTACAACGTGTTGCTGGTGCCAGAGTCTGCGTTGGACAACAGCGGCACCGAGGCAGCTGCGGGCCGAATTGATGATTTCTTGGGTTCGGCCTGTAGGGGCGATGGCGATCCGATAGCCGGGTTTGGCGACGATCCGTTTGCCCCGTCGGTGCTTAGTCTCGACGAGATCGAAGATCTTCAGTCTGCGGTTGACGAAGATGGAGACGACCTGGAGCAGCTGGTGGCGGTTCAGTTGGAGGAAGAGTTCGGTCTGACTGGGAACGAGGCCAGCTGTATCGTGTCCGGCTTGGACATCAGCCTGATCACCTCGCTGGCTGGGGGCGATCCCATAACGGCTGAGGCGACGGACCGGTTTGTAGCGGTGTTGGAAACGTGCGGAGTTGATATGAACCGGTTGGGCGGCCGGTGACCTGATGTTGAACGAGGCAGCTAAAGGAGTGAGATCTTGAGAAACAGAGTTGTGATTTGGGGAGGGGCGCTTGGGCTTTGGACCCTGTTGGTGTGGGTTGGGCGGATCCGAAATGTGGTTGGCGCCGACGACATTGGCGGTTTTGGAAAGTTGTGGAGGTTGGTTGTTGCTGTCGGTTTCGTGGTTGTAGGAGCAGCAGTGACCATTGGCGTGCTGTCCTCGGTCAAGAAGGCCACCAAGCCGGCTGCGGTTGGCAGCTTGGTTGTTGGGCTGGCCGTTGTTGGTTCTGGCTGGTGGCTGATCCGCGGAGGGCAGATTCTGATAGGAGATTGGGACACCAGTTTCAAGGTGGTTCACACCCTGCTGGCAACAGCAACATTTGGATTCAGCGCGATGGCCTGGCGGGCAGTGCGGTCACAGCAGCTAGCATCTGTCAGCCATGGGTGAACCAGTCAGCGTTATCCAGAAGTCGTCAAGTAATCATGGGGTGATTCGGCTTGAGACGAATCGCACTTTCACAGGAATGGGCCATGAGCGCTACAAGGCATCAGATGTCATTGTCGGTGACCGCCCGCCGGATGTGGCGGCTCGTGCTTTGTTCGCAACCGGACAGGTAGACCAGGTTCACGTTTACGCCCAAACCATCACAGTCACCCTTGGCCAAGGTGCTGATTCGGATGGGTTGAAGGAGATTGTCGAGAATCTCTTCATCCATTATCTGCCAGGCGTAGAAGTCCCAGACGAATCATCTTTCGATTGACTCGAGTTGACCAGTATCGAACAAATGTTCGATACTGGCTGAATGGCGGAGCTTGAAACCAAAAGACGGCCGGCACTGAGCGCCGACATCATCCAGCGAATAAAGCCGGTCACATTGGCGACCAGGCAAGTGATGGACGTCCCTGAGATGCTCAAGCCGCTCTTTCCATTGGGCGGAGTGCAGCGAGGCACCAGCCTTGCCTTTGCCGGCAACAGCGGCTGGGCACTCGCCATGGCAATCATGGCTGAGGCATTGGGCACCGAAGGATGGCTGGGCTTGGTTGGGGCACCCGACTTTGGTCTGATGGCAGCAGCAGAGTACGGGGTTCGACTTGATCGGATCCTTGTGGTTGAGACGCCTTCGCTGAAGTTGTGGCCAACAGTGGTTGCATCACTTCTTGAGTCAGTTGATGTGGTTGCTGTTGCTCCAGTAGGGAAGGTTGGCTTAAGGGATGCCCGCCGTCTGACCGCCAGAGCCAGGGAACAGTCGTCGGTACTACTTCATCTGGACGGTGCTGCCACCTGGCCAACTGCGGTTGATGTGGTGCTTGCAGCAAGAGCGCGAGATTGGAGCGGCCTTGGTGATGGCCATGGGCATCTCGTTGCCCGACGGGTTGAGGTTGAATCAACCGGCCGTCGCTCTGCGGCGCGCCAAACAAAGGTTGAGGTTCTTCTGCCTGGCCCCGATGGGTGCATTGGTGAAGTTGTGCCGGAAGCAGCCGTTGCTGTCAGCCGTGGTGGGTCAGAACCGGCGCTGTTGTGACTGCTGTTCGAATGGCTGTGTTGTGGTGCCCAGACTGGCCAGTGGTTGCATGGGGGGTACCGCTTGACGAACCAGCAATTGTGGTTGTCGGCAACCGAGTGGTCGCTTCTTCGCCGGCCGCGAGAGAAGAAGGCGTGGCGCGTGGGCAGCGACGGCGTGACGCCCAGAGCCGTTGCCCGGATGTTGCGGTGCTGGAGCGAGACGTAGGCCGCGAAGTGAGATTGTTCGAGCCAGTTGTTGACGCCATTGTTGAGGTTACGCCAAGGGTTGAGGTGGCTGGGCCGGGCATTGCCGGATTCCCGACCAAAGGCCCGTCTCGATTCTTCGGTGGAGACAAAGCGCTGGCCAGCACCGTTTTGGACCGAATCGTCCCGGTGCTTGCCAAGAGAGGGGAGGGCCGGATTGCAATTGCCGACGGAATGTTCGCCGCCCGCTTAGCTGCTCGCTCGGCCAACTTAAAGAACGGACCCGTGATAGTGCCGGTGGGGGAGAGCCCGGCCTTTCTTGGTGGCTTTCCCATTGCTGCACTGGAACAGCCAGACCTCACCGATGTGCTTGGGAGGCTTGGGTTGAGCACCTTGGGTGCGTTCGCGAAGTTGGCCTCGGCAGACGTTGTTGGCCGTTTCGGCAAAGTCGGGCAGTTGGCCCATCGATTGGCAAGAGGGGAAGACGATCATCCGCCAGACCTCAGAAGGCCTGCCCCAAACCTTGCTGTTACCTGGGTGTTCGAGCCGGTAGCGAACCGTATCGACCAGTGTGCCTATGCGGCAAAAGCTTTGGCCGATGAACTCAACGCGTCACTTGTGGCCGACGGTTTGGCTTGCATCAGGGTTGCGATCGAGGCCGAGACGCACAGTGGAGAAGAGCATGTTCGTTTGTGGAGACACGACGGAGCCTTGTCTTCTGCTGCCATAGCAGAACGGGCCCGCTGGCAATTGGAGGGATGGCTTGGGATGGCTGTTCGCACTTCCGGAAAGACGGGAGACCAGGCAGACGACGACCGTGGAATTCGACGCCTGACGCTTGTTCCTGATGAAGTGGTTCCAGCCGACGGTCGCCAACTTGGATTGTGGGGTGGAAGAGCCGAACGGGCAGATGACGTAACCCGGGTTGTTGCCAGAATCCAGGCCTTGATGGGAGCCGAGGCGGTGCTTGTTCCAGAGTGGCGGGGCGGTCGCGGGCCAGCGGATCAGATCACACTGATCCCAGCCGCCGCAGTTGATCTTGGTGAAGAACGAGTTGCCACAGGCATTGGTTGGGTTGATGAGCCGTGGCCGGGGAAGGTGCCTGCACCCGCTCCATCAAAAGTGCTTCTCGATCAGCCAGAGATTGAAGTTGTTGACACAGCAGGTAAATCAGTGGTGGTAGGTGGGCGGGGCGAGCTGTCTTCGCCACCGGCAATAGTGATCATGGCAAAGAAGCAATGGGCGGTTTCGGCCTGGGCTGGCCCATGGCCTGCAGACGAACGGTGGTGGGATCCCCTGACACAACGCCGCAGGGCCCGCCTTCAGGTGAAGCTTGAAGACCAGTCGGCCCATCTTCTGATCGTTGAACGCCAGGCTTGGTATTTGGAAGCAACCTACTAACCAGAAAAAACCAAGTGACAACAGACCACAGTTCTCAGTTCGAGCGGAAAAGCTCAGCGGGATATGCTTTGAGTTTCTAACTATGACACGCCAAGATGAACACTCACCGATGAAATGAACACCCCACGCGAAGAATTCTCAGCAGCCTTCAAATCCTTGCAGATCCCGAACTACCGGATCCTCTGGTGGGCCGGGGTCTTCTCGTTCATGTCTGTTCAAGGCCAGTTTGTGTTGCGTGGCATCCTTGCGTGGGACCTGACCGGCCGAGAAGGGGCGCTTGGGCTTGTGTACCTGGCCTTCGGCCTTGCTCTGTTGGTCTCAACCCCACTTGGAGGGGTGGCCGCAGACCGCTTTCCTCGTCGAACGGTGCTGGCCGCAAGTCAGGCAATGATCTTCTGTAGCGCGGCCGTGATGGGGGTGGTGGTACTCGCAGGCCTAGTTGAGTTCTGGATGGTGCTGGTTGCCGGAACGGTCCAGGGAGTTTCGTTTGGTTTCTACGGGCCAGCCAGGGTTGCTTTTTCGGCCGATCTGGTTGGGCGAAAGCAACTGGGTAACGCAATCACGCTCTCCCTCCTCAGCATGAACGCAACCAGGATTTTCGCTCCGGCGCTGGCCGGTGTTCTTGCAGGCGTATGGTTCGTCGGGATCGGTGGTGCCTACCTGATCTCCGCTTTTTTTTCGTTCTTCAGCTTGGTGGGAGTGCTGAGGCTCCCCAAGATTCAGATCGAAAATCCAAGCAGCCGCAACCCGTTTGCCGACATCGCCGACGGTGTCAGGTACGTGGCAGGCAAACCAAAACTACGTCGGCTGGTGCTCGCTTCCTTTTTCATCATCATGTTCGGATTCAACTACGTTGCGTTTCTCCCAGCCCTTGTGAAGGACGTGTTCAACCGTGGTGATGGAGCACTTGGGGTTTTGAGTTCTGCCAGTGCCATCGGCGCGTTGGTCATCTCGATTCCGCTAGCCAGCCGAGCCGACTCTGCAAAGGCCAAACCGGTGATGGCCGTGTCGGGTGCAGCATTTGGAGCTCTTGTGATGCTGCTGGGAGCCGCCCCAACATTCTGGACGGCGTTCGCGGTGTTGATTGTGGTTGGAGCATCAACTGCGACATACATGTCGTTGTCGAACACAATTGCACTGCAGATGGCAAGCGATGCCCAACGTGGTCGCGTGCAGTCGCTAATGCAGCTGTCGTTTGCTGGTTTCGGAATAGCCGCTGCGCCCCTTGGCCTGTTGGCCGAGGCGGTTGGCCTTCGCCTCGCGATAGGAGTTATGGGCGGCGTGGCGCTGGTGGTCTCAGCGCTCTATTTTGCCTTCGAGGTTGCAGGCAGCAACGAAGCGGCGCCGGGCCTGGTCGGCCAGGAACGAGCCAATGTCAGAAGAGGATGACCGAGCGGGCAACGTTGCCGGCCTTCATGTCGGCGAAGCCCTCGTTTACCTCTTCAAGCGTGATGGTCTTTGACACCATCTCATCAAGCTTGAGCCTGCCGTCGAGGTACATCTCGACGTAGCGGGGCATGTCTGTCCGAAACTGGTTGGAACCCATGTTTGACCCGGTCAGCATCTTTTCGTCAAGCAGGTCTGCGCCGTGAACCTCAATCATCGTGCCGACGGGGATCAGGCCGATCACGGTTGCTTGGCCGCGCCGCCTCAGCATCTTGAACGCCTGCTCGGCGGTTGACTTCAGACCGACGGCTTCGAAGCTGTAGTGCACGCCTCCGTTGGTGATGTCCTTCACCGCCGCAACCGGGTCGTCATCTGCACCGTTTACCACGTGGGTGGCACCGAGCGATTGTGCCAACTCCAGCTTTGAGCCGACGGTGTCTACCGCAATGATCTTGTTGGCGCCGGCAATTCGAGCCCCCTGCACGGCAGCCAGGCCAATTCCGCCACAGCCAATTACAACAACGGTGGTGCCTGCCTGCACCTTTGCGGTTCGAAATACTGCTCCTAGGCCCGTGGTGACGCCGCAACCAATTAGCGAGGCCTTGTCAAGCGGCATGGCCTCGTCGATCTTCACCAAGGCGTGCTCATGAATCAGCATCTTCTCGGCGAAGGACGATAGATGCATGAACTGTTCAACCGGCTCGCCGTTTCTGGTGATCCGGGGCGGCTCGCCAGGCTGGCGGACCAGCTCTTCATTCTTCAGTTCGCAAGTGCTCATGTGGCCGCTGAGGCATTGCTCGCAATGGCCGCAAAAGGCGCTGAGGCAGGTGATCACGTGATCACCCGGCTTGACATGGTGAACCGCAGAGCCAACCTCTTCCACCACACCCGCTGACTCATGACCGAGAACGGCCGGGCACTCCTGCGGATAGAGACCTTCCATGAAATGCAGGTCGCTGTGACAGACACCGGCGGCAACGACGCGTACCAGCACCTCGCGAGGGCCGGGCGAATCCAGCTCGATGTCTTCGATTTCCAATTGGCCGGGGACAGAGTTGAGGATGGCTGCTTTCATAGGCAGCGAACCCTACTTCTCGTCTGACCTGATTTCCTGACTGTCGACGTAGTCATCTATTGACCGGGCGAAGCGCTCGAGAAAGTCTGCAAGCACGATCTGGTCGTCGTTGCTGAACTCGCTGAGAATCTGAGTGAGACCAAACTGCACCCGTTCAGCGATTATGTCGTTCCGCTCGCGACCCATTCGCGTAACCGACACCAGAACCGAGCGTTGATCGTCTTCAGCTTTGACCCGTTCGGCGTAGCCCTTCACCACCAAGCAGCTGACCGCTCTGGTTGTTGACGCAGGCGTGATGCGAAGCGCTTCTGCCAATTCGCCCATTCGAAGCGGGCCCTGTTGGGCCAGCACGCTGAGGGCGTCGGCCAGCGCCATGTCGAGCCCCTCGTCGCCCATTCCGTAGAACAGGTCTTTGATGCGGCCTGCCGATGCCCCTCGTCGGATTTCGCGCCATGCTCTGCCGACCCTGCGGCGCACGTCGGTGGGTATCACGATGCCGGTCATCGGCAACGAGTCTGGCCGCTGGTCGAGGGCAATGTCATATTCGAGTGTGAATTACCTAGAGCGCACTGGTCAATCTGAACCCCGCAACAATGGATCTGTTCGTCCGATAGGACTTGTGGGTTGGAGCTTCTTCCATTCCTGACCGCCCAAAGGGAGATGGCATGAGTCCTAGAAACGTGGTCGGAATCCTGGTTGGGTTTGCCCTCTTTGCCAGCGCCTGCACTGCAACATCTGAAGTTGACGAAACAGTACGTGACGACAGGGGAGCGGTTGTCGAGGGAGGCGAAGTTGGTGTGTTTGCGCTGAACGTCGGAGACTGCTTTACCGATGTGCCGACGGGCACCGTTGAGTCAATCGAGGCCGTCCCGTGCGCCGGGGAACACGGTGTTGAGATCTACCACCTCTTCGATGTGAGCCTGGACTCCTTCGATGAAGAAGAGGTCTCAACCTCGGCGGGAGACGGTTGTCTTGCCGCCTTCGAAGGCTACGTGGGGACCAGTTATGCCAATTCGATCTACTACTCCAGCAGCCTGAACCCGTCGGACCAGTCGTGGAAGCAGGGTGACCGAGAGGTTGTTTGCATGCTGTTCCCCGTAGCGGCCGAGGGCGAGCCCGAACCTGCCACTACGAGTGGCACCGCAAGGGGATCCAAGCTCTAGCGCGATCGTTCGAAAGGGGACCCTTTCGACCGAGACTTATTCGTGCGCGTCGTTCCTCGGCCTTGCGGCCTCGTCTCTTCCCGAGTGTTTGTCGCTTCGCGCCAAAACTCGCCGGCGCCTGTTTGTTTCATTCAGGACCAGCAAAGCCGGACCCTGCTTGGCCCAGGGGCTCTGCCCCTGGAACCCCGTCTTGCGTGGTCGCCGTCGGCGACCAGCGAGAATCGCGTGACCAGGATGGGCGGAGCCCGGGAGGCGGTAGCCGACCCAATATGATCGCCCGGGAGGCGGTAGGCCACCGCCGTTCCTCGGCCTTTGGGGCCTCGTCTCTTCGCAACTTTTTCGCTTCGCTCAAAACTCGCCCTTGGCTTGTGACGCGTTGCCGACGGCGTCGGCACGCTGCGAGCGGGTGAGTTGGATGGGCGGAGCCCGGGAGGCGGTAGCCGACCCAATATCAGAGCCCGGAGTCTCTGACCGAACCTCGCGTGGTTACTGCTTCTTGACCAATTAGGCACATGAAGGCTCGATCGCCTGCTTCCCATGAGGCCTCGATCGGGATCAAGAAATCATAGATCAGCACAGATTCCTGATAGCTCAAGCCGACGAAGGGCTCGAATTCGGCAAAGCAGATCTTGTCCACGGCCAAGACAAGATCCGTTTCGGCCGGGTACGAGGCGCCGAATTCGGTGATCTCGCCCGTCTGGAATACCTCCCACTGATGGGTTTCGGCACAGTCCAGAATGTCGATCTCAAAGATGTCCTCGACCCCAGGGTCATTCAAGCAGTCTCCAACAACCAAGTCGTCCACTGGCGTGGCTCCTGTTACTGAACGAACAATTGCGACAAGGATCACCACTGCCACAACAGACCCACGGACTGCGCGGCGTGACAAAGAGAATGACTTCTTTGCGGGTTGTCCCGAGCCGCTGTGCGGCGGTAGGGCTTGCTCTGGATGGGGGGCGAGGGGCGATCCTATTAGAGCGTGGTCGCTAGGGGCCAGTTGACCAACTGGAGCCGACATGTCGAACGTAGGGGGAACGGTGGGATTCGGAGGTGCGCCAATCGGAATCTGAGGGTCGGAGTTGGTTTCTGCCCCTTGGGCCCACGCGGGTGTGGTTGACGGTGTTTCGCCAATCCCGGGTTGGGCCGCCGGTTTTGGCCTCGGCTTCGGTTGTTGGGGCGGCGCCGGAAAGCCGGCCGGAGCGGGAGGGGCTGAAGATGCGGGAGGGGTCTGGGTGTTTGGAAGTTGCCCAAAGGCAGAATCGTGACCGGATTGCTGGTTGCTCATCCTGGTTCGTACGGTGCAAACCTGTTGTCGGTTGAGTTATCAAGGCCGTTTGACCCAACGAACAAACGTTCGATATATTTAGAGGATGGGTTGGGGCAATCCACCGGTGCCGTGGAAAGAAATAGAGCAAACGCTCTCAGATCATCGTCCGGCTGAC
Organism: Acidimicrobiia bacterium; assembly: GCA_003231975.1. Lineage (GTDB taxonomy): Bacteria > Actinomycetota > Acidimicrobiia > Acidimicrobiales > SZUA-35 > SZUA-35. The sequence continues at coordinate 8,989 of QIKW01000079.1, forward strand.
AAGCCAATTGGCGACGGGGGTGACAGCCCGGCATGGTCTTACAAGCGGCCAAAGTATGAAGCTCCGGTACTCACCCGAAACAAAAGCAGGCATCAGTACGCCGAACTTCACTGTCATTCCAGCTTCAGCTTTCTTGATGGGGCATCGTCGCCGGAAGATCTGGTGGAAGAGGCCGCCAGGCTGGATCTGAAAGCGCTTGCCATCACCGACCACGACGGTTTCTACGGCGTTGTCCGGTTCGCCGAGGCTGCGCGCGACGTTGGTATGCCAACCGTGTTTGGCGCCGAACTCACAGTTGACAAGCTCGACATCTCTCCGGCCCAACCAGATCCAGATGGCTCGCACCTCCTTGTTCTGGCCCGCAACCCCAGCGGCTACGCGGCATTGGCAAGGGTGATAAGCGAGGCCCAGTTGGCAGGCGAGAAGGGAGCCCCTCGTTTCACGATGAGCAACCTCAATCACTGGCTTCGTCCTGGCGAGGCAGCCAACTGGCTGGTTCTCACCGGTTGCCGGAAAGGTTCGGTGCCTCGCACCCTGGAGCGAGAAGGGCCTGCTCGGGCCGAACGAGAGTTGCGGTTTTTGGTGGATTGTTTCGGGGCAGACAACGTGGTTGTTGAGCTCTGGGATCATGGTGCACCACTTGACAGTGCTCGCAACGACGCACTGGTGAATCTGGCAATGCGGGTTGGCGTGCAGGTGATTGCCACAAACAACGTGCATTACGCCGCTCCTGCCAACCGGCAGTTGGCAATGGCAATGGCAGCAGTGCGGTCTCGCCGCAGCCTTGATGAGATAGACGGCTGGCTGCCTGCTGCATCCGGGGCTCACCTTCGTTCTGGAGACGAGCAGAGCAGACGTTTCGCCCGCTACCCCGGCGTGGTGGAAAGGGCAGCTGCTCTTGGCCTGGAATGTGCATTCGACCTCCGCCTGGTCGCTCCAAACCTCCCACCCTTCCCGTGCCCAAACGGGCCGGACGGCAAACCGCTTACCGAGATTCAGTTCGTCCGCCAACTGGTTGAAGAAGAAGGTGCGCTTCGTTACGGCAGGCGCAATGCGGAAACTGTTCCCGGAGCCTGGAAGCAGTTAGACCATGAGCTGGACCTAATCGAACAGCTTGGATTCCCTGGCTACTTCCTGGTGGTCTGGGACATCGTTCAGTTCTGTCAACGGGCAGACATCTTGTGCCAAGGGCGGGGCTCGGCTGCCAATTCGGCGGTGTGTTATGTGCTTGGCATCACCAAGGCAGATGCGGTCAGCCTCGGCTTGCTGTTCGAACGCTTTCTCGCCCCCGAACGAGATGGCCCGCCAGACATAGACCTAGACATCGAGTCTGACCGGAGAGAAGAGGCAATTCAGTACGTCTATGAACGTCATGGCAGGCGTCACGCGGCCCAAGTGGCAAACGTGATCACCTACCGGGCAAAGTCTTCGGTAAGAGACGCGGCAAAAGCTCTTGGTTATGCCCCAGGCCAACAAGACGCCTTTTCAAAAGGGGTTGACCGGTGGAGCGGCCTAGATACTCCTGACCTGCCAGACGACGTGATTCAACTTGCCACTCAGTTCGAGGGCCTACCTCGCCACCTCGGCATCCATTCCGGCGGGATGGTGATGTGTGATCGGCCGGTAATCGAAGTGTGCCCGGTTGAGTGGGGGAGGATGGAGAACCGCACGGTTCTGCAATGGGACAAAGATGATTGCGCCGCCGCAGGGTTGGTCAAGTTCGACCTCCTTGGCCTTGGCATGCTGTCTGCTCTTCACTACAGCGTCGACCTCATCCAAGCCAATCATCCAGAAACGCTTCCGAAGGGATCTGACGGGTTGCCAACCCTTGATCTGGCCGATCTTAAACAAGAAGATGCTGTGTACGACATGCTCTGCCTTGCCGACTCAATTGGCGTGTTCCAGGTAGAGAGCAGAGCCCAGATGAGCACTTTGCCTCGGCTCAGGCCGCGCACCTTCTATGACCTCGTTGTTGAAATTGCCCTCATCCGCCCCGGTCCAATTCAGGGAGGCTCCGTCCACCCGTACATCCGCCGCCGTAACGGCAAGGAAGCGGTTACCTACTTGCATCCACTGCTTGAAAACTCGCTGAAAAAAACCCTTGGCATTCCCCTGTTCCAAGAGCAGTTGATGCAGATGGCAATAGATGTCTCGGGGTTCACCTCAGCAGAGGCAGACCAGCTTCGTCGAGCCATGGGGTCCAAACGCAGCCTGGCAAAGATGGAACAGATGAAAGAGCGCTTCTTCACCGGAATGGGCGAGAGGGGAATCACAGAAGAGATTGGTGACCAGATCTGGCACAAGCTGGTTGCGTTCGCCAACTACGGGTTCCCCGAGAGTCACTCGATCAGCTTTGCCTACCTCGTCTATTCCTCGTCGTGGATCAAACTCCACTACCCGGCTGCTTTTTGTGCCTCGCTGCTGAACGCCCAACCGATGGGCTTCTATTCGCCGCACTCTCTGGTGCAGGACGCTCGGCGCCACGGCGTGCCAACGTTGCCTCCGTGTGTCAATCGCTCAAGAGCGGTTGCCGGGCTCGAACGAACAGCCAATGGCGCAGCCGAACCAAAGATCCTGGTTGCCGGGGCAGACAACATCCGCAAGCAGCGTCGAGACGTTGGTTGGGCTGTGCGCCTTGGCCTGTCATCGGTCCGCCATCTTGGTTCTGAAGTGGCTGAATCAATTGAGAAGGGCGCTCCGTACACCTCCATTGAAGACGTCGCCCGCCGTGGCAGTCAAAAGCGGCCGTTGAGTGCAGAGCAGCTGGAGGCAATGGCAACAGCGGGCGCCTTCGACTGTTTCGCCACCTCAGCTTCAGCCCCATTTGATGCCACCTCTACCGCAACCAACAGCAGCTGGAGGCGGCAGGCACTGTGGACGGCCGGAGCCGTTGTGCACGGGGGCGACAACAAGCTGGCAGGCATCGTTACCGGCATGCACTCACCGCAACTTCCCGGCATGAGCGAAAGGGAAGAGGCACTGGCCGATTTGTGGTCAACCGGCGTTGCCGCAAACGGTCATCCAACCAAGTTTTTGCGAGAGAACCTTGACAAGATTGGGGTGATCCCAGCCAACGAACTGGCTGGTGTTATTGACGGGACACGGGTGCTGGTTGCTGGTGTGGTTACTCACCGTCAGCGCCCGGCAACCGCCGCCGGGGTCACGTTCATGGGCCTTGAGGACGAAACCGGTTTGATAAACGTTGTTGTTTCGGTTGGCTGTTGGGCTCGGTATCGCCGCTTTGCCCGCAATGCTCCGGCCCTGCTGGTTAGGGGAAAATGTGAACGGCAGGGCGAAGTTGTGAACATTGTTGCCGACAAACTTGAGCCGCTTCCGATCGGGCCAGATCAGGGGCACAATCCTGCCGCATCGATGAGCCGAGACTTCCGTTGATCACTGCCGGATTCGGGAGCTTCCCCTGAAACGGTAGCCAGCCCATGCCTGCTACCGTCTTCGGGGCCCGTGATGCGGAAATCAACATGGGCAACAACTAGGAGGGATAACTATGACAATTTACGCGCCCAGGAAGTGGGTCTGTTTGCTGCTGGCCTTCTCGCTGACAGCCACAGCATGTCTAGACGGGGGTGATGATGAGAACTCGGCCGAGGAAGCGGTTGGTTCGGGCGAAGAGGCTGATGTCGGCGGGGCTCTTGGCGGTTCGGAAAGCGATGAGGCCGACACAACCACCACAACCGAGGTCACCACCACTACGACCGAGGTCACCACCACCACAGCAGCTGTTGCCGATCCGGTTGTGTACTGCGCCCTTTCACACAAGGCCGAGTTGGTGGGAGACGGCTTCTCAGACGACGATTTCGGCGATCCCGAAGCTCTTGAATCGTTCCTGACAGAGCTTCTCGGTTTGCTTGACTCAGCTGTGCCGCCAGCCGAGATAGCCGCCGATTTCGGAACAACCAGGGACTTGTTCACAGAGCTGAATGACCTGTTGATCGACGTCGACTACAACATGGTTGCGATTGCCGATGCGCCCCTTTTCAGCGACGAGGAGCGCAGCTCGGCACAGGACCGACTCACCGAGTTCGACAATCAGTTGTGTGGGCCGCCACCGTCGCTGCCCGATGATGTGGCCGCCGATGACGAATCGACGCCAGACATAGTTGCCGATGCTGTTGCCACCGGTGACTACGCACTCTTTGAAGCCTTGCTGCAAAGCGAGACCGGCCGAACCGCATTCATCGAGGGCCTTGCCGGCGACTCTGATCTCACAGACGCTCAAGGCGGCTGCTTCCTCGACAATATGCCGATCGAGTTGCTGGCTGAGATGGCGGTGAACGGCGCCGAGTCACCAGAGGTGATCAGCGGGTTCCTCGCTGCCCTAGATGCCTGCGACATTCCGCTCTCAGTGTTCGGCTGATTCCAAAGAATTTCGACAGGCAACCAGTATCGGGCAATCCCTCCCCCGATACTGGTTGCCGTGCTGTTCCTATCAGTTCTGTTTGGCCGTGGCCGATGCCGTGATCGACTTGGCTTCGTGGTCCTCGTTTTCGCGCTGCTGGCTACGGCCTGCACGGCTGGGCAGGTGCCTGATGTGGTTGTGGTTGAGGCCACCCCAAGTTCCACCAGCATCACGACCGAGGTTCCCAGCACCGTTGCTCCGTCAACCCAGCCACCGTCAACCCAGCCACCGTCAACCGAGCTGCCACCAACCGAGCTGCCACCATCATCAGAAACCGCGGCGTCGGCGACGCCCACCACAACCGACGCCGGCCAGACGGGAACCAGCTTCAGCCTCGGAGCAACGGCAAGCAGCCTGCTGGCAGCTACAGACCTAGACGACCTGGAACAACTGTTGGCAAGCGACAGCGGGCGCCAAGACTTCATCGACAATGTCGTCGAAGCACTTCCCGGCCTTTCACAAGACCAGGCTGGGTGCTTTCTCGACAATCTTGACCTGGGAATGCTTGCCGCGCTTGACGGCGATCTGGCCAGCCTCTCCTCAGAGCAGATCTCGTCGGTGTTGGCCGTGATGCTGACGTGCGAGATCCCTCTCGACGCATTGTCTGGCAGCTGAGGCGAGATCGGCTGAGAAGGGGCCTCAGCCCGCTTCTGTAGCCAATCGTTCGGCTTTCAGTTCTTTTTGGCGACGGGCCCTGGCGTGAGGGTCCAGTTCGGCTTTGCGGAGCCGCGTGTGACTTGGAGTGACCTCAACGAATTCGTCGTCAGCAATGAACTCAAGAGACTGTTCGAGGCTCAGCACCTTCGGCGGGGTCAACTTCACGGTTGCGTCGGATGCCGCGGCCCGATGGTTGGTGAGTTGTTTCTCCTTGCAGACGTTTACTTCCATGTCTTCGGAGCGACTGTTTTCGCCAACGATCATTCCGTTGTAGACCGCAGTTGTTGGGGAAACCATCATTTGCGCCCGTTCCTGGAGGCTGATCAGGGCGTAAGCGGTGGCGGGCCCCTGTCTGTCTGCAATCAAAGATCCTGAGCGGCGGGTGCGAAGCTCTCCGAACCACGGTTCGAAGTCCTCAAAGGTGTGATTCAAAACGCCGGTTCCACGAGTCTCGGTGAGGAACTCGGTTCGGAATCCAATCAGACCCCGGGACGGGACCAAGTAGTCCAGCCGAACCCACCCCGTTCCGTGGTTCACCATGTTTTTCATTCGTCCCTTTCGGGCTGCCAGCAGTTGGGTGACGGCTCCGAGGTGGTCTTCTGGAACGTCGATTGTCACCAACTCAACTGGTTCATGGATCTGCCCGTCGATCTCCTTGGTTACGACCTGGGGCTTGCCAACGGTCAGCTCGAAGCCTTCGCGCCGCATTTGCTCAACCAGAACAGCAAGTTGAAGTTCACCGCGAGCCTGAACCTCCCATGTGTCGGGCCGCTCGGTTGGCAGAACTCGCAGGCTCATGTTGCCGACCAGTTCCCGGTCAAGCCTGTCTTTCACCATCCGTGCGGTCAGCTTGGTGCCGTCCTTACCCGCCAACGGCGAGCTGTTCGTGCCAACCGTCATTGACAACGCAGGCTCGTCGACCGCTATTACCGGCATCGGCCGCGGGTCGTCTGGATCTACGAGGGTCTCGCCGATCAAGATGTCTTCTATTCCCGCCACCGCGGCCAGATCTCCGGGCCCGGCCGACTCAGACGGAACACGCTCGAGGTGTCTGGTGAGGTAGAGCTCTGTGATCTTGACGTTCTTGACAGTGCCGTCGACACGACTGAGGGCCAGATTCTGTCCCTTCGTGAACGTGCCGTTCATGATTCGACACATTGCCAGTCGCCCGACATACGGAGAAGAGTCGAGGTTTGTGACCCAGGCCTGAAGCGGGTGGCCGACTTCATAGGTTGGGGCCGGAATGTGTTCAATAAGAGCCTCGAACAATGGCTCGAGGCTGGTGCCAGCAACGGACGGATCGTTGGAGGCCCACCCATCGCGGGCAACGCAGTAGAGGATAGGGAAGTCAATCTGGTCGTCCCGGGCGTCGATGTCCATGAACAGTTCATAGACGTCGTCGACCACCGCTTCGATTCTGGCATCATGGCGGTCAACCTTGTTTATGACAAGGATCACGGGAAGATCCCTGGCCAGGGCCTTGCGCAGGACAAAGCGAGTTTGGGGCAGTGGGCCCTCAGCGGCGTCAACCAAAAGAACAACACCGTCGACCATCGTGAGAGCCCGTTCAACCTCGCCGCCAAAGTCAGCGTGGCCCGGCGTGTCAACCACATTCACGGTGGTTCCGTTCCATGTGACTGAGGTGTTCTTGGCCAGGATCGTTATGCCCTTCTCGCGTTCGAGGTCGCCGGAGTCCATCACTCGTTCGGCCACATTCTCATTGGCCCTGAAAGCGCCAGTCTGGCGAAGCATGGCATCCACCAGAGTGGTCTTGCCATGGTCCACATGGGCAACGATTGCCACGTTACGGATGTCGGAGCGCTCGGCCCGGGCGGTGTCAGTCACCCCAAAAGGCTAGGGCCTCGCGACCGAAGTGCGGCTTCTTCGCATCAAGGTTCACTTACTGTCGAACCCAGCCGGACTCCACATCCTGTGCCGCCCCTTCATAGCCATCGTCTCCCGGCAGAACCGCTCGGTAGGTCGCCTCTGGATCGAGCACCCTAACTTGGCTGTACGGGCGGCGCTCTGCTGTCGCGCTCAAGACATCGGCCCCGGATCCATGCCGCCCAAGCCACTCGATCATGAGAACCGTTGGTGAGATCATTTCGAACTGGCCGGCTGCTCGGCGAGCCAGCGCGTCGTGAGGTGTGACCCAAACCGACGCCACGATTTCGCCGCCGTCGACCTGGGCCACTTGACCGTGGGGCGCAGCGGCCACAAAGAATCGGGCGTCGAATCGGCGGGGCGACCCAACTGGAGTGATGAACCGGGCAACTTCGTGGATCCCGGCAGCATTCACCTGAATCTGGTGGTCAGCCAGGGTCTCTGAGAACGTGGTCCTGCCGCCAGCGATCTGGTCTCGCACGGCCGCCAGCTTGGGGGAGATCAGGTCTGCTGTCAGCAGAATTCCTGCTTCCTCAAAGGTCTCTCGACACGCAGCAAGCCACCAGGCCAGGCCACCTCTTGGCACGTCGAGGATTGCCGATGCCTCATGATCTGTTAGCCCGGCGCACAATTGGCCAAGGTCGCCCCGGTGATCCTCGGGGTCAACGCGGCCGCCCGGGAAGACCCAGGCGGCTGGAGCGAAGGCAAGGCGGGCGGCTCGTTGGAGCATCAACACGTGCAGCTCCAACGGTCCACCAGGGCCCGGGAGATCGGCGATCACCATCACGGTTGCCGCATGTTGTACTGGAACTGATTCGGCGTCGAAGTCCGTCTCGTTGCCGGGCGCGCTATTGGGCGGTGTCACTGGGTAGCGACGTTACCGGCCCGACTTCGCCATTGCCAAACGCACACTCTGGGTATCAAACTTCCAGCAGACGGTCTGCTTCGGACTCGTCTTGAAGGTCCCGGGCAGTGACGAAGACAAAACGGTTCTGCAACGTTTCACCAGGATCGAGGTTAAGAGAACCCGGATCGATCGGGCCCGACGAGTTGGCGACGGTGTCGCCGGACGCTGGATCGTAGAGGCCGAACGGGCCGTAGATAAGGCTGCTGAGAGAACAGAGGAAAGCCGGCTGGCAAGCGTCGGGATAGGTAGCGCCGTCGCTGATTTTAGCCCCACCGGGCGAGGCGCACCTGAGCCCGAGGGAAATGTTGCTGACATCCAGCAGTCGTTGCTGAGCATCGCTGACGTCGCCCGACGGGCCCGTGGCCAGAGCCACCCCCGTCAGCATCGCGCCCGCAACGAGGCCAATAGCTGCCAATACTCGAGAAGCTTTCACTGTCTTCCGCCGCTTTCTTGGGGCTTCGTTTCCGAATCCCCATGCCATCCGTTCGTACCCATACGAACTGCGCCATCATTGCCGCTGGATGTACATTGCCACGGAGAGTGAGTATAGAGCCACTGAAAATTGTCGTTCGGTGAGTTCCATCGCGAAGAGAAACTTCAGGTAAAATCCACCAAGCGCTGGCCAACGGCCGCAAGAGGCGTTACTTTGTCTGAAGACCCCTTGGAGGGAGTCAACCGGTTTGGCGCCGGCGGTGGCCCAGCCTGGGCGAGTAAGCGGGAATGCGTCGGGAGTGATTCCGGCAAAGATGCGGAGGGTAGAACTGTGGCGACAGCCGGTGTGAGCACGACCTTGCTGAGTGACGCGAGCGTGATTTGTCGCACAATTGGGCAAATCTTTTTGCCCAGTCGTACGGCTTACGGGGGATTGGGCGAATCGGTGCCCTTAGCTGTTGGGAACGGGTATCTTCTGAGATTTTCATATATTTCCATCAATAGTGCTCAAGGTTCGTCCGAGGCAGGCCGATAGACTATGAAACTGGGTATTGGTTGCGAACATTGGGCGATGTGCTCGCAGAAGGCGGAGGGAAACAAGTGTCTTCAATAGAAATTGCTGGCATGGCTTCGTCGCGAAACGACCCGCCTGCCGTCAGAGTCACCTTTGTTGGCTCCAAGGGGCGGCGCTCGGCCGCGGGCCCTCAGCTGCTTGAGGAGCTGGAGGGAGAGCTACGCATAGACCATTCAGTCGAGCCCGCGGAACTCCGTTTCCGGGGTGTTGTTGAGGCACTTGATCCAGAGCCTCAGTCTCTTCCACGGCGGCTGGCGGTCCGGGTTTTTGATCTGTTGTTCGCCATACCCGCAGCATTGTTTCTCTTGCCTGTCATGTTGTTGGTTGCAGCGGCTGTTGCTTTCAGTTCATCAGGCCCATTGATCTATCGATCGAGGCGAATCACGAGAGACGGCCGCTACTTCGACATGTTTAAGTTTCGGTCCATGGTGCAAAACGGCGATGAAGTCCTTGATGAGTACTACGCGCTGAATCCTCGGGCCAAGGAGCTTTACAAGCAGCACATGAAGTTGCCCGAAGACCCGCGGCTAACCACGGTTGGTCGGTTCCTCCGCAAGTGGAGCTTGGACGAGCTACCTCAGTTGTTCAACGTAATCCGTGGCCAGATGAGCATTGTGGGCCCCCGTCCGCTGCTTGAAGAGGAATTCCTTCGTTTCGGCGAAGCTGTCAGAACGGTCCTGCGGGTCAAGTCCGGGATGACCGGCCTCTGGCAGGTTGGCGGACGAAATCTCCTAACCTTCGAAGAACGAGTTCCGCTTGACGTGCGGTACGCAAGGACTCGTTCGCTGAGGGGTGATTTGAAGATCATTCTCAGAACCATCGCTTCCTTTTTCAGAGGAAACCCCGGTGCATTCTGAGTCAATTGGCTGAATGGGTCAGCCAGCAGTTGGGTATTGGAGCGCAAACTAGGAGGAAACGGCGGTACCGGGGCAGGTCGGGAACGACTGGGTAATTGTCCCCGGGGCACTAGGGGGACATCCCCCATCAAAAAGTAAACAATCAAAGACAAGATGTACTCGTGGTGGCTCGCCCAACGGCGTGCGGGCAACCCATGGGATGCGGGCACGCGCGCTTGTGCGGTGCGGTGTGTTCGCTTGGCAACGGAGCGCGAAAGGGTTGGGCATTGTCATCTGTAAGAGTGGTTGACGACCTCACAGTAATAGGTTCGTCTGCTCCACCTCTTCGGTTGGTGCCGTCTCCGGTGGAGACGGCACCCGCTGAAGTTGTGGATCTCAGAGATTTGGAGGCTGGGTCTTCGGCCCTAACTTCGGCGCAACGGGCAGCAGTCAGGATTTTCGATCTTGCGCTGGTCACTCCGGCGTTGCTTCTGGCGCTTCCCGTGATGCTCATTGTTGGGCTGGCGGTGTTGGTGTCTTCAAAGGGCGCTGTCATTCACAGTGGGACCCGGGTAACAAGAGACGGCGTCCGGTTCAAGATGTACAAGTTTCGCTCGATGCATCAGAATGGCGATCAGATCCTGGCAGCTCACTTTGCTGAGAACCCAGAAGCTCGCCTGCTGTATGAGCGTGACAGAAAGCTTCGCGATGATCCACGACTAACCGCGGTGGGTCGAGTGATCCGCCGGTGGAGCCTCGACGAACTGCCTCAGCTGTTCAACGTGCTGGTTGGCCACATGAGTGTGGTTGGGCCAAGGCCCATGCTGCTTGATGAGGTCGATCGATTCGGAGCCGCCTACGCCACCGTGGTGAAGGTGAAGGGTGGCCTAACCGGGCTATGGCAGGTCAGCGGCCGCAGCTTGATGACATTCGATGACCGGGTTCCTCTCGACGTTCGTTACGTCTCAACCCGATCCATCCGCAGTGATTTTCGTATTGTTCTGCGCACGGTGTGGCACTTCATTAGAGGTTGCCCCGGCGCTTACTGAGGTCCCCGTATCGGCTGAGGCTGTTTCGTTCCGCCGCGAGCGTCAGCCGATACCGCGGGTCTTACTGTGGGTCAGTTGATACCGCGAGCATTCGCATAGTTGTCAATGAACCAACGGTAGGTACTGCTGATCCCCTCGGCCAGTTCAACGCGGTGCTTCCAGCCCAAGTCGTTCAGCTTGGAAACATCAAGAACCTTTCGGGGGATCCCGTCTGGCTTCGAGCTGTCAAAGACCAACTGTGCGTCTGGGTGAACTATCTCGCCAATCAGCTCGGCCAGGGACCGAATTGAGAGGTCTTCGCCGGTGCCAACGTTGATGTGCTCGTCGTCGCTGTAGTGCTTCATCAGGAAAAGGCAGGCGTCTGCGAGGTCATCAACGTGCAGGAATTCTCTCATTCCCGAGCCGGTTCCCCAGATGGAGACCTCGGGTCTACCTGCAAGCTTTGCCTCGTGGAACTTTCTCATCAGCGCCGGGATCACATGGCTGGCCTCAAGGTCGAAGTTGTCTCCTGGGCCGTAAAGGTTGGTTGGCATTGCCGAGATAAAGTCGGCCCCGTACTGGCGGCGGTAGCTGCTGCACAGCTTGATGCCAGCTATCTTGGCCAGCGCGTAGCTTTCATTTGTTGGCTCCAGAGGGCCGGTGAGCAAAGCACTCTCGGTGATCGGCTGGCTGGCATGGCGGGGATAGATGCAGCTGGAGCCCAGGTAGAGGAGCTTCTTGGTGCCAGCGTTGTTTGCCGCATGGACCACGGTGCCGTGGATCATCAGGTTGTCGTAAAGAAATTCGGCTGGCCTGGTTGAGTTGGCGTAGACGCCACCCACTGTGCCAGCAACCAGGTAGACATAACTTGGCGAGTGCTCGGTGAACCAGGCGTCGACAGAAGACTGGTCTCGGAGGTCCAGTTCTTCCCGGGTTGCAGTGAGAACGTTCTGAAACCCGGCCGAAGCCAGAGCCCGCATGATCGCCGAGCCAACAAGGCCTCGGTGGCCGGCGACGAACACGGTTTCGTCTCGGGCGATGTCTGCTGTTTTGCTCATAAGGGCCGTTTCTGGGTTCATCAGAGGTGCTCCTTTGTCGCGATCAGGTTAGCTGCTGCTCGGCTAACCTTCGGATCGTCTGCCAAACCTGGCTAGCCTTCTCAGTCCGCGGCGGCGCCGGCCGATGGCTTGACGAACGCCCGAGCCCGGGGCCCATCCTCGATCCCCAGAAAGAGCTGATTGATGCAGGCCAAGAGCCAATACGGCGGCAAACGAGTGCTTATCACAGGCGGGACTGGATCCTTTGGCAAGAAGATGACTCGACGCCTGCTGGATCAGGGCTGCGGCCAGATCCGGATCCTCAGCAGAGACGAAGCCAAACAGCACGAAATGCGAATCGAGTTTGAGGACTCCAGGCTGGAATTTCACGTTGGCGACGTTAGAGATCGGCGCAGCGTTGACTACGCAATTGGCGGAGTAGACCTAGTTTTTCACGCCGCGGCTCTGAAGCAAGTTCCATCGTGTGAGTTCTTCCCGATACAAGCAGTCCTCACGAATGTCCTGGGCAGTGCCAACGTAATTGAGTCAGCCCAAGGTGAAGGGGTGCAAACCGTAGTCTGTCTCAGTACCGACAAAGCGGTTATGCCAATCAACGCCATGGGGATGTCGAAGGCCTTGATGGAAAAGGTTGCCCAGTCCTCAGCCAGACGGAGCCTCGACGGCACCACCGTGTGTTCTGTTCGGTACGGCAACGTGATGTACTCCAGAGGTTCGGTGATTCCCCTTTTTGTCCAGCAGTTGCTCGACGGGAAACCGCTAACCGTGACAGATCCCGCGATGACCCGATTTCTGCTGCCGCTGGAAGTTGCTGTGGAGCTTGTCGAGTACGCGTTCGTAAACGCCCAGCCCGGCGACACATTTGTGCGAAAAGCTCCTGCGGCAACCATGGGCGTTCTGGCCGAGGCGATGCGGCAACTGTTCGACGTCGACGTGCCAATCGAGGAAATCGGTGTCCGCCACGGCGAAAAGCTGTTCGAAACCCTGGCAACCAGGGAAGAACTGCGTCACGGCCAGGACATGGGCGACTATTGGCGCTTGCAAATGGATCAGAGGGGCCTCGACTACGCCAGCTACTTCAGTGAGGGCGAGCAGGTTGGGCTTGAGACAGAGAACGACTACCACAGCCACAACACCGAACGGCTTGACATTGACGGCACTATTGCTCTGCTTCGCCAACTTCCTGAGATCCAGGCGGTTCTGTCCACCGCGGGTCTGCCGCAATGATCGTTGGTGTCACCGGCGCCAATGGTTTCCTGGGCTGGCACCTCCGCTGCCGGCTCCTCATCGGTGGGGTCCAAACCATAAGTGCCACCCGTCAGACCTTCGCCAGCCCCGAGATGCTCGATCAGTTCGTCCGCTCGGCTGATGTGATCGTTCACGCAGCCGGGGTCAACCGGGCGAACAGCGAGGCCGAGGTCGTTGACGGCAACAAGAACCTGGCGGCAGATCTTGTGGCCGCCATGAAGCGAACCGAGTCTGTAGTTCCGGTCATTTATACCAACTCCGTCAAGTCCGAGGAGGGCGGCGTCTACGGTCAAGCCAAGCAGGCTGCGTCCGATCTCCTCCGACAGTTCCTGACCGCGGCGCAAACCCCGTTTGCCGACCTTGTGTTGCCTCATTTGATCGGAGAGTTCGGTCAGCCGTTTTACAACTCGGCCGTTACGACCTTCGCTCATCAACTCGCCATTGGCCAGTCGCCTTCGGTCAACGGCAGCGCAGAACTGGAGCTACTGCACGCCCAAGACGTCTCGGGCGAAATACTTGATCTGGTGAACGGCTTCGCCAGCGTGCGCCGACGCATTCCGGGCCGGAAAATCCTGGTTGGCGAAGCCTGGGATCTCCTCGAGCATCAGCACCGCCGTTATGTCACGGAACAGACCATCCCGGCGTTCGCCTCAAGATTCGAACAGCTGATGTTCAACGTGCTTCGCTCCCAGCTCTATGTTGGCGGTCACTACCCGCGAAAAATCACCCGCCACGAAGACGCTCGTGGCGCATTCTCCGAGCTTTGCCGGGCCGACGGGCTTGGCCAAACCTCAATCTCAACCTCGGCGCCGGGTGTAACCAGGGGAGACCATTTCCATCTTGAAAAGATCGAGCGTTTCGTGGTCGTCGGGGGCTCGGCCCGGATCCGACTGCGGAGGCTGCTGACAGACGAAGTGCAGTCGTTCGACGTCAACGCCAACTCGCCGGCTCTGATCGACATGCCGCCGCTGGTAACCCACAACATCACAAACATCGGTGATGGAACCCTTACCACCATGTTCTGGGCCGGCGACCACTTTGACCCCGCCGTTCCAGACACCTACCCCGAGGCGGTAAGCCCAACCGCTGAGCCTGCACAAAGCGGGGCCAGCCGATGAAAGTAATGACCATCCTGGGAACCAGGCCCGAAATCATTCGCCTCAGCAGGGTGATGGCGAAGTTGGATCAGGCGCCAAGTGTGAAACACGTGATTGTTCACACCGGCCAGAACTACGACTACGAGCTCAACGAGGTGTTCTTCGCCGAGCTTGGGCTGCGCCAACCCGACCACTTCTTGAAAGTCGACACCACTTCGCTAGGCACTGTCTACGGAGAAACGCTGATCAAGTCTGAAGCCGTGCTACTTAGCGAGCAACCAGACGTGGTTCTGATTCTGGGAGACACCAACTCCTCGATTGCCTCGATCATCGCCAAGCGGATGCACATTCCTGTAGTGCACATGGAAGCCGGAAACCGTTCGTTTGACTGGCGCGTGCCAGAGGAAGTGAACCGCCACATCGTCGACGCCATTGCCGATATAAACCTGGTGTACACCGAGCACGCAAGAAGGAACCTGCTGGCCGAGGGGCTAGCCGCAAACACCATTTATTTGACGGGGTCGCCAATGGCTGAGGTGATCAGCCACAACCGAGATGCCATAGACGCCAGCGAGGTGCTGGTGCGCGAAGGCGTTGAGCCTGGCGGGTACTTTGTTGTTTCGCTTCACCGTGAAGAGAACGTTGACAACGTCACAACGCTGGCCAACCTGATGCAGGCGCTTGAGGAACTTGGGCGACGCCACCAACTGCCCGTTCTGGTCTCGCTCCATCCCCGCACAAAGAAGAGGCTAAGCCAGTTCGGCCTCGAGGTGGATCCTGGGATCGTGCGCTTCCACCCCCCTTACGGCTTCTGTGACTACGTGAAGCTCGAGCTTGATGCTCGTTGCGTCATCTCAGATAGCGGCACGCTCTCTGAGGAGAGCTCGCTTCTGGGGTTCCCCGCGGTGCATCCGAGACGCAGCATGGAAAGACCCGAAGGCCTGGATGCCGCCAGCTTGGTGCTCAGTGGAACCCAGCCGAAGGCCATCATTGCCGCCGCGGAACACGTGATGTCACGAGATCGCTCGGATTTCACTGTTCCCTCTGATTACGCCGTTCTTGACTGCTCTGATCGGGTGTTGGGCATCTTGTTGTCTAGGCCGTTGCTGCAGGTTAACGAGGGTCCTTGACTGCCAGGCGGGTGGTTGTGGTCTCAGAAGTCTTCCATCCCGAAGACAGCGCAACCGGGCACGTGATGACCGCCATCGCCGAAGGACTGGCGGAGACCTATCCGGTAACAGCCATCTGCGCCCAGCCCTCGTACTCCAACCGGGGGAGGGTTGCCCCTCGCAAAGAGCGGTACAACGGCATCGACATAATTCGGGTTCGCTCAACCACCTTCAACCCTCATTCTGCTTTCCTTCTGAAGCTACTGAATGTCCTCAGCGTCGGCCTGTCTTCGTTCTGGGCGGCCATGCGAAACCTTGGCCCCAACGATCACGTCTTCACAGTTACGAACCCTCCTGTGGCGCCCTACCTGATCCTGCTGGCAGCCCGCTTGCGGGGCGCCCATTGCTCGGTGATCGTGCACGACCTGTATCCCGAGGCTTTGGCTCCGGCCGGGATGATTCGAGCTACCTCTCTTTCCTATCGGGTCATGGCGTGGTTTGCCAGACAGCTCTTTCGCCGCGCCGATGATGTGATCGTTGTTGGCCGAGATCAGGCTCAGCTAGTGCGTTCCAAACTGCAAGCTGGTGACGCGCCGAAAGTTCGAGTGATCCGTCAGTCAGCAGACTTGGAATCGATCACAAACAGATCCAAATCTGGGAACGCTCACCTCCGAGCTTTGAATCTCGATGACCCCAACATGGTGATCGTGCAGTTCGCAGGCAACATCGGGCCGCTTCAGAACATTGACCGGTTGATTGAGATGATCTCGAAGTCGGCCCACATTCCCAAAGTGCATTTCCTGTTCTTCGGCTCTGGGCGCAGCCGCGAGAAGCTGGAGCGAGAAGTAGCAGACCGCGGCTTGACGAACGTGACCGTGGCCGACCCTGTGCCGAGGAGCGAGGCAGACGAAATGCACGCCGCCTCCGACGTTGCCTTGATCTCACTCACCCCGGGGATGCTGGGGGTGTCCGTGCCAAGCCGAATCGGAAACGCGCTGGCTTCAGGCAGGCCGATAATGGGAGTTGTGGAACAGGGTTCAGAGCTTCAACAACTGATTGCGGAAACGGGTTGCGGGTGGTGGATTGACCCGACCGACGTTGCCGCCTTTGTGAAGACCATCGACACGATCGCGCTTGATCCCGAGATGGTTGTGACCCGTCAAGAACTGGCCAGCAACGTGGCCGAGCGCCTGTTCGGGTTGGACACCATGATCGAGGAGTACTTGGAAGTTGTTAGGGATAACGACCCAGCTTTGGTGTCGTGATGCCCGGCTGACCAAAAGCTGAATAGCGCGGCCCCTGGTCTGGTTTCACTGGCTTCGGCGAATCCGGTCTATCCGGTGCAGGATGTGAGGCATGAAGTGGCGCCCATATCGCGTCTGCAGCTCTGGCAGTCGCCAGTCTTCGTTTGTTACCGTTCCCCGACACAACGCGGTGCCGCACCGGCATTGCTCAATCCGATACGGCGCGGTGCGAGCCATCGCGTAGTCGTGACATAGCTCTTCGTTCACCGCGATGTTGCGCAAAGCCACGTAGCTGACCTGGCCGTCGAAGCCAACGTTCGCATCACACGAGTGATTGATCATCACTGCCATCTGCTCGACTTCGGCCGCGGTGCGCGGCGTCAAGAACGTGTCTTCGTGGATTTGAAGCCCGAAGTCTCCGATCTCTTCGGTGAGCCTCTCCATCTCGGAAGTGTTCACCACATGCCCAACTTTGGTGGCAACCAGCTCTCCGGCCGCGATTGGCTCGATCGCAAAGATTCCGCGCCCGGAAAGAGATCGACTGCGAACCTCAAGCTTGGCCGAGCGCCAGACCCGAACGCCGCTCGACGAGGAGTGCTCATTTGAGGTGTTCACAGCTGGCGCCCTCCACCGCTCTAGCCAATTTGCATCAGTAGCGTTGCGGACTCAATCGAAACTGCGGTGAGCGTGTCCCACGATTCGTTCCCGGGAGCGTTCTCCTCCAGACCCGAGGCCTGAGGCAGGACGTACAGTCGAAACTGGAGGTCTCGGCTGCCGCTTTGGAAGGTTTCGAGGCACGGGTTGCCGTAGCCAGGTTGGCCGTAGTCGTTCAGCGTTTCGACGGCCCCGTCGTTGGGGAAGGTTCCACTGTTGATGTTGGTAACCCCTGGGTCTATGCCTGCCATCAGCCAAAGCAGCAACGGTTCTTTGGGGTCGGTCTGATCGCTGAGAGTGATGGCTAGTTCGCCCGCTCCCAGGGAGGCGTCAATATCTGTCCACGCTAGGTTCGGGAACCTGTTAGCCCCGTCACACCTGGCGATTGCAGGCACCCTTCCGCCGGGCTCAAAGTCTGGGCTGAACAGGGTGAGGCCGCTTTCTCCTTCTTGTTGGGGCGGGGCCGACGTTGGCGGCGGGGGCCGGGTTGTTGTTGTTTGCCAGTCCTGAGGGTCGGCCAGGGCCCTCCCGTCGCTGGCACACGCCGACGATGCAATCGCGAGGCTGAACAGGATTGTGAGGAGCCGGGCCGAACGCACCAGTGAAGGTTACTGCCTGGTCAAGCTGTGTCAGTGGCAACCAGGTCTCTGCTGATGGCAGAGTCGGGCTTGGAAGCCTGTCGCCTGGCGGCTGAGGCTGGCCCGGCCGTGAAGGCAGCGGCAAGGATCAATAAGACGAGCGAAGGCTCTCTCACCAGGTGCTCGGTAATCCCGATCAAGAACAGTGCAAGTACCATTGCGTCACGATCAGATTGAGGTTGTCGCCTGCTTGACAACCCGTACGCCCCAAAAGCAGCAACGAACAGCACTGCCGGCACCCAGCCGCCGTGCACCGCCATCTGAACCGCGGCGTTATGGCCGTGAGTAGGGCCCCAACTGACCCGGCTGTCTCCTGAGCCCGCGGTTAGGAGATCCTGAGTGCTCTCGGGTCCGAACCCGGTAAACGGGCGTAGGGCAATCTCTTCAGCCAGGAAGCTCCACGCGTCGGTGCGACCGGTGAGGGTTGTTATGTCATCAAGCTGGCCTAACTCGGCGGCCCTCTGCCCGAGGCTTTCTGTCGACAAGAGAACGACCCCGGATATTACGCCAAGTGCCATCAGAGCTGACGGGAAGCCACGACCGAGAAGTGGTCGGAGGGCCAGCGCAACTCCGAACAAGGCAGCAATGGCAGGCATTCGAGCTTCAGTTAGAACCAGGATCACAGCACCCAAGGGAAGAATCGGCAGCATCCACCAGCGGCGCTGCACCAGAGCGCTAGCGCCCGCGATCACTCCAAGGGCCGCGATTGTGCCGAGCCCGTTCGGCTCCTCGGCCCAGCCGTGCCAGCGGAAGCCGGACTTGTTCAACTCCATCGCTGCGGCTGCCAACAAGAGCAGCATCAGAACCCGTTCCAGCACGCGACCAAACCAGGACCAGCCCAACTCTGAGCCAACAGCTGCGCCAATGGACACGGTGGCAAGTAGGGCGGCGGCCACCAGCGTGCCTCGGATCGGATTGGTGCCGAGCGGGCTGACGAACAAGATCCAAACGAACGATGAGGCCAGCAACCAGCCCGCCGGTCGTTGCACCGCCCTTGGGCGTTGCCTGCCCCAAATCGTCAGGCAAAGCCCAGCGGCAACCACTATCAGGAAAAGCAGGACCCTCGTAGGGCTCCTGAGCCCTACGCCGAGCCGGGGCAAGTCAACTGCCAACACGATGCCAAGCACCGCAACCGCGGGCCAAGCTCGTGGGTGCAAGATCACTCCTGAGGCTGCCGGCGGCGTTCGCCGACGAGCACCACAGCAGGCGTTTGCGCCCCCAACCGGTCAAGACGGCGAAGCACGCGGTCGAGGTCGCGTCTTCGAGTCGTCGACTTCGGCGTAGCTACTACCACTGACACCGAGTCCACAACCGCCCTGGCCGCTTCCGGCTGGTCCACAGCCCCGCCATCCACCACATCGACAAGAAGCTCGGACGACAGAGCCTTGGCCACATCTGTTGCCAGATGAGGCGACTGAGTTGATACAACCGCAATTGGCCCGGCGAGGCCCCGTAGTGCCGCGGCCAGTCTTTGATCTCGGCCCTCCAGCGGCAGGAGATCTTTTTTCGGGCCGCTTGGGTCGACCCAACGCCCCACTCTGCCTGCGAACTCAAAGTGATTGGTTGAGCGCAGCCTGCCGAAGAATCTGTCTAAGGAAGGCACAAGGGCCAGCCCGGTGAGCAAGCCGACAACACCGCCGGCGATAGCGCTTTTTCCTGCGTCCTCGTCTAAGGCGTCTGCGCGGTTGAGGAACGCAACGGGAGCCTCTGCCGGGGCCGCGGCCAGCATTGCTTCGGCCACACCATTGGCGAAACCTGCGGCCTCTTCGCTGGTTGAGGCGGTGGCTGTGATTGTGAGGGTGGACCGGGCCCCGCCGTTTCGTCGGTTCAGTTCGATCCGTGCCACGCCCTCAGGTACCCCGAGACGACCGGCAACCTCGGCCTCCAAGGCGCCGCCGTCTAGGGTGCCGCCGAGCGTGGCCAGCCAGGCATCTTGAAGCGGCCATTCTGCCTCTGGGGTGAGCCCCAGGATTGCGTCGGCTGTGGCGGTTGACGGCAGCCTGGAAGCCCCGGCGGGTGCCAGCAGTAGCCCGAGTGCCACCACGGCGGCCACCATTGGGCTCCACCTGGCAACCGCTGTGAACGACTCGCGCCAGCCACTGTCAAGTTGTGCCACGCTGGCGTGCTCTCCCTCTACCACCGGCTAAACGTACGTGATTACAGCGGTGGTAGCGACCCTGCGGGTAGATCCGCCCTAACAGAAGCCTCCGAGCGTCACTTCACTACGATGCCCGGGGTGACCGAACGCAGACGCTCCAGGGTTGGCGGGCTGGCAGTGCCGCGGCTTGCGTGGCGGCCGCTAGGCGGCTTCTTTGGTCCGGATACCGCAGACGCTAGGCAGAGCCTGACCGCCCTGGCCTTTTCGGCTCTCACCAGCGTGGTGGCAGGTCTCACACTGGCGTCCCGCGAGGATCAGCTGCGACAGCTGCCTGGCCTTCTGCTGTTCATTCCAGCCACAATTGGCCTGAGGGGAAACGTGTTCGGGCCCTTTGGCGCCCGCCTATCCACAGCCATTCAGACAGGGCAGTTTTCATGGAGTTGGCGGCCAGATTCTGTGCTTGGTCAGAACTTGATTGCCGTTTTTGTGAATTCGCTGGCCGCCGGGCTTGGTCTGGCTGGTGCAGCAGAACTGCTCGCTCTTGCGATCGAGACAGAGGGAATCATTCCGATTGGTTTCAGCGATTTCATCATCGTTTCGATTATCGGCGGCATGCTGGCCTCGGTTGTTGTTCTGGTGGCCACCCTCGGGCTCACTGTCGCCTCGGTCCGCTTCAACTGGGATCTCGACAACGTTACGGCCCCTATGGTCACCGCGGTTGGAGACCTGGTAACCCTGCCGGCGCTCGTTGTCAGCACAGTTTTGGTAAGACGGGGCGATCTCACGGTGGCTGTGGCAACAGTGGCCGGGGTGGTAACCCTTGCGGTGCTTGTTGGGTTGTGGCGATCAACCCTGAACACGGCTCGCCGCATCGTGCAAGAGTCGATCCCCGTACTGCTAGCCGCAGGCATGCTCAGCTTGGTGGCCGGTCTCGCGATCGAGCGGTTCGAGGCTCGTTTGTCCTGGGTGCTGCTGGTTCTGCTTCCCGGCTACCTTGGCTCAGCGGGGGCCCTCGGGGGCATTCTGGCCAACCGGCTTAGTACGCGGGTTCACCTTGGCCTGGTGGAGCCAACGAGGCTGCCTACAGGGCTGGCACGGAAGGACATGGGCGTAACCCTTGCGCTCGCGGTCCCCATCTTTATCCTTCTGGCCATTATTGCGCAGGGCACAGCTCTATTGAGTGGCGAGGCAAGCCCCGGCCTGGCGCTTCTGGTTGCGGTTGCTCTTACCGGCGGTGTTGCGGCCACGCTCCTGGCGTTGGCCATTGCCTACTATGGAACATTGCTTGTGGTTCGCTTCGGCCTTGACCCCGACAACCTGGCCATCCCGATGGTGACGGCAAGCCTCGACGTGGTTGGTGCCCTCACGCTGGTTGCCTCTATTGCATTGTGGCGCTTGTGAGCGAAGCGCAGCAGACCGTTCGTGGCATGATTTCTCAAACAAGGAAGCGATCGCCCTGATGGAATCTCGAAACTTGCGGGAAATGCTGGCCGAGGCCAAGGACACCAGCGAGCTGATGGTTGATCTCGCCTACGCCGCGGTCTACTTCGATGACCCCGAGATGGCAGACGAGGTTGACCGCCTCGAAGGCCAGATCACCGAGCTCGTTCACCAGATGCGGGCACTTTCCATTATCGCGGTTCGCAACCCTCGTGAGGCCGACGCAATGTCTGCGGTTCTTCAGGTGATCTCGGCAGTGGAGCGCATTGGAAACGACGCGGTTGACATTGCCCGAATCGTCACTCGTCGCCTTGGCATACCCCGCGAGCTGGTTTTGGATCTCACTGATGCCGAAGAAGTCTCGCATCGGGTTGAGGTGGCGGACGGCTCGCACTTCGCCAACCGGCCCCTTTCCTCCTTCGAACTTCCAGTGGTAACAGGCATGCGGGTAATGGCTGTGCGCCGCGGTCGAAGCTGGATTGTTGATCCTGGCGGAAGGGACATTTTGGCCCCCGGAGACGTTCTGTTTCTGCGTGGCTCACCAGACGGAATCGCCCGGTTACGAGAACTGGCGGGGATGGCAGAGTGGATCCCCCCTGAGATCCACGAACCGTCTGAACTCACCGACCTTGACCGGGCCGTCGACACTCTGGTTGAGATGAAGAACCTCAGCGAGGTCGCCGTTGGTCTTGCCTACTCGGCCCTTGTTTTCAGAGATCGGAGCCTCGCCGCTGAGGTGCGCCATCTAGAAGACCGTCTGGACGAGATGAAGTATCGTCTCGAAATGTGGGTGCTGAGGGCTGCGGCCGATGGGGCTGATCCCTCTCCGCTCCGAGGGCTGCTTCACCTGGGTCAGGCGGCTGAAGACCTCGGCGACCAGGCCCAATCCATGGTGTGGTTGATCGAAGAATCCTCCGACCTGCATCACCCTGTGCTTGGAATTGCCTTAGGTGACACAGACGACATCGTGGTCCGACTGCCGGTTGGGGAAGGCTCACAGGTTGTTGGCAAGTCCCTTGCGCAGTTGGAGTTACCGATTGAGCCGGGATTCGATGTGTTGGCGATCGAGAGTGATGGCCGCTACGCCTACCGCCCGCGCAGCTCAGCCGTGCTCAAAGTTGGTGACCAGATTCTTGCCAACGGACCAGAAGAGGGTCGTGTCGCCCTTGCCGAGATGCTTGGCTGGAACCTTGTCGAGGACGACGAGGGTGAAATTGAGTTGTTGCCGTTGCAATAGTCAGTAACTAGCGGGCCCCAGCGTCGGTCGGTCACCGGGCTTGGTAGTAACGTTCGCTGATGGCAGGGATCAAGTCAATGGGGCTATATCGCAACACAGATCGCATTCTGGCCGATCTCGCCGCCGACGGTTTTGGTGCCGGTCAACCGCTCACGGTTGCCGATCTCACCCCGTATGACCAGTACCACTACGAGGGCACCAGTGCAGTTGACAAGGCATGCCACATGCTGGGTGTTCGGCCCGGTTCTAGAGTTCTCGACATCGGATCTGGGTTGGGAGGCCCGGCAAGATACATCGCCAACCGGACCGGGGCGATGGTCACAGCTCTTGAGATCCAGGCCGATCTGCACGCCACGTCTGAGGAGTTGACAGCTCGTTGCGGGCTTGGCGATTTGGTCGAGCACGTCAATGGAGACATGTTGCTTGGCGCCGCAGGCAAAGGCCGGTTCAGTGGCATCGTGTCAATGCTCTGCTTCCTTCACATCCCAGACCGCCAAACTCTGTTCGACCAGTGCGCTGCTGCCCTTCAGCCTGGAGGAGCGATGTTTGTCGATGACTATTACCAGAAGCAGCCGCTTACTGAAACCGAACAGGCCGAGCTGGCCCAGAAGGTTTACTGCCCTTACCTGCCCGATCGAGAGACCTATGCAGCCGACGTTGAGGGCGCCGGTTTTGTGGGTCTTGAGATCATTGACAAAACGGCAGACTGGGCCAGCTTTGTTGTTGACAGGTTGGCGAAGTTCAAGCTGGCAACTCCCGGTCGCATCGACCGTTACGGAGCTGACACCGTTCGCTCACTCGACGATTTCTATTCAAGCGTGGCCCAGCTGTTTACCAACGGAGGGTTGGGTGGCCTCCGCCTCGTTGCCCGACTTCCTGACGAGTAGCCGGGGGCAGTTTGGGTCCTCAGCCGCTGTAAGCGGCCTGTGGTGATCTAGATCAGTTTTGAGGGGGAGGTGGCAGCGGCGGCGACGGTGCCTGCGGGGCCCTGGTGGTTTGGCGCCGAGCCGGGGCCGGCTGGGACTTTGGGGCCGCTGCTCCGGCCGCTTTTGGCAGCTCGGCAACTGCCCCGTTTGAATCGTCGCCGTCGCCACGGAGCATTTCGGCAATGCCGCCGATGGCTCCGAGGGTGGCGCTCATGTCGGCAGGCACAAAGATCTTGGTTGCTGTTCCGTTGGCGATCGCTTCGAGTGTCTCGAGATACTTGATGGCAATCACCCGGTCGTCCGTGCCGGAATTGATGATGGCGCCGAACACCGACTCTATGGCTGTGGCTTCGCCGGCGGCCACCACTTCCTGACGGAACTGTTCAGCTTCGGCTCGGGTTCGAATCGATTGGGCTTCACCTTCGGCCCGAAGGATGTCTCGTTGACGCTGGCCTTCGGCTGTGAGGATGGCGCTCTGCTTCTCGCCCTCGGCTTCGGTAATTGCCGCCTCGCGGGTACCTTCGGCCTGGGTGACCACCGCTCGACGGGTTCGTTCGGCTTTCATCTGCTCGTGCATTGCGCTCATCACGTCGGCCGGCGGGTCGATCCGTTGGATCTCGACCCGGACCACACGAACGCCCCACTTATCAGTTGCTTCGTCGAGAATCTCGCGAAGTGTGGTGTTTACCCGCTCCCGGGAAGTGAAGGCCTCGTCGAGGGTCATCTCACCAACAACGTTACGGAGGTTGGTCTGAGCCAGCTTGGTGACAGCCAGCATGAAGTTGGAAACGTTGTAGAGGAGGCGCTGGGGATCGGTTGCCTCGAAATAAACAACAGCATCAACCGCAGCGGTCACATTGTCCTGGGTGATGACCTCCTGGGGCGGCACGTCGATTACTTGCTCGCGCATGTCTACTTTGCGCAGTTTGTCGACCAAAGGCACGATCAGCCTTAGGCCGGGGCCGGCGGTTTGTTTGTACTTTCCAAGTCTTTCGATTACCCCGTTCTGATAGGGGCTGACGATCTTTACTGCCATCGCCACGTAAACGATGGCGAAAAAGATCAGGATCAGAAGAATGGACCCGAGTGCGGCTGCCATTGAAATCTGGTCTCGCTTTCTTTGTCGGTGGGGATTTTGGTTTGGAGGTCTTGGGGCGGGGTACTAGGTATACCGGTCGAGGCCCGCCTCGACCGCCGGAGTAACCATAACTTTTGTGCCACGTACTTGAACGATCTGGACCGCGGTGCCAACAGGTAGGCCCAGCTCGGTTGCGCTCAGAGCAGTCCAGGTTTCGCCACCGGCCTTGATCATTCCGGTTTGCTCAGCACCAGCCGGGATCCCCTCGGTCACGGTGGCCTCCTGGCCGATCAGCCGGTTGGCGCCGATGCCGGGAATGGGGGGAACGTCAATGTCAAGCCGCTTTGCCAGCGGGCGAATACCGAGGAAAGCAAGGACCGAACCCACCAGGAACACGATCCACCCAACCGCTATTGGTAGGCCGATGAAGCTGACGATGGCAGCGGGCACGGCAGCGATGGCGAAGGGCGCCAACCAGAATGTTCCGGCAGCTAGCATTTCACCGATACCAAGCGTGGCGGCGGCCGCCAACCAAATGCCACCCCAAACAACCGGGTCGTCCATCGTTCCTCCTAATCGTGTAGACGTGACACTACTAACGACGGAGGGCACCTGCCGGGTTCCCGGCCGATAGCGTTTTCGAAATGGCCCGGTTAATCACGATTCATGCCCACCCAGACGACGAGGCTTCCAAAGGTGCCCCAACCGTTGCGAAGTACGTGGCCGAGGGCCACGAGGCGTACCTCGTGTGCGCCACTGGCGGTGAAGAGGGTTCAATTCAGAATCCGGCAATGGACCGGCCAGAGATTCGGGACAACCTCACCCAGGTGAGGGCTGATGAGTTGGCCCGATCGGTGAAGGCGATTGGCTTTCATGAGTGCATCATGTTGGGTTTCCGTGACTCGGGGATGGACGGGGAGGAGGCGAACAACCACCCTGAAAGCTTCTGGCAGGCGGATCTCGACGACGCCGCGGGCCGGCTGGTTCAGATCATCAGGCGGCTCAGGCCGCACGTGATGATTACCTACTCAGACGACCAGCAGGGGTATCGCCATCCCGACCATCTGAGAGTGCATGACATAAGCCTGCTGGCATTTGACCGAGCCGGGGATCCTGCCTGGTATTCCGACTTGGGAGATCCTTGGGTTCCCCAGAAGCTCTATTATTCCAGCTGGAGCCGCGCCCGCCTCAGCGCTTGGCACAAGAAGTATCAAGAGCTCGGGCTGGAGTCCCCGTTCGACGAGAAATGGTTCGACCGACCAGACACAGACCACCGGATCACAACCAAGGTTGAGATATCTGAGCACTGGAGCGCCAGGCGTGAAGCTCTGCTGGCTCACGCCACCCAGATTGACCCAGCCGAGAAGTTCTGGTTTGGCTTACCTGAGGATGCGGCGGTTCAGGCCTATCCGTATGAGGACTACATCCTGGCCAAGTCGGTTCGCCCAGTTCACAGGCCAGAGTCCGACTTGTTTGCCGGAATTGTCTGATGGCGGCCTTTGGTGCTGACCCGTTTGGGTCTGAGTGGGTGGAGGAGGTGGTTGCGCTTTCGGCAGGACGAGAGCCAATCCCCGGCATGACTGGGGTGGTGGCGCTTGGGATCGGATCCAAGGTTGACACCACCAACGCACACGTGTTCTTGTCGATCACCGATGGCATTGCCGACGGGTCGACGTCTAACACCCCAGACGTCACGTTGCCCTTCACCAAACGCCAGGTCGAGCGATGGCTGGAAGGCGAGCTTGTTCTGACAGAGGCATACATGAAAGGCGACATCAAGCCGGTTGGTGCCAGCGGCCCCTTGTTCGCCGCCCTCGAGCTTCTGGACTGGTTGGCTTCCGGAGCGTGAGCCTTGCGGCCGAGCCCGTGTTGCAGATTGCTCGCTGGAAGCGCCAAAGATCAGAAGTTGCCCATGGATATCTCGTCGATCGTGGTGTAGCTTCTGCTCTTGCAAGATGCGGGAGGGTTGGGCTAGTGACGTACATTGCGGTGTTCGGGGCGCTGATTCCAGCGCTGTATGTCCTGGGCCGTCAGAATGCCATCGTTTTCCGGCTGGCGGCAGCTGGCCTGGCGGTTGGAGCATTGGCTGTGGCGTCTCGTCCGGCGCTCGTTCTTTCCGGTTCTTTGATTCTGGTGCTTCTTTTGATCTGGTTTCGGCGGTCAAGTTGGCCCTCGCCTCCAGAACGGTCGCTTCGGCTCAACGCAATGTGGGCAGCAGCCAGAATTCTTGTGATGCCGCTGCCCTTTGGCGCAGGTTTCCTCGTCGCCCTTGGCCTTCCCCGCGGCCTAGACGTGATTCCGGTGCCAAGCCTGGGATGGCGAACGATAATCGTTGGCTTTGTTTCATTTCTGGCAGCGGATCTCACAAACTACTGGAGCCACCGGCTCCGCCATCGGGTGCCTGCCCTGTGGAACTTCCACGAGATTCACCATTCCGATACTACCCTTGGCCCAATCACCACCAGGCGTCAGCACGTGGTCGACTATCTTCTTGCCAGAACAGTGAGGATCATCCCGGTCATGTTGATTGGCCCCCAGTATCTCGCTGGATTCCTGCCATGGGCGTTGATCCGAGGAGCGGCGGGCTACTACCACCACTCGGCAACCACCGTTGAGTTCGGCCCGCTGAGGTACCTGATCACAACCCCGGCTGCTCATCGGCTCCATCACTCAACCAACCCCGCGCATTTCGGTTGTAACTTCTCGCCGGTGCTGATCATTTGGGACCGAATCTTCGGAACATACCTGGCGCCAACCGGCCAGCCCGTCTCCACCGGTGTTGTGGATTCTTCCTTGCCAAACGAAACTGACGACGACCGAGCTTTGATCGCCGTTTTCTTCGCCCAGTTCATCCACCCCTTCCGCAAGCTTGGACTGGCCAGAGTTCTGCCAACGTGATTACCTAGAAAGTGGCCGCAGTTTCGGTTTTCCTCGTTCTTGTCTCGCTGGTCGCAGCCCTTGGCGCCCTACGAGTGCTTGGCCCAGACCCGCTTCAGGCCTCATTCGTGGCAACGGTGCTGCTAGCCACGGATTTCGCGATCCGCCCATTGGAGCTGGTTCTTGGCCTTGACAAGCCCTTTCCCGACGAAGCGTTTGCCGCCAGGTCGGTAAACGACGCCATCATCAAGGCTCAGCTGGCCTACCTTTTGTGGGTTCTGCTCTTCACTTTGTCTGTGATCTTGACCCGCGGCGTCAAGCCTCGACGCAAGCCATCTCGGAACTGGTTCCCCACCGATGAAGGCGTGCGTCGCCTCCTGCCGCTGCTGGCGGTTGTGGCTGTTGGGGCCAGCGCCGTGGTTTGGCAGCGCTACGGACTATCAAGCCTTGGGCGGGTTGCCAAATCCCGCGACGTCGACATTCCAAACTTCCTGCGGGCTCCGGCTGTTCTCTTGGCCTATCTGGGGGTGGCAACCGCGGTGGTTGGGCATCGAGACCGTTCGACCAAAACTCTCTGGTGGGGCTTGCTGGCCTTCTTGTTAGGTGCTGCAGTGAGTTTCAGCTGGGGGGCCCGAAGCACAGCCCTGCTACCGCTAGCAATCGTCGTTGGCTGGGCCTGGATCCGACGGCAAAGGGTGCGGTCCTTGAAGGCCCTATTTCGCCAGGTTGGCGTGGCGGCGTTGGTCGTGTTGGCGGTTGCTGGCGCCGGGTTGGGGCTGCGGGCCTTGCGTGAAGTGATCGCCTATGGCGAAACCAACGACCGCACAACGCAAGGGTCGCTGGTTAGACGCCTGGCGGTAACTACAAACCACACCCGCTATGACGCAAACCTGTTGCTGTTCGACGACGGTCAGCCTCAAGTGGAACAACCAGGGCTTGGGGTCTTCGTGGATGCTGTCGAGCGAAGCTTTTGGCCCGTTGGGACAGAGCGCTCGGGTCTTTTGATTCCGGCCCTCGAGGTGAGGCAGACCTTTGAGCCTGCAGCCCGCAACGGTTGGCCGCTAACAGCCCTAGGCGACTGGTTCTTTGCCGCAGGGTGGGCAGGCCTCTTTGTCGGTGCCACTCTTTCTGGGGTCTTGTTCGGCGCCATCGACAGGTGGCGCAACGCCAACAGGCAGAATGCGTGGGTGGCAGCCACGGCTCTCACAACCCTGTTTGCCACAACAGTCACTTGGGGCGGCTTCGGCGTTACCACTCCTGCTCGAGCTCGTTCGCTGTTGGTGATCGGGGTTTTGCTGCTGCTGGCCTGGTCTGTCGCAGACCGGATGTTTTCCCGTTGGCTCAGCTTGCGCGCCGGTGGAAAGGCCCAGTTTGCCTGCGAGAGCCAAAGCAGCAAGGCATGAGGCTTGGATTCTTCGACGATCGTTTTCAGATGGTCTATGGGGCGCAACGGAACATGTTGCTGCTGGCCCAACTGGCCGCAACAGAGGATCACGATGTGTGTTTTTACACAACCTATGCTGGGCCTTTGGCCGACGAGGCCAGACAGCTCGGGTTAAAGGTAAAAGTGGTAGGGGCACCGCTTGAACTTCGGCTCTTTGACAGAGCTGCGGTGACGAACGGGTTCGGCCAGATCCTGCGAACAGCGATTGCGGTCGCGGGGTATGGCGGCGAATTGGCGGCCGTGCTTCGCCGGGACCAGCGGGAGGTTGTTCTGGCCTCCGGGATACGGTCTGCGGTGTTGTTGGGGAGATGGCAAGCAAACCGCGGAACCAAGCTGGTTCTGTATGCCCAGAACAACACCCCATTTGGAGTGGTGGCAGCCGTTGCTGGTTTGTTGAGCACCAGAATCGGCCTAATCGGGCCTAACGCCATGGCCACATTTCCGAGACGAACCCATCGCGTTCTTGCCGGCCGCTGCCGCCCACTTGCATCGGGCCGAGACCTGGGTGTTTACTCCGTCAAGCGTGTTCCCGGCCATCGGGGTGCCCGGTTGCGGGTGCTGACCGTGGCAGCAATCCAACGTCGGAAGGGTTTGCATTTGCTAATCGAAGCGGTTTCGGGAATTGACGTGGCCCATCGGCCAGTTGTCACAATCGTTGGCGGCGCCAGTGGCGAGCCCGCCGACCGCTATTTGGAGGAACTCCGGTCTCAGGCCGGCGACCAGCAGGTGGATGTGGAGTTTGCCGGGTGGCAAGAAGACGTTATGCCGTTCCTGACCCGGTCCGACCTGTTCGTTCTGGCATCGTATGAGGAAGGCCTGCCTGGTGTGCTGATTGAGGCGATGGCCAGTGGCTTGGCCTGCGTTACAACCGAAGCGGGCAACGCGGGCGACCTAGTTCGGCAGTGTGAGGGAGGCAGTGTTGTTGGAGTTGGAGACGTTGCCGGTCTTCGCCAGGCGATCGAGAAGTTTGATGGCGATCGAGACTTGTGTCGCAGAACTGGTGAGCGGGCCGCAGTCGCTGTTTCGAATCTCTACGGGCTCGACTCCTTTATCCGCCGGTTCGACGCCGTTCTGGCCGAGCTCTCAACCGATGCGGCCACGTGAAAGTGCTTCAGGTTGTTGAGGCCAGCTTTGCCGGCGTTGGCCGTCATGTGATGGATCTTTCCCGCCATCTGATCGCCTCAGGCTTAGAGGTTCACCTGGCCTATGGCTCGGCCCGCGTCGACGGCACCTTCCTTGCCGGAGCCAGAGGCCTTGGGTTTTCTTCGGTTGTGACTTTCAACGCAGGGGGGCCAGCGGGCGTTGGCCACCTCAAAATTGTCAGGCGCCTGCGTTCGCTTGTGGCCAGCCTGGGAGTCGACGTGGTGCACGGTCACGCAGCCAGGGGTGGGGCCTTGGCGCGCCTTGCAGCAACCGGGACGCAATCGCGGGTTGCCTACACCCCAAACGCCCTGATAACCCAAGCGCCGCACATTGGCAGATCCCAGTACTGGTTCTTCCGAGGGTTGGAGGTGGCAATGGCCCCCCGAACCGACGCCTTGATATATGTGTCCGACGAAGAAGAGAGGCATGGGCTCAGCCTTGGCCTCCGTCCAAGGGCCCAGTATGTAATTCCAAACGGCATAGACCGGGTTGGGGCCCCCGACCGAGAAAAGGCCAGAGCTGGCTTGGGTTTGGTTGGAGATGCTTTGACGATCGGTTTTGTCGGCCGATTGAGCCCCCAGAAGAACGTGGGTTTGCTGCTTGACGGGTTTGAGAAGCTGACGGCTCTGCCAGGTTTAGCTGGTGTCGAACTGGTGATTGTCGGCGAGGGCCAGGAGGAATCCATGTTGAGGACAATGGCCAGGAATGCGGCAGCTGGCTCTGGCTCGAAGATCCACTTTCTCGGCCACCAGGACGGACCAGCCGCTATGCGGGCCTTCGACGTGTTTGCTCTGCCGAGCAAGTACGAAGGCTTCCCCTATGTGTTGCTTGAGGCTTTGAGCGCCGGGATTCCATGCGTGGCCACCACGGGATGTTCGGCCGAGAGGTTGCTTGGTGACGGGGCAGCTGGGCTAATCGTCGACGACCACGCCTTTGCCCTCGCTGATGGCCTGGCTTCCCTTCTGAGAAACGAGAGCCGAAGGCGATCAGCCAGCCTCGCAGCCGAGACGGTAGCTGCCAAATTCTCGGCCGCCGGCATGTCCAGTGGTGTGATCGATGTGTATCGCTCCTTGTGTAGCGGACCCGGATGAGCCTGCAACGGCATGATGTTGCCAGCAGCCTGAACGCCACGCCAAATTTGTTGCTGGCTGGTGTGCCGCGAGCCGGAACAACCGCTCTGGCCCATGTGCTTGGCAGGCATCAAGAAATCCATGTGGGGCCCTCGAAGGAACCCCATCACCTGGCCTATGGCGGGCGGGTCAGTGGTTTTGCTGGCCCGGGCGACGATGTCACAGTGAACCGCCAACTTGTTCTGAATCAGAGCGACTATCTCAATCTCTATCGGCCCGGCAGTGGCTTGGCCTATCGCTGCGATGCGTCGGTTTCCACCCTGTACCAGTGGGTAGAAAGTCGGGCTCGCCATCATCTTCTGGCCTCCGACACAAAGGTTGTGATTTGTCTTCGCGAACCACTGGCGCGGGCACATTCCGCCCACCTCTACCTGACCGGCCGAGGCTTCGAGACAGCGTCGTTTGTCGACGGTCTGGCCCAAGAGGACAATCGGGTTGGGTCAGACTGGCATCACATGTGGCACTACAGGAGATGCAGCCAGTACAGCTCGCAGCTGGCGGCACTGGCTGAAGATGTGGGCCCAGGCCGCGTCCATATCGTGATAACTGAGGAGCTGAGAAGGGATCAGTCAGCAGTGATTGCACGCCTGTTCCAGTGGCTCGAGCTTGAGACCAGCCCAGAGGTCCTAACCCCGGTCGGACCCACAAATAGGGGAGGGGTTGGCCGCAGCCGCTCAGCGAGGGCTCTGCTTGGAGGCCTTTCTCGGATGCCGCTGGCGCAAAAAGCCGCCCGCCGACTGGTGCCGTTCGAGAAGCGTCATCGGCTTAGGTCAAAGCTGCTGGTGCAACCCGAGCTGTCCCCAGGTCTGGTTGAAGAACTAGGTCCTCAATTTCGGCCTGATCGAGACGCCGTGTCTGAACTGTTGGGTCGGGTGCCGTACGGCTGGCAGTAGGCGGGATCGGCCGGGCTGTAGGCGGAGGTGCCCAGTCGGCTTCTGTCCTTGGTGTTGTCTACTAATATGGGACGCCAGGCAGCCTTTGCAATAGAGCGGCAGCCGGAGGGAACCCATGCTTCAAGGTACGGCCTGCTTTTGCGATGCCTCAGTGAGGTCGCGGTGAGCCAGATCCTGATCACAGGCGCAGCTGGCTACATCGGCAGTCACATGGCGGCTCGCTTGGTCGCGGCGGGCCGCGATGTGGTCGGTGTCGACAACTGGAGCAACTCTCACCGCAGCGTTCCCAAACGGGTTGAAGCGTTGTCGGGACAGTTGGACTTCGTTGAGCTTGACCTTCGTGACCGGGACGGCCTGCAGCTGCTGTTTGCTGAACGAGACGTCGGAGCCGTGATGCATTTCGCTGGCGTCAAATCGGTCGCAGACTCGGTCAGCGATCCCGTGTCTTACTACGACGTCAATGTGGGAGCAACCCTTTGCCTGCTTGCAGCAATGGCTGATGCCGACGTCCACGATCTGGTGTTTTCATCGTCGTGTACCGTCTACGGAGAGGGCGATGGTGGTAGCAGCGCTATCAATGAGCTCTCGCCAATCGCACCGACCAGCCCATACGGTCATTCGAAGCGGATGGTGGAACAGGTACTGGTCCATGCCGCTGAAGCGAATCCCCACCTGCGTCTCGTCTCGTTGCGATACTTCAACCCCGGAGGAGCCCACCCAAGTGGCCTGTTGGGCGAGGCCCCAGTTAGGCCGGCACGAAATCTGGTGCCGCTTCTTGCCCAAGCGGCGTTTCACGGCAGAACAATTCCCGTCTGTGGCACCGATCTGGGTACACCCGACGGCACCTGTGTGCGGGACTACATCCACATCGAAGATCTTGTGTCCGGTCATTTGGCGGCACTGGATCATTTGAAGCCCGGCCACGAGGTGATCAACTTGGGCACTGGCACCGGATCTTCGGTGCTGGAGGTTGTTCAGGCGATGGAACGAGCCTCAGGCCGATCGATCGCCCTTGACCCTCAGCCACCCCGAGCCGGAGATGCGGTTGCGCTCTGGGCCAATCCTGGCTTGGCTGGCGCGCGGCTTGGGTGGAAAACCGAGCTTGGCCTGGACGACATCTGCCGCAGCCAGTGGCGCTTCCAGATGACCCACCCGAACGGGTACGCCTGAGATCAGGCTCGTTGGGCGTCTCGCAGCGCCCTGAACCCGATGAGTTCTGCTCCGCTTCGTTCCAATGCCGCCCGAAAGCCCCAATCCAGGGTTACGAGGTGGGCGTCAGACACCCGAGCGGCCCAAAGCTGGGTGATTGCCCGCAACTCAGGGGTGTCTTCAGCTGGCCGAACATGCAGTTCGGTTAGGCCCGGCGGCAAATCTCGGATGATCTCATCGATCGGGGCTCTTGCGGACAGGGGCAACGGCACTGCAACTTCGGTGTCTGGCATCAGGATGCCCTCAGCTGCGGCCAGCTGCCTGGCCTCAAAACCTAGATCCACCGTCGGATCTGGCAGGCTGACCGGGAGGTCGAACTCCAGCGCAAGATCCAAAAAGATGTCGAAGAATTCAGGCCGGGAGCAAAGTGCTCCCAGATGAGCCGAGAGATGAGTTACGTCGAACCCCCAAAGAATCGCCCTTTCGATCTGAGCCCGGCATTCGCGTCGGGTCTCTTCGAGATCGGCGTGTTCCCAGAGGTCTGCGACGGTAGTTGGAAAGCCTCCGTTGCCGTCCAGCAGCGACGGTGCCTGGGTAAGCGGCCCCCAGCGGTATGCCTGATATTCGGAGTTGACGGTGAGGGCAACCCCGGTGTCTTCGTTGAGATACTCAGCCGCCGCGCCCCGAGCCCAGGGGCACGGAACCTGGAGGCCTGCCGATGTGGCAACACCGTCTCTCAAGCTTCGATACACGGCCAGGTTTGCGGCGTTGGAGGATCCGAGCCCATCGGCAACGATGATCAGAAGGCGGGCGTCTGCTGGCTTGCCTAGTCGTTGGAGCGCGGCCGACATTGGGCCAACGCTACTCCAACGGCTGGTCTGGTCCATCACAGGCAGACCAGAGCCCCCTACCTTGCGCCCTGGCCTCGTTGCGCACCCCGACAAATTCTGATTCGAATGTTGTGTTCGGCTCCAGAAACAGCACGTCGGCGAATCCCTGCTCCACCAACCACCGGTTGACGTTGAGCCCGTCTGTGGCCCGCGTCACGTACAGAAGCAGACGTCCGAACCGATCTCGTGGTTCGGTATCCCGCTGGATTTGCACCTCGGAGCCAACCGGCAACAACCCGGCGAGGGCGTCTGCTGCCTCTTGGCCATAACACTGGACCGGCACGCTTTCGCTCTTGGTTTCAGGGGTGTCTATCCCAATCAGGCGCACCCGCTCTTCTTGGCCGTCGATGATCAAGTCCAGCGTGTCTCCGTCGACTATGAACTCGACTTCGGCAACGAGGGCCCCACCCTCCAGCTCAGTAGGCGTCGCTGATGGTGAGCCTGTGCAAGCGGACGTGAACAGCAGCGCCACGGCGCCGATCTGCAGAAACCATCGTGACCGAGGCCCGGAACCAGAGGAGGGCAATGGCCTACGCCGCCAGACTTTCATCCTCGACAGGATCCAGGTGCGGCTCGAGGGCCGCCCTGGCCTTGCGGAGACCGGCAATTCCCACCCGACGGGTAGTGCTGCTGAGCTGCCAGCTGCGTTGTTCGGTAACCAGGGTTAGTTGAGCATTCTTCATGAGAACCATTATGAGAAAGGGGTATGACACTCATTCGCCAACAGCCCAAAGAGTGGGGGTTTTCATGTCTGATCGTCGGTGAAGGTGGCTGGTTCACGGCGCCGACGGTCAACGCTCAGCCCAAGAACGTCAGGTCGGCTGTAATGACCCGCAGGATCGAAGTTCTGCCGCTCCCGCTCAACCAGAGTTAGATCCAGATCTGCACAAAGGAGGATCTCTTCATGGCGCTCGGCCTTGGCCAAAACATGGCCGTCCGGCCCAACGATGATTGACCCTCCGCTGGCGAATCGATTGTGAACTGCCAACATTTCGTCACGAAGAGGGAAGTCTTCCGGAATGTGCTTCTCTTGAAGTACCGCTCCGGCGCTGACAACGAACAGTCTTCCTTCCATCGCAACGAATCGGCTGATGTCGTGAGAGATTGCCGGCGACCCGGGCCAGGTGGCAATGTGAATGTGCGGCCCCTGGGCGTACAAGGCGGCCCTGGCCAGCGGCATCCAGTTCTCCCAGCAGTTGAGACCGCTGAGCTTGGTACCACCAAAGTCGTGCGCCACCAGCCCGGCACCATCGCCGTCGGCCCACATGAGCCGCTCGCCGTAAGTTGGCTTGAGCTTTCGGTGGGTGCCGACGATGCCTCTTTCGGGGTGAATGGCAACCAAAGTGCAGTAAATCGAGGTGGCGGACTGTGACCGCTCGGCTATTCCGAGGTAGACGAAGATGCCGTTCTCGGCGGCGGCCCGGACAACGTCGTCCAGGTCTCCTCGGCCCACGTCAACAGCTGAGCTGAGGTAGTAGGCGAAGGCTGCCTTCTGCTTCTCGTCGTTAAATTGGGAGGCAGGGGTGATATCGGCCCAAAAGGGGTACCCGGCAACGAAGGTCTCGGGGAACGCAACCAATTGGGCGCCCAACGCCGCGGCCCGCTCCAAAACCTCAACCACCTTTGTTATTGAGGCCTCCCTGTCCAGGAAGACGGGGGCCATTTGGGCGGCAGCAACTCGCATCCCAGAACGCTACCCGTTACACGGGGTGATGTCGGCCCTCATTTCGCCGGGTG
The DNA here is from genome assembly GCA_003231975.1 of Acidimicrobiia bacterium. Lineage (GTDB taxonomy): Bacteria > Actinomycetota > Acidimicrobiia > Acidimicrobiales > SZUA-35 > SZUA-35. The sequence continues at coordinate 44,811 of QIKW01000079.1, forward strand.
TGGCAGCGGCTGGTTTGGTCAGCAGGAAAGCGAGCCAGAGTCGATCAGCGGGCCCTCTTCCTGCTCGGCTGACGAGGGGGTGTTTATGAATTCCCAATCAAAGCTGTCTGGCCACAAAGTGAGCTGGAGGACTCCCCGGTTCTTGTCGGCGCGCATGGCAGACCCCGGCCGAGGTTCACCAAAACCGGTAAGCGGACCGCCGCCAACGCCTACCGTGAAATTCGTGATCCCACCCTCGGCGGGCTGACCATTGGGTGCCAGGGGGTCGAACCGTTCGTAGTGATGGGAATGGCCAACAATCAGAACGTCAGTACCGGCCCCGTGCAACCGCCCGTACATGGCAGACAGGGCGTCGAGCCCGCGGTAGTTAGGCGAGGAGGTGAAACGAGGCATGTGCCACATTGCAAGTCGGCACTCGTACTTCTTCTCTTTGAGGGTGGCGTCCAGCCATAGGTATTGCTCTGATTCCGTGCCGCAGCCACCAATTTCTGAACAGTTCGAATTGAGGACAATCACTTGCCAGGCGCCAAGCTCAACTGCATACCAACCCTTCCCGGTTTCGCCTGGCTGGTCTTTCATTGCGGCGAAGTAGGGAGCGGCCCCGGGTGTGTTGTACTCGTTGTCGCCTATGGCACTGAGAATCCGTGGGAGGTCGTCTTCGTACAGCGGGAAGAAGCAGTCGTCGAAGTCCTGCTGGGTTGCGTCTGGATAGGCCAAGTCACCCGCAATCAGAATAGTGCCTTCGAGGCTGTCAATAAGTTCCGCAACCTCGGCGGCGGGCGGGCGGCAGTCTGCCATGTCGGCAACGGCCAGCACGGTGACTGGTTCCTGGATGGCCGTAGTAGGCAGCGCTGCCGTGCTTGACGGTTCGGATGAAGTGGTGCTTGGCGGTTCGGATGAAGTGGTGCTTGGCGGTTCGGATGAAGTGGTGCTTGGCGCTTGAGCCTCGCCAGCTTGCGCGGTGGCTGTGCTTGTCTGGGCCGCCTCGTTTGGTCCTGCCGCGCACGCAGCCAAAATCAAACCCGCGACAGCAGCAACTACAAGTCCGTTTCGCACCAGCTAGATGGAAGCACAGATTGATGCCAGAGTGAGGCCATGACGAAACTGAATCGGTACGGCATCTCTATTCCGTTCGGCGGGCTGTCGTTGGCTGATCACAAAGAAGCCTTTCGGGAAGTGGTTGACCTGGGCTACACCGATGTGTGGTCCTCCGAGGCGGACGGGGCAGACGGGTTCACGCCGTTGGCGTTGGCCTCGGCTTGGGCACCCGAGCTGCGGCTGGGCGTTGCCATCATTCCTGCCTTCACCCGCGGGCCCGCGTTGCTGGCCCAAAGCGTGGCGTCGCTGGCCGACATGGCGCCGGGCCGGTTTGTAATGGGGGTTGGCTCTTCGTCAAACGTGATCGTTGAACGGTGGAACGGTATTGACTTTGACCAGCCGTATTACAGGACCCGAGACGTGGTTCGGTTCCTGAAAGCGGCGCTGACGGGCGAGAAGGTAACTGAGCAGTACCAGACATTCAAGGTTGGCGGATTCCGCCTAGGGATCGTACCGGCCGAGCCGCCGCCCATTCTGGTGGCAGCCTTGCAGGAGGGAATGCTCCGTATGGCAGGCAGAGAAGGCGACGGGGCCATCATCAACTGGTTGTCGGCCGACGACGTGCGAACGGTGGCCCCCATTGTTCACGATGCGGCTGCGGCCGCCGGCAAGCCGCCCCCCGAAATTGCGGCGAGGATCTTCGTGTGCCCAAGCGACGATGCTGACACGGTGCGTGAGCAAGCCAAGTTTGCCATTGCGGCGTATCTGAATGTGCCGGTCTACGCTGCCTTTCACCGATGGTTGGGGCGGGGCCACCAACTCGACGCCATGTGGAGTCACTGGCAGGCTGGCGACCGCAAGGCCGCTCTGAGTGCGATCCCAGACTCAGTGGTCGATGACCTGGTCGTCCACGGGACTCCAGAAGCCTGCAAAGAGCACATTGAGCGTTACGTCCAGGCCGGTGTCGACACCCCTGCTCTTTCGGTACTGCCACTTGCCGGAGTTGACACACGCCAGGCGGTGCGGGATCTGGCCCCGGGTTGATCTATTCGGCTTGCCCCGGCAGCCAAACAACGAAGAAGTCGTCGACGGTGATGTCGGTCCTTTCGAGGGGAATTTCGGCCGCTTGAATGTTCAGGGCCTTGTCGGTCCATTCGTCGTCGATCTCGATCACCGCTTCCCGAAGGTCGGCCTCTAGTTCCTCCAGATCGTCAACCCTTTCGTCGACGCGATTCTGAGCAGTTTGCAAACGGGCTTCCACCCCTCTTGCCTGGCGGCTGCCCGAAGCCATCCGCCTGGCGGCAGCTCCCAGGGATCGGGCGGACTTCCGGCCGCCGAACAGCCCGCCCAGAATTGACGTGCCCATGTTGATCAGGTTCTGGTTCTTGCGACCCTGCTGCTGGCCCTCTAGTTCCACAACTCTGTCTTCCGCCTTGGCCAGAGCAACTTGAATGCGGTCGTACTTGGCCTCCAGTTTTGTGCGGAGTTTCTCGGCGGCAGCATCGGCACCGTCGTCTGCGGCCTTCTTGCATCGCAACGCGAAGGCCTCTTCGGACTCGCCGGGCCTGCTCCACAGCTTGAGGTCTGGATTGTTGAGGAGCGCAACGGTTTGGTCGGTGTACAGCTTGGTTTTGAGCGCGGCCTGAGCTTTCTTGAAAGCAGTTGCTGTGAGACTGAACTGTGGCACGAGATAGATCGGGTTCGGCGGGGCGTCCACCACGAAGTCCCTGTCGTCGAAGTCAACCGGAATGGCTTCGTCGATGTCTATCTCGGGCCCGGTCAGTGGCACGATTGCTTCCCATTCCTCAACATGGCGAAGTTTGGCCTTTGTGTCGTCAAACAGCAGGCTGACCCGAGCCGCCAATGCGGGCGTGAGCCGGGCGCCGGTGGTTAGTGCCCCCACCTCCTCGAGCCAGGGGGCAGTGGAATGCACATACCGCATCTTTGCTCCCTTTGGCACCTTCGGCGGAACGGACGACTCGTCGTCGGCCAACTGGGCGACTTCGTCCGGCACGGGATCGGTCGAGGTGCCTCCGGCGAGAGTGGTCGCTGAATCGGCGGCCCCGGAATTGGCGGATCGGTACTCTTCCATCAAACCACTGATCTGGTCGCGGGTTAGTGGGCCGGCCAGGTAGCTCATCGCCCAGCGGGTCGTGAGAAGAGGAAGTTGGCCGGACCGGGCCGAACGAAGCACAAACTGGCGTTTCCCGAGCCCGCTGATGATGCGCTCGATCTCCTTGACGTCGACCTCGCCGTCAGCAGACCGCAGACCGTCAACCAGCCGGTTCTTGTCCTGCTCGGTTTGAAGCCTGCCGATCATCCATGTGCCCGCGTTGCTGATGGCCTTGTAGTCCAGGTCAACCGGGTTTTGTGTGCTGAGCACCAAGCCAACGCCGTAGGCCCTTGCCTGTTTCAACAGCGTGAGGATGGGCGCCTTCGTTGGCGGATTGGCCGTTGGTGGGGCGTATCCCGCAACTTCGTCGATATACACCAGAACCCTGAGTTCGCCGGTGCCCGACTGGGCCCGCATCCAGCTGATCAGCTTGCTGAGCACGAGGGTGACCGCAAACTTTCGCTCGGTCTCATCCAGATGGCTGAGGCTGACAACCGCCGCTCGCGGCTGACCAGAGCGATCCCACAGCATCGACTCGATATCTAGGGGTTCGCCTTTGGTCCATGCCGCAAAACTGGGCGAGGCCAGCAACCCATTCAACTTCATTACCAAAGCCTGGCGGTCGTTCGGCGGGAAGAATGAGTCCAATTCCAGAACACCGAGCTTGCGAATGGGCGGGTCCATCAATTGGCCAAGGAGAGTTGGGAGATCCATCTCGGCCCCGCTGTTCCAGGCCCGTGTAATGAGGTTGGCCATCAGAATGTGTTCACGGCCGGACAGCGAATCACTTTGCACTCCAACGAGGCTCAGTAGCCCGGCGACCGTGCTGTCGACCTCATCTTGAAGAACCTGGGGGTCATCGCTTGACGGTTTGGCAAGCCTCCCGAGCGCGTTCAGCGGAACGCCACTGGTTGAGCCTGGGGTGTAGACGACTGGCTTGGCCGCAGTTCTCAGAACTTCGATGTCTGAGCCGTCGAGATTCCAGGATGCCAGGCCGCTCTTCCACAACTCTGCGGTGTCGGCGGCCAGTGCCGCAACCGTTGTTTGCTCTACGCGGGCTGCACCCTCGTCAACCCAGGGCTCGAAGTCTTGTGGGGCAAGCGAGGGGAAGGTGAGACAGAGATTGGCGAGGTCGCCCTTTGGGTCGATCGCCAGAACGGGGATGCCCGAAAGAAGGGCTTCCTCCAATAAGACGATCCCAAGCCCGGTTTTGCCGGACCCCGTCATTCCAACAATCACGCCGTGAGTGGTGAAATCAGCGCTGTCAATAAATACGCGGTCGCCCGTCCGATCACCGGACGTTGGGGCTATCTGCTCACCAACGAAGAGCTCTCCTGGGGCACGTTCAACTGCCATTTGTGGTCATCCGATCTGCCGGAAACGTCGTTTCCCGCCCGAAAGTAGGGCACACTAGTCGCCGTTGCCCACGAGTCGTGGGGACAACCGTTCCCGAAAGAGGAGAAAAGCTCATGGGTATTTTGGACAAGATCAAGGCGCTGTTCGGTGGTGCCTCCGGTGCCGCGTCAGGAATGGCAGACAAAGCTGGCGTCGGCGGCATGGTCGACAAGGTTGGCGACGTTGCAGGCAGTGCCCGTGAAACCGTTGGCGGCGTTGTTGAAGGCGCGGTCGACAAGGTTGCCGACGTCGCAGATTCTGCCACTGGTGGCAAGTTCAGCGACCAGATCGACAAGGTCCGCGATGTTGCAGACAAGATCGACGGTGAGGACGACGGCGGAACCGGCGGTTCCGGAGCCAGCCAGGCCTGATCGGCCAAAGGCCAATCCCACAATTCAGACTCTGTGGCCAAGCCGCCGGTAGGCCCGGCGGCTTCTGGCGTTGGGTTGCCGGGCGTTGCGCTGAAGAGCGCTCAGTTGGGGGCGTCTGAGGCCAGGGCCCTCAACAGGGCCAGTTGCTCCGCAGTTGGCGGCGGGGCCAGTTCGCCGCGGTAGTCGGCATCGCCAACCAACAATGCGGCGAAGGCCTCAGCGAAGTCACCTGCGCCACTGGAAAAGTCGGCGGCCCCACTCTTTGGCCACCATTGCGCCCCGGCCGCGTTCCGAGCCTCCAACCAGCGGGTTCGCTCTTCACTGGTGTTCATAGTCAGGTCAACTGCGTGCCCGAGCTCGTGGGCCAGAATGCGGGCTAGTTCGTTTGGGGTTGCCCCGGGCCGCACGAAGACTTCAATGCGTTTCTCGAAACTCCACGTGTAGCCCGCAACCGATCCCTCGCCTGAGACGAATTCCAGGGTCCAGCCAGGTAGCCCGTCCTGCCAGGCGAACGTGATCTGGTCGAGGGCGGCGGTGCCCAACCCCTCGATCCGGGGCGTCTGGAAAACAGCAACCGCCGGTGCCGGGGCCGGGGCTGCCAGTGGCAACCAGATTGCGTACGCGCCGACGGCGGTTGCCCCGGCGCAGAGCAGAGCCTGCGCAGTCCTCAAGGCGGCGTAGATCATTGCAAAGGCAAATCGACGTTACTTCGGCCCCTCTTGAGCAACGCTCAGGTGCTTTGTGAGAGAGCCAAGGCTCTCCCGGGTGTTGAGCCCGCTGGTATTCGGCATCAAATAGACGGGGCGGCCACCAAATGTTTCCGCCTGCCATCCGGCGGTCGCCTGTCTGTCAACCGCAATCCGCCAACCTCCAAGGCCAACCATGACCAGAACCTGAGGACTCAACCAGTTCACAAGGCGCTCAACTCGGGCGGCTCCGGTTCGGAACTCGGCGGGCTTCACCTCGTCTGCCTTTGTGCTTGGTCGCTTGGCCAAATCTGTGAATCCAACACCGTGCTCGGCCAAGGCGTGATCAATTGCCCGGTCTTCAGAAACGATGCCAGCGCGGAGCGCGGCGGGCCAGAAACGGTTGCCGGGCCTGGCAAAGCTAACCCCTGCCTCGGCCGAATAGTGACTTGGATTCAGACCACAAATCAGCAACTTCATATTCGGACGGACGGTGTCTGGAAGGGTGGGAAGGCGCACTGCTGACGGCGCGGCGGACCTGAAGCCTGCACCCTCGAAGAGGTCATCTTGAGTTACCGGAAGGGTGCCTGAGATGCTCAGCTGAACCGACGCCCCAACAGGCAGCGAGCGGTGCACCCTTGCCAACCACATTGGAATCTCCCCGGCCTCAACCGCGGACTCTCGCCGCAGACCGACTTCGCTGCTGGATGCCTTTACCAAATGCCCGCCTGAGACCATCGGCCAGACCATATCGGTCACACCGGCTGACCAGTTCTGGGCTCGCAATATGGTTACGATGTTGTAGTGCGTCCCCGGCCGGTGGGTACCGGTCGGGTCAAGATTTTGAAAGTCGTCGGGAGGCGAGCGGGGATGACAGAAGTTCAGGAGCGAGAATCCATAGAAGAAGCGCTGGAAATGATCGACGCCGGACTGGGTGGCCTAACAGACAGGCGGCTGGTGTCCAGCGATGAGATCACCGATCTTCTTCTAGATGTGCGGGCCCTACTTGCCGTGCCAACCAATGAGGTGGTTGGCCAGGGCTAGCTGCCCAAATTACTGGCTTCCGCGGTGTTCATTACCGCGGTGTTCATTACCGCAGTGGCCTGATCGCCTTGACCGCGAGCCCAAAGGCGGCCCCCAGAACAGCGCCCGCCGCTACGTCGGATGCGTGGTGCATCCTTGTGTGTATCCGGCTGGTTGCCACTATCGCAGCGGCTCCGAACCAAAGCGGCTTCAAGGCTGGCACGGCGTTGCTCAGAAGCACGGCTGCCATCGTTCCCGAGCTGGCATGGCCGCTGGGAAAGCTGGCGGTGCGAGGCCGCCTGAGGTGCGGGGCGCCTTCGATCAGGTCAGGCCGCTTCCTGTCGAAGATCGGCTTGATCATCACGTTCACCAGCACCGATTCAACCCCAAGGGCCACCGTCATTCGCAGGGCGTGGGGCCTCAGCGTCGGGGAAATTGCGGCGCCCACAAGCGACAGTGCGTGCCAGCAAAATGACATCTCAGCAGCCTTGCTTGCATTGTAGAACATCGCGTCGGCCACGGGGTGGCCCCGCAGCTTGGCGAACGTTCGGTCCAGCTGATGGTCGAACTTGTCAGTGTTTGGAATCTGCACCGGCATTCAGATGAGCCTACGGTCAACCCGATGAACAACGAGGAGTCAACCATTCGCTACGAGGTGCGCGGCACCACCGCCGTTGTCACCATTGATCGACCCGAGGTGCGCAACGCCGTTGACGGGCCAACGGCCACTGCTCTGGCCGATTCATTTAGGCGGTTCGAAGCAGACCCCTCATTGGTGGCGGCCGTCCTTACCGGCGCTCCGGGGCCAGATGGCCTGGGTGGTTTCTGCGCGGGGGCAGACCTCAAAGCGATTTCCGGCGGCTCCGGCAACCGGGCCACTCCCGAAGGAGATGGCCCGCTGGGGCCAACCCGGTTGGCGCTGTCCAAACCGGTGATAGCTGCTGTTGAGGGCCATGCAGTTGCAGGAGGCCTGGAACTGGCGCTTTGGTGTGACCTCAGAGTTGTGGCCTCGAACGCGGTGTTCGGGGTGTTCTGCCGGCGCTGGGGCGTGCCGCTGATAGACGGAGGCACCGTTCGTTTGCCCCGTCTGATCGGGCAGTCACACGCGCTGGACATGATCCTCACCGGTAGGCCGGTTGACGGTGCCGAGGCCTACGGAATGGGCCTGGCCAATCGGTTGGTCGAACCTGGCACCGCGCTGGAAGCTGCTGTTGCGCTTGCCGATTCCCTGGCCCAGTTCCCCCAAGGCTGTCTCCGATCCGACAGGCAGTCCTGCATCGAGCAGTGGGAGCTTGGCCCCGGTGAGGCAATGGCCAACGAGTTTACCCTGGGTTTCGAAGCTCTTCGCTCTGGCGAAAGCCGAGAGGGCGCCAGCCAATTCGCCGGAGGCGCAGGCAGAGGCGGATCTTTCGCAGACGAATAGAGGTCAGATGGCCTGGCGTCGTTGGCGGAATGCCAGCACCGCGGTAAGCCTGACTTTGCGATTGAGGCCAACCTGTTCGTAGGGGATCTCGCCTGCTGCTAATAGTTCGGCGAAATCCTGGGGCGAGATGTCCAGCAGGTCGGCCGCTTCGCCGGTTGTAAGAACCTCTCGAACCGGAGCAACCGTGATGGCCTGGCCATCAGCCATGGCTGAAACAACGTTTCGCAGTACTTCAAACACCTCGGGCGGCAACGCAACCGTCTCTCCCGACTCGGCGCCAAGCGTTGTTGGCGACCCGTCTCGAACCCCCTCAACCAGGGCCACCAACTCGTCGAAGGGAACGCTTGGGGGAAAGACGGTGCGATCAAGGGACCACTTGGCCACAATTCAGCTCCGCGGTCGGCCCGCCAGAGCCGGGATCAGCTCCACTGGGCCATCAGCTTGGCGAACTCGTCTGCCGGGCCGTTTGGAACCACGTAGCCCTCTTCAGCGTTGATGGCTTCCCAGTCTTCGGCAACGGTTTCCACCGTGATGTCGGCGCCGCGGTGAGTGCCAGGGGTTAGCCCGATGAAGTAGCGGGCAATGGTGCCGCCCGCCGCGCTGTAGACACAGCCGCTGGTTTCGTTGCTCTGGTGGGCCAGGTAAACCACAACCGGAGTTACCAATTTGGGATCAAGTTGATCAGACATTCCACCAAGCAGGTCTTCGGTCATCCGGGTGGCGGCAACCGGAGCGATTGCATTTACCAGAATGTTGTACTTCGCCCCTTCCGCGGCCAGAACCCGGGTGAGGCCAACGAGGCCCATTTTGGCTGCCCCATAGTTGGCCTGGCCGAAGTTGCCGGTGAGGCCGGAGTTGGACGATGTGTTGATCACCCGGCCATAACCCTGCTCTCGCATGTGAACCCACGCAGGCTGAGTGACGTAGAAGGCGCCCCTGAGGTGCACGTCAAGTACCGAGGTGATCTCGGCAGCCGACATCTTGTGAAAGGTCTTGTCCCGCAGGATCCCCGCGTTGTTGACAACAACGTCGACCTGACCGAAAGCGTCGATGGCCGCCTGAACAATTGCCTTGCCGCCCTCCTCGGTGGCCACGCTGTCTGCATTGGCAACAGCCTCTGAGCCCAGGGCTTCAATTTCGGCGACAACAGCCTCGGCCGCCGTTTTCGAGCTGCCGCTGCCATCGACTGACCCACCAAGGTCGTTGACAACCACGCGGGCGCCCCGCTTGGCGAACTCCAGCGCATGCTCTCGACCCAGCCCTCCACCGGCTCCGGTGATGATCACAACCTTGCCGTCGAATCCCAGTTCCATTTTCTGATTTCCTGCCTGTTCAGTGATTTGGGTCGTATGTGTATCGGACGGCGCAGAGCATACGGGAGCCAACGGGCGCCGCCAAAGCCGACGGACCGTTCAGCTTCAGTTTTGGTTGAACAGCTCCTGGTCTTCGGGAGACTGCCACTGGGGTTGGTCGCTTCGATCGCTGCGGGTATCGGCGTGCTCTGCTCCTGAAGCGCCTGCCGCTTCTTGGCCCCTGCTCCAGCTCATCGGGCTGGCCTTCCACGAATCTTGGCTCCATTTAACCCCAATGTCTGCAATAGGCCCGGGCTCGCCAGGCTGTGGCTTCTCCATGGCAACCGCAAGCTCAAGGGCGTCTTGCACAATCTTTCGTTGCAGCACGGGATCGTTTGGCGGCCCGGCAGTGTGACCAAGCGGAAGATCCACAAATGCAGACCTTGGGGGGTTCGCCCTTTTTGTGATTGACATGGCGGAAGTAAGCCCAATCGTTGGGAATCCCGCCTCTTCGAGGCTGCGAGCGATCAGACCGATCGACTGGTGGCAAACCGGTCAAACCGGCACCAGCAACACAAGGTCGGGCTCTTCAGCCTTGCAGTGCTCCAGCAGGGCAGGCACTGTGTCTTCGCCAAGTCGGCGGGTGCTGTAAATGCCTCCCATGAACGCCGCGGCGGTCGGCGTGACAGCACCGATTGTGCCGTCGGCGGCCAGCTCGTTCAATCGATCAAGGGGGAACACGCAGTTCGGGTCGACCCGGGCGTCGGTCTGGTCATACGCGAAATGGGCGGTTCGCAGCTGGCTGGTTGGTGAGTTCGACGCGATGGAGCGAATTGAGGTGTCGTCTTTGGTGTGGAAGGCCTGCTGGCCCGCGAGGTAAACACCGCCGGAACCAATGAGGGTTACCTTGCATTCGTTCAGCGGCTTAGAGATTGGAGCCCAGGGCGGAGTCTCGTGCCTTTCGGCCCACCTGTACGCGTCGTAACCAAGGCCGCTGTAGAGCCGCCGGGTTTCATCTATGTAGTCGGCTGGCGGAAGGGCGCAAGCGCCAACCGCGGCGTCGCTCATTCAGACTCCAAACGTTGCTGCATTCGTTCTGCCTCTTTGTCTATCCCCGATTCCAGCACCTTGCCAAGTGCGCTGGCCAATGGGCCGGTCAAGAATGTTGTGCCCTCGGCGTTAATGGCAAACAGCGCCTCAGTCGCTGCTTCGCCCCGTGGGTCAAGGCTGAGGGTCACCGTTACCTTGATTCCCTTGGCTTGGGCCCGCACCGCCATGGACTGGCGGCCCGCTCGCCCAGTGGGGCTGACCGTTGCCTCGTCGTTAACCGTTCCAAGCGGGGTCTTGAGGCTGAACATGAATGCAGTGAGGTCGCCGGAAACGTCGTGGACCGGGTCTCGAAGTTTGTGAAGCCCGCCAATGCCTTCCCAGGTGCGCACCTTCTGGAGGCGCTCCCACACCTCATCCACCGGGCGGTTGATCCTCAAGGTTCTCTCTGCCATAGAGCAACTATTACATTGGTTCGGCTATCGCCTCACCGGCTTCGCCGGATCTGGGTCTTTTGCTCGCGGCGTGCCGACGCCGTCGGCAGCGCGTGGCTGTTGTATTGGTTCGGCTATCGCCTCACCGGCTTCGCCGGATCTAGCTCAGTCGCTCAAAGCTGGTCGCCGATGGCGACCACGCGTGGCTGTTGTGTTGGGACCTGCTTTGCAGGTCCGCCTTCGGCCAATCCAGCTCAGCCGCTTAAAGCTGGTCGCCGATGGCGACCAGCCGTGGCAGGCTGGGGCCGAGCCGTTCTGGAGGCCTGTACCCCTAGAAAAGCACAGTACAGGCCTCCAGAATCTCCCAAAACCGGAACTGGCGTCAAGCTGTTTCGCGAACAACCGCCGGATCCAAGCCTGGGTTTGGTGCAAGCGAAATCTAGGACCTAGAGCGCACGCCTGGGAGGACGCAGAGCATCTCGTACAGCAGGTTGGCTGCCACCAGTGAGGTGTTGCCGGTTGGGTCATAAGCTGGCGCAACCTCAACCAGGTCGGCGCCAACGATGTTGAGGCCAGCGCAGCCCCGGATGATTTCGATGCCCTGAATCACTGTGAGGCCACCAATCTCAGGTGTTCCGGTGCCTCCGGCAAAAGCTGGATCCAAGCCGTCAATGTCGAAGCTCAGATAGACCGGGCCGTCGCCTAGCTGTTCCCGTACCTCCGCCATCAGGGGCGTCAGAGACTTGTGCCAGCACTCCTCGGCCTGGACCACGCGGAAGCCCTGATCCCGGGACCAGTCGAAATCGTCAGCGGCATAGCCAGTTGCCCGCACCCCTATTTGCACCACCCTGTTTGGGTCAAGCAGGTTTTCCTCAACCGCCCTTCGGAACGGAGTGCCATGGGTGATTGCCTCGCCAAACATGGAGTCGTTGATGTCGGTGTGGGCATCAACATGAACCAGGCCAACCGGGCCGTGCTTTTTCTGCAT
>QIKW01000140.1 GCA_003231975.1 Acidimicrobiia bacterium
TTTCTGGCGCCTGGGTGGTGTCTGGTGCTGCTGTGGTTTCTGGCGCCTGGGTGGTGTCTGGTGCTGCTGTGGTTTCTGGCGCATGGGTGGTGTCTGGTGCTGCTGTGGTTTCTGGCGCATGGGTAGTGTCTGGTGCTGCTGATGTGTCGTCTCCGTTGCCGCAAGCCGACGCTATGAGTGCCAGCGCGACCGCGGCGAAGAAGAACCGCTTGAGAGTCATTAGTCCATGCTCCTGTTTCCCAGCCCGGGCTGCGGGCTTCCGTGAAGCTCACGGTGATCTGACCATAAGTGCGTGGAACGAACCTCGATAGGGACCTTCGTCTCCCATTCTGAATGGCCCCAGCTGTGATGGTCAGCGTGCAGGTAACGTGGGGGATGGGTTCGATTACGGTGCTCGACGGTGGGATGGGCAAGGAGCTGGCCCGAATCGGTGCCCCGTTTCGCCAGCCGGAATGGTCGGCGCTTGCCTTGATGGAAGACCCAGACTGGGTCCGCACTGCGCACAACAATTTTGTGGCGGCGGGTGCCGAGGTGATCACAACCAATGCCTACGCGGTTGTGCCCTTTCACTTGGGCGAAGAACTCTTTCACCAGCGGGCCTTTGAGCTTGCGAAGTTGGCAGCAACGCTGGCTCGGGAAGTGGCAGACAAGGCCGGGCGCCCGGTGCGAGTTGCGGGGTGTCTGCCCCCTCTGTTCGGTTCCTACGAGCCGGAGAAGTTCGATGCGGCTCTGGCTCCCGCTGCATATTCGATGCTGGTCGACGCTCAGGTTGGGCAGGTGGATCTGTGGCTTGGTGAAACCATCAGCTCAATATCGGAATTCGAAGCCATTCGGGATGCGGTCGCAGGCATCGACCTTGAGTTATGGGCTTCTTTCACACTGGAGGATCACGTTTCGGGCACCGAGGCTCGGCTCAGGTCGGGTGAGAGCATTCCGGAAATGGTGGAAGCAGTTGGCGGTGACGCCAGTGCAATTCTGTTCAACTGCTCTCAGCCCGAACGTTTCGAAGAAGGCCTTCGTCAGCTGGTGGTGGCGCTTGGTGAGAACCCGTTGTCCATCGCCGTTGGGGTTTACGCCAATGCCTTCGTTGAAAAGGAGGCCGACTACGCCGCGAATGAAGCCCTGATGGATCACCGACACGATCTCACCCCAGAGGTGTACTGCCAGTTCGCAACTCGGTGGATCAGCCTGGGTGCATCGATTGTTGGCGGCTGCTGTGGAATTGGGCCAGATCACATTGCAGCGTTAACTGCTGCTCGCTGGGGGAGTGGCTGAGCGGGGGCCTGCTGAGTTGGCTGTTCTTGGGCGAGCGGCCGATGGTCTACAGCCAGTTGCTGAGGTTGTGGCGTGCCGAGTGATCGGTTTAGGAGGTCGTTTGGCTCCGGCCTCACCTGTATGCGGTGCACGGCCTTGGACCGGTCGAGGTTCAGAAACGATCCCAGGAACGGGCCAAGGTCGGCGAATGCGTTTTGCTCGCATGTCACAGATGCGGCGAACAGGGCTGCGGTTGATGGTTTTGGGGGGTTTCCCCTGCCGGTTTGCACCAGCATGAGGTCTCGGTGGCTGATGATCATGGCACCAACACTTCCGCTGGCCTCGGTGTTGACAATCATTGGTTTCGAGGGCGGCACCAGCATGTCGACGGTTTGCAGGATTCGTCCGTCGGCCATGAGACTCAGCAGGGTTGTTGACCCAGACTCACGGCTCACTGCGGCTGTTACGAGGCTGTTTCGGGACTGGAACAGATCGAATACGGCGGGAGTCTGTGACGATGCGTCTTCCATCGTGGCAATTCTCACAAGTTGGAAATGCTTCAGTTCACCGGCGGCCACATGTGGGTCGTCGCCGGAGCCAACTTCGCGGCGGGCCTCGAAACGAAGGGGCCGCTCAATGTAGTCGGCCAGGAATTCATGATTTATGGGGTTCATTGTCAGCGAGAGCGCGATCCGGCCGATGGCGATCATCTGGCCGGCTAGAACCGCTACCACGCCTGCCTGGGTCGGCGATGTCCCGCCGGCAAGCAGCGCCGCCCCCACAACCGCGGCGACAACGGCCCAGCACACAAAGGACTGAGTCAAAATTGACCGAATAATCACTCGGCGGAGCCAACGAATGTCCTGATCCACAACCGGGGTATCGGTCATCCTGCCGCCCGCCTGAGCAAGCCGGGACGATTCGCTCATTGGATTCGGCCGGTTTCTGCCGACAGGTACCGTCAAAACCCGTCAAGCCGAACCCGTTAAGGCCAAACCCCCTAAGGAAGGAAGGCGTCAAACCGTGACTGCGGTGATTCTGGCTGCCATTAGTGCAGCGGCGTACGGCGCAACCGATTTCTCGGGGGCTCTGGCCAGCAAGGAAAACGACTCGACGTTAGTCACGGTTGCCGTTCACGTTGTCAGCCTTCTTGCCTTGACAGTGGTGGTTTTCACGATTGCTGGCGGCGATTGGACCACCGCCGACCTGTTGTGGGGGGCCCTTGGAGGCGTGGGGGCCGCCTACGGACAGACAACGTTCTTCAAGGCTTTGGCGCTGGGCCCCATGTCTACTGCCGCATCGCTAACCGCGGTGTTCAGCGCCGCCGTGCCGGTCCTGGCTGGTCTGCTGATATTCGGTGATCGTCCGGGAACGGTCACCCTTGTTGGCATTTTCCTTGCTGTCCCGGCCGCCGTTCTGGTGTCGGTTGGTGGAATGGCTCTGCGAGGGGCCCCAATCAACATCACCCCACGAGAACGACTGGCCGGGCTCAGACAACTAAACAGAACCCGGGTGCTCAGTGTCTCAGCGGGCTTCGGATTCGGCCTCTTCTTCATTGCCCTGTCTCGCACGTCTGAGGCCGCTGGGCTGTTCCCGCTGCTCGGCGCTCGGGTTGCTTCGATCATCAGCCTGTCCGCTGTGCTGTCGGTGCAGCAACTCTGGAAGCCGATCGCACGCACCTGGTGGCCGCTGATCGGCCTCAGCGGCATCCTCGACCTGGCAGCCAACAGCCTCTACCTCGTTGCGTTGCGGTTTGGCAGTTTCACGTGGGTGGCTGCGGTTAGTTCGTTGTATCCAGTAAGCACAGTGCTGCTGGCCCGGGTGGTCCTTGGCGAGAGGCTGGCCAGGGTCCAGGTGGTCGGCATGGTGGCTGCTCTTGTTGCACTGGTCCTGGTTGGCGTCGGCGCCTAGGACATAGGTGCTTGGCACCCAAAGACATACGTGCATCAAGGCCAATGTGGAAGCATTGATAGCATTGTGCCTAGAGCCAGGTTGCGGGCGCTAGGCCGTTTGGACCATTCCGCCTGCCAATAGGTCCCGGTCAGGTTAAGGGCCGCTCTAGAACTCCGATACCACTCAGCATGAACGCCCTGTGGAAAATCTGGTTGGCAGTCGCCGGCACCCTGACGACGCTGTATTTCGTAATTCCGGATTCAGCGGAAACCAAGCTCGTGCTCTACAACGGCGTAGGCCTGTTGTCGGTGATCCTGGTGTTGTGGGGCGCGAGGAAGCACAAAGCGACACCCCTGGAACCGTGGCTGTGGTTCGCCGCTGGCCTTGGCTCTTTTCTGGTAGCCGACATCATCTACTACATGCTCGAGATATTCAACCCTGAGGGCCCCCCGTTCCCGTCAGTTGCAGACTTCTTCTACCTTTCGATGTACCCCTTGATGATCGTTGGCCTCATCAAGATGTCTCGCTCGGTTGACCCAACCAGGGAAGCAACCAGCTTCATTGATGCCGCACTGGTTGGGGTTGCGATGTTCGGGGCCATGTGGGTGCTCTTCGTAGACACGATCTTCCTGATCGAAGACAACACAACCGCAGCTCTGCTGGTTTCGCTGGCATACCCGGTCATGGACGTTGCGCTCCTGGCGGTTGCTGCCAGGCTGGTGGTTGCTGCTCACCTGAAGCATCCGCCGTATGCGTTCATCTCGGTGGCCATCGCTTCCCTGGCAGTTGCCGACACCGCCTACGGCATCTACAACGCCAGCGGGAGCTTCGAAACCGGGCTTTTCATCGACTTCTTCTGGCTCGCCTTCTACGCCCTCTTTGCCGCTGCTGCCCTTCACCCAAAGGTGAGCGTGAAGATGCAGGTCACCCACGATGTCTCGCGGTTAACGGGGCGCCAGTTGGGGATCATGTTCATAGCCACCATTGGTGTGCCGATCATCGATGCCCTGTGGGGCACCCTTCAGGATCGTGTGGTCAGCATCATTGCCTCGGCCACGATGTCGCTGCTGATCCTGCTGCGTGTCTACATGCAGACCAAAACCATTCAGTCGGGTCGAGAGCGCCTTCGTTATGACGCAGAACACGACTCGCTAACCGGGCTGGCCAACCGCTCATTGTTCGCCGAACGGACCAGAGCCACGCTTGAAAATCGAAGTCCTGACGGTTCTGTGGCTGTTCTGTTCATTGACCTGGACGACTTCAAAACGGTAAACGACAGCCTTGGTCACGAAGCAGGCGATGTGTTCTTAACCGAGGTAGCCCGCCGCCTTAGCCGCTGTGTGAGAGACAACGACACAATCGCCCGATTCGGGGGAGACGAGTTTGCTGTACTCCTGGAGTCTGGTGCCGATCGCCACGATGCGGTAACAGTCGCTCGTCGCGCGCTCGAGGTGCTTGATGAGCCGATGATGCTGGGAGATCGCACTGTAAGGGCATCGGCCAGTATCGGAATCGCAACCTATGACGATGCAACTAACGACGTTGAGTCGCTGCTTCGCAACGCTGACGTTGCGATGTATCTCTCCAAGTCCCGTGGCAAAGGCCGGTTTGAGTTCTTCGAGTCAAAGATGCACGACGAGGCCATCGAGCGCCTCGACCTCAAGGCCGACCTCCAGCGCGCTCTTGACCGGCGAGAGTTCGTTCTTCACTATCAGCCAATCTTCGATCTCCAGACAGGGCGGGTTGCCCTGGTTGAGGCACTGGTTCGCTGGCGCCACCCAGACCGAGGGCTCGTTCCCCCTGATCGCTTTATTCCTCTGGCCGAAGAAAGTGGGCTGATTGTTGAACTGGGCGAGTGGGTGCTGCGCGAGGCATGCACCGAAGCTTCAAAGTGGCACGAAATTGCTGGTTGTGAAGATATTGGCGTGACTGTCAACCTGTCGATGCGGCAGTTGCAGGACGGCCAACTCATCAACACTCTCACCGGTGCCCTGAAAGACTCCGGGCTGCCTGCGGAATCTCTAGTTCTTGAAATCACAGAGTCAATGCTGGCTCAGGACTCAGAACACAGCGCCGGGGTGCTTCGTCAGCTGAAGACTGTTGGGGTCAGGATGGCCATCGACGACTTCGGTACCGGCTACTCCTCTCTTAGCTACCTCAGGTCTTTCCCTGTCGACTCAATCAAGATCGACCGGTCGTTCATAAACGAGCTTCACCGCTCTTCAACCTCGACCGCCCTGATCGAAGCCATCGTGAACCTTTCACAGGCTCTGGGTGCCTATACGGTTGCCGAGGGCATCGAGCACGCCGATCAGGCAGCAACGCTTCGCAAGCTTGGCTGCGATCAGGGTCAGGGCTACTACTACTGCCGCCCGATCAGCGCTTCGGCTCTCACCCAACTGTTCAAGGAGCCTCTCCGGGATGAGGCCGAGCCGCTTGAAGCCTGGCGTCGCAGCTCGGAAAAAGTCCAGAAGCGAATCTTCGACGTAGACGTTCTTACCTCGCTGCCTGAGATCTCGGCAATGTCGGCAGACATCGTTGCCCTCAATGAGGAACTGAACACTCCCTTGATGGCATCGTGGCCATGGCTTCGGAACTGGTCGGAATGCTTCAGCAGCTGGACGCCGCTGCTGGTGGCGATTCGCAGCGCCGACACCGGCCAGCTACGGGCGGCGGCAATGCTGGCAACGATGGAACGGGCAGAAGGCACCGCCATTGTGGCAATGGGCAACGGAAGTTCTCTGTTCACATCGCTGCAAGCACTTGACGACGACGCTGCTCACGCGCTTGCAGGCGCAGTAGCGGCCACCCTCAGCGAGATCAGCGGAGCATGGTCTTTGGATCTTGAACAACTTCGAGACAGCGACGCAACCCTCCGCTACCTGGTTGATGAGCTGGACCATGCCCAGCTTCTCCCCGAACTTCGGGTGCCGCGAGTGCTCTTCACCACGGCTCACACTGTTGATGATGTGCTCAGCAAGAGCATGCGCAAGCAGCTTCGTCGGGCTCGCAACAAGATCTCCAATGCCGGGGTTGACATGACAATCGCCTTCGACCGAGGCTCGGCAATATCGATGGCTCTGATTGACGAGGTTGAAAGCGTTCACGTGGCTCGCGACCGTGACGCCCGCCGCTCTTCTGATCTTGACCGGCCCGCCGAGCGAGACTTCTGGCGCCGGATCGCTGAAAGCCCAGACCAAGCCTGGGAAGTTGAGATCGCCACACTGCGGCTCGACGGTGAACTTGCCGCCTACGTGGTTGCCCTTCTGGACGACGAGACCTACCGGGTCTATGACGGTCGGATGAATTCGAAATGGCAGCAGTTCTCGCCCGGTCGAATCATCGAGGCGCAAGCACTCAGCCGGGCCATCACCGACCCTCGCTTCAACGAGCTTGATTGGATGTCTGGCATTGCCGCCGAGAAGTTGCTCACCACCAACATTGCAGAAGGCCGGGCTCGCCTGGTTGCAACCTCGGGAAGCAGCTACCTGTCGGCGCCCAAGCGTTCCAGGAAGAAGCAACTAACAAAGGTATAGAGGTTCACTCTGGCTGGGTTCTGTGATTCTTGTCCCAGTCTTCGATACAGCGCTCGGCCACCGGCATTACCAAGCCGTGCCGCTTCCGGTCTCGTTCTGAGATGTGGAGGCTGGGCGGCAGGCGCTGATCGAACGAGCTGACATAAGCCTTCGAATGAGCCTCAAGCCGGTCCCAGGTTGAGGTGGTAACCCAGCCGGTTGGACCAGTGACATCCCGAGTTGCTTTAACCACATCGTTTGGCAGCTTGACCCGGTCGGCTCGGCTGGCTCGCCAATCTCGCACCAGTTGTATGAAACGTGGCTGTATGAGGTGTGCTTTCTTGAGACTTGCCATGGGACTTCCCGAGTTGGTAACCAAATCTAACCCAAGACGGTTAGGAGTCCGCAACGCGATTCCGCCCGGAATCGGCTACACCAATTGCATGGCGGGAAACAATTGGATTCGGACCCTTGCACTCCTCACGGTTCTTGCCCTGCTGGCAGCGGCTTGCCCGGGTTCGGCTGACCAAGACGCTCAACTGGATACGGGCCGAACGTCCACCACCGAAGCATCGCTCAGCACAAACACCGCAGTTGATGCAACCGAAGCAGAACCGGCAGCCACTGTTCCTCAGGCAGTAGCCCCCCAGCCGGATCCAACGCTGCTGCCTCTTGACCCAGACGTTCGGATCGGCGTGCTGGACAACGGCCTCACCTACTACGCCAGATCCAACGACTCCCCAGGCAGCAGACTCGATCTGAGGCTCGTCGTCCGGGCCGGATCGCTGCAACAAGAAGAGCCAGACAGCGGGCTGGCCCACTTTGCCGAGCACATGCTGTTCAACGGAACCGAAGCGTTCGAGGGCAACCAGCTTGACCGGGTCCTTCAGGGTTTCGGGTTGCAGATAGGCGCCGACCTGAATGCCTACACCAGCTACGGAGAAACCGTCTACAGCCTTTCGGTTCCAACCAGCCGGGACGCGGTTGCTACCGGATTGGAAGTGCTCTTTCAGTGGGCATCAGCGGCAACGCTTGACGATCAGGCAGTGATTGACGAGCGTGGGGTGGTTCGCGAAGAGTTCCGCGTTCGGGAGGAATCCGCCGACGGGGTGATCTTCAGCTGGTTCAGCGAGCTCTACACCGCTGATTCGGGGTACTCGGGTTATGACCCCATTGGCACTCCTGAACAGATTCTGGCAACCACCGGGGCTGACACCCGCCGTTTCTATGACCGCTGGTATCGCCCCGACCTGATGGCAATCGTTGCTGTCGGAGACGTTCCGGTCGATCAGATCGAAGAGCAGATCAAAGCCGTCTTTAATGAGTTGGAAAGCCGGTCAGACGGCCAGGACTGGACCGAGCCAACTGTTGGGGAACCGTCGGGTCTCGTTGTGGATGTGGTCACCCACCCCGATGCGGGCAGGCCCGCCATCTCGCTCGACATCCCGATTGACGATTGGGACAGCCTCACCGTTGGCGGCGAACGCCTCAAGCTGATCGAATCTGTGATTGACTCCGCCATTCGAAGCCGACTCGAGCGACGAATCGACGAGGGCGCGCTTGAGGCAATCCTCAACAGCTCCGGCTCGTTCCAGCTCTACAAAGGACGGCGCTTCCTCGGCTTCAATGTCACAGGCGAGGATCTCTCAACGGCAACCGAGGGCCTCCTCACCGAGCTTCGACTTATCGAGTTCAAGGGCTTCACCGAATCAGAGTTGGCTGCAGCAACCGCCTCGCGACAAGCAGGAATAGACCGAGATCGAGATTCCGTTCCCAGCTTTCAGGATGCCTGGTTCGCCGCTCTCTATGTCGGCCACTTCCTTGGCGACTCAGCAATTGAACGACTTGAAGACGGTTTCCAGCGAGAGTCAGAAATCTTGGAAAACCTGTCACTTGACGAGGTGAACAATCATGTCCGCTTCATGCTCCAAGGCCGAGCCCCCATCATCGTGGCTGTTGGCTCAGATGCGGCCGAGTTGCCAACAACTCAGCAACTGGGCGAAGCGCTGAAGCGGGCACGCGAAGCAGAGCTTCCAGCCCAAATAGACCCGATCCGCACATTTGAGCAGTTGATGGCGCCGCCCTCACCGGTGGAGCCGACAAACACCAGGCGAATCGAAAGCATGGCAGCAACCGAGTGGCAGTTCGAAAACGGGGCTCGGGTCATCTTCAGACCATCAAATATTTACGCAGGCAACCTCGACGTTCTTGCTTTTGCCGACGGCGGCTGGTCTACGTTGGCTGAGGGCGATGCCGCCCTGTCGGCGCTGGCTACCTACGCGGTCAATCGCAGCGGGCTTGGCGAGCTGAGCACCGTGGAGCTTGACAAGTTCCTGGGAGCAACCTCGGCCTGGGCCAGTGTTGGGATCGACGAGACCGTCGACGTCATTGAGGGCTCGGCAACCGTTGAAGACGCCGAGGTCCTCTTCCAGCTGATCAACCTGCTGATCACAGAATCAAAGGTTGAACCGTCGGCTTTCCGTGAGGCTGTTGAGTTTGGTCGCTCGCAGGTGCGCCAGCTGGAGGCAGACCCGGCCACACGATCAAGCGAGGCGTTGCACGGCGCCAGATACGGGGAGAGCAAGTGGTATGACTTCATCCCATCCACGGCCGACCTGGATCGTCTTGAGCCTGCTGATCTTGAGCTTCTGTACTCCATGAGGTTTGGCGATGTCGATGATTTGGTGGTTGCAGTTACCGGCGACCTCCCGGCTGCAGCAGTGCTGAGCCTGGCCCAAGAATACATCGGCACCCTCCCTGCCGGGCCCGCCGATACTTGGATTGATCGCCAGGACGCCCCACCCGATGGTATTGAACGAAGGCAGGTGGCTGCTGGCCAAAACGGTGCCGGGGCCGGAATCGATTTGTTCTACAGCGCCGAGATGGCCGTTGACGACAGAACCAGGCTGGTGGTTGAGATCGTTCAAAACATCGTTAGCGCCAGGCTGTTCGAGAACGTCCGTGAAGATCTTGGTGCCACCTACGGAGGCCGCGTTTCCTCTGTTCTAGTTTCCGAACCGGATGCGTTGGTTGAAACCTTCGTCACCGTTACCGGCGATCCAGACCGGCTCGACGCGATCTACCAGACGGTCACAGAAGATCTGGCCCAGCTGGGGGCAGAGGGACCAACCGAAGACGAGTTTGATCGGGCCAAACGCATTGCCATTTCCGACAACGAGCTGATCAACAATCTCGATCTTCTCAACTGGCTGCACCAAGCCGCAGACGGCGACGCTCTGAACTACACCGAGACGCTCACGACGATCAGGGCCATATCGCGTGCCGATGTTGCGGCTGTGGCGAAGGTGATGTTTCCGCTCGACCAGCGAATCGAGATATTCCGCAGCGGCTTGGGATGAAGAAGATAAGAGGGCAGATTCCCCACTTATGTTCCAGGCATCGCTGCCGATATATAAGTCATGGAGGAGATGGTTCGCCAAGGAGACGTGAGGCGCCCGCAGGAGGTGCCGCGAATTACGGTTCGTTATCCTGTGGCCAGCGCGGTCCTCGAGTGGAGCCCGCCTAGAGGTGGCAGGGTTAGGGGGGACAAGCCAAAGCGGATAGAAGCCGAGTTCGCCGACCTCTCGGTTGCTGGCGCTCTGATCAAGTCGCCTGCCAACGATCGTTTGTATGTTGGCGCAAGAGTGCCCATTCACGTTGGCGGCGAAGACGGAATCATCGAGATTCGGAACATGCGCCAGGTCGAGGGTGGTGTCGACTGCTACTACGGGGTTGTATTCCACCGAATGAGCGAAGCACTCCAGGCGGCCCTCTACGGCGCGATCGCCCGGCTGCGCAACGACTCAAGGCTTGAGTCTGAGTGGAAACGCACCTAAACCCTGCACTTGCCTAACTGGGGTAGGGTGGCTGTTCGGGATCGCCTGGTGGAGGCGAACGGGCGAGGGAGGCTGGTTGAGCAAGCGCGTGGAGGGTGACAGCGGGGAGTCGAGCGCGCCGTCTTCCGGTCTGGGGCGAGGGCTCACAGGGATTCTCGAAAGCTCGTTTCTTGGCCCGTCGGAGCCTGTTGTCTCAGCCTTGTTTCCAGCAAGGCCGGCTCGCCAGGCCCCCCAAATTCGCCAGTTGGTTACCGATTTGGCTGTAGAGGTCCTTGCCCACAGCTTCGGAGCAGGCGCTCTAACACTGGTTCGCCGAGAGGCGGGCCAAACGCTTGCCGTTGTTGTTTCACGCAGCAATGGCCCCGGTCAGCGCTCCGCTCAAGTCAACCCGTCGGTTGATTTCGAAATGTCTGGGAGGCTTTGGGCTGCCCTCACCGGCCACCAGAACAGTAGCGAACAGGTTCAGTTGGGAGGCAGCCATTTGCTGCTCATTCGGCAGTCAATCGAGGAATCGGTTGTTGCTGTTGCGATGCTGCGGACTGAACGTTTTGGGGTAAACGAGCTGAGAGGGGTGGATCAGCTGCTCAGAAGCGTGGCAATGATGCTGGGTGAGGGCATACCGGCTCCTCCTGGGCCGCCGGTTCAGGTTCTGCTGACGTCCTCCGGAGACGAATTCAGGGCGGCAGTCGAAATTGGAGCCTCCGGGTCTTTCCTGTCTGCTTCTTCCCTCTCTAACTCTTCCTTCCGATCGGTTGGGGTGGCGGCCAGCGAAGAAGTCGCAATTGCCAGCGCAGCAGCCAAGCTCTGCGATTCTAAGGTCAGCGTTCGCTTCGCAGGAAGAACAGTTGTGCAAGCCAAGCAGGTGTCGCTTGTGATCCTGCATGATTCCGAAGGCCTGCCACTCTTTGGGCTTTCGGTTACCGACCTAAAGTCGATGGCGGGTCCGGCCGAAGCGGCCTTTGCAGCCGCCCCGGTCATAGGGGCCGGTCCGTTCGCGCGATAGATACTCCAAGTAGTGACACCTTTCCGCCCCCGTGTCTGAGTACGCTTCCGCACGGTGTTATATCTCCTGCGGGTCACTCAACGAATTGCCTCCCTCGGGCTCATTCTGGTTGCTGTTGCCGCTGTAACTTCTGCGGCCGCTCTCACCATCATTCCCCAGTTCGGGGCCATCGTTGATGCCACCGAAAGCAGTGCGGCCGAGTTAGAGCTGGACGACCTGGCCCAGCGATCCTCGATGTACGCCTCCGACGGAAGTTTCATGACGCTGCTGGTTGGCGAGCAGAACCGTCAGTCGGTTGAGTTGGACGAGATCCCACAGGTTGTGATCGATTCCATCCTGGCCATGGAGGACAACGACTTCTACGAGCACAATGGCGTCAACTACCGAGCTGTGTTCCGGGCTCTGGCCCAGAACATCAGCGCAGGCGGTATCGAACAAGGCGGCTCAACAATCACCCAGCAGCTGGTCAAAAACGCGCTGCTCGACTCGTCTCAGAACTTTGATCGAAAGAAGACCGAGGCCTTTTACGCCCTCCGGCTCGAGGAGCAGTTCACCAAAGACGAGATTCTCGAGCGCTACCTGAACACGGTGTATTTCGGCGAGGGTGCATACGGGGTGAGGGGTGCGGCCGAAACCTATTGGGGGATAGAAGATCTCAGCGAACTCAAGTGGGAACATGCCGCTCTCCTGGCTGGTCTGATTCGCAGCCCAAACACCAACAACCCGCTCAAGAACGCAGTTAACGCCAGGGAGCGTCGGGAGTTGGTAACCGAGCGTCTGCTTGACCTTGGCCACATAACCGAGGCTCAGGCTGACCGCATCAACTCTGCCCCCCTGCCGTCGGAACGTCAGGATCCGTCAACCATCAAGCCCTCTGACTACTTCGAGCGCGAGACTCTGAAAGAGCTTCAGTCCAACCCGAACATCTTGATAGGCGATACCCCCGCCGAGCGGTTCGCCGCCATCTACTCCGGTGGGCTGCAAGTGTTCACAACATTTGATCCTGTCGCCCAGGAAATGGCGTTACGGGCTCGAGACGACCTTCTGCCAGATGACCCTCGGGGGTTCACCATCGCCCTTGCCGCAATTGAGTCTCGCAGTGGGGCAGTGCGGGCCATGATTGGCGGCACAGAGTTCACAAGAGAGCAGTTCAACCTGGCTGTTGACGGGCTTCGCCAGCCTGGGTCTTCAATGAAGACCTACGTGCTGGCTGCGTTGTTCGAAGCTGGGTTCACCCCAAGTGACACAGTGAGGGGCGACAGCCCTTGTGAGTTCCCTAACCCGGGCGGCTTCCCAGACCCGTACAAGGTGAAGGGCGGTTCTGGCAGGCGGATCTCCATTGCGGCGGCCACCAGAGCGTCGAACAACTGCTCGTTTGTGCGCTTGGGTCAAGTGGTCGGCAACGAGAAGGTGGTTGAGGTTTCCCAACGGTTGGGCATCACTTCGCCGCTGGAATCGATTCTCTCGCTGCCCCTTGGCCCCAAGGAGATGTACCCCATCGAGCAGGCAGGCGCCTACGCCGCAATGATCAACGACGGCATCTACAACAAGCCGTGGTACATCGAGCGAATAGAAGATATCGACGGCAATGTGATCTACGAGCGAAGGCCGGACGGCAGACGAGCCATCACAATGCAGACAGCTCGGCTGATAACCCAAACTCTTGAAAGCAACGTCAGGTCTGGTACCGGCAGACGGGCTCAACTACCCGACGGTCATGCCGCAGCAGGCAAGACCGGAACAGCCCAGAACGAGGAAGACGCCTGGTTTGTTGGTTACACCGAATATCTAACAACGGCGGTGTGGATGGGCCATCCAGATGAAAAGGTGGCAATGGTCAACGTTCCTGGCTGGGGCAGCATCTTTGGCGGAACGGTGCCAGCTGCCATTTGGGGTCAGTTCATGTCTGAGTATCACGCGAACCTGGAACCGATTCCGTTCCAGGACCCCGAGGGGTATGGGGGCGGTCGCTACCTCAAGGTGGCCAGCGAGATTGACTTCTGCAGTGTTTCAGACATTGGAGTACAGACCGAAGGCACCATCTTTGTTGATTCGGACGGCGACGGGGACCGTGACTGCTATCGGCCGATCACTACTACCACCAGTGAGGTTCTGCTTGACGAAGACGGCAATCCGGTGACAACCGCGCCACCGGCTCCGCCAGCGTCACCAGCCCCAACCGCGCCACCGGCAACCACGGCGCCCCCTGCCACAACGGCGCCACCAGCCACAACGGTGCCCCCTGCCACAACGGCGGGCGGCTGATGGCCGACCCCGCCTACCAGCAGCTGCTGGTGCTGCAGGAACTCGACACCAAGCTGGATCAACTCCGCTATAAACATGTGAACCACCCGATCCGGGCCGAGATTGTGGGGTTGGTCGCCAAGCAGGAAGATCTGCAGCAGATCGTTGACGAAATAGAAGGTCGCCAGCACGAACTTGGCCGTGAACAGAAGCGATTTGATGACCAAGTCGGGCTGTTGGACGACAAGCGCACCAAGATCGACGCCAAGCTTTATGACGGCTCGGTCACCGCAACCAAGGATCTTCTCCTGATTCAAGAAGAGGCGGCAATGCTGCTTGAGCGCAAGACTGGGCTGGAAGACGAAGAGCTGGAAGTGATGGAAAAGGCCGAGGAAGTAGCCGCCGAGCTGGCTCCGGTGGCCTCAACGATGGAGAGCCTCGTTGCAGCTCAGTCGGCAACGGAGGATTCGCTGACTGTTGCCATCGCCGAGCTTGAGGTTGAGATCCAAGGCACCGATCAGCAGCGGTCTGAGGCCGCCGCCCTAGTTCCCGAAGAGCTCTTCGGCCATTACCAGACCCTCAGAAAGGACTTCGGTGGAGTGGCCGTTGCCCGACTGGTCGGGTCCACCTGCGATGGCTGCCACATGGCGCTGTCCGCGGTGGCAATCGACAAGATCAAGAAGTTACCCGACGATGCTGTTGTGACCTGCGATCAGTGCGGCCGGCTGCTCATTCGGTGACATGAGCCGGTGACATGAGTTTGCGCTTGTTTCCCCCGTCGACGTGCTGATCTGGTTCGCCGCCTTAGCTCCCGTTCTGGTGGCCGAGGTTTTTCGAAGCCCCATGATCGACTACCGAGTGGTGCTCCTCGGAAGCCTGCTTCCTCTGGTTGAGGTGTTGATTGGGCCGTTCGTTCTGCACACTTTGGCGGCACCAGTTGCCACAATGGCGGTTGTGATGGCGGCAACCAGCGGAGCGCGGCTTCGCAGGAGGCGGTGGTTGGGTCTGCCGATCGGCATGTTTTTCCATTTGCTCCTAGACGGAGTCTGGACCGACTCTTCACTGTTCTGGTGGCCGTTCTTCGGCGTGCGGTTTGGTTCAGGTCGGCTTCCCGAATTCGACAGGCCGCTGGCCGTGTTGGTGGTTCTAGAGCTTCTCGGGTTGGCTGCCGCGGTGTGGGGCTGGAAACGCTATGACCTTCGCGACCGGGCGAACCTCGACCTCCTGCGCACAACGGGGCAGCTGGACCGGGCTGTCCTGCGGTGACCATCTGGGTAGTGCGGCACGGCCGAACCACGGCCAATGCGTCTGGGCTGCTGCTCGGCCGGGCCGACCCGCCGTTGGATGACCTTGGCCAGGAGCAGGCAAGGCGAATTGCGGCCGTTCTGCCGGAAGGGGCTTCGTGTTTCTCTTCTCCGTTGCGGCGCACCATCGCTACCGCCGAGGCGTTCGCCTCCGAGATCACTATCGACGAGCGTCTGATCGAGCTTGACTACGGAGACTTTGACCTGAAGCCCCTCAGCGACGTGCCTGCCGAGGTCTGGCGGGCTTGGCGTTCTGACCCTCAGTTCGCCCCACCAAACGGCGAGTCGTTGTTGGCGCTCTCAGACCGGGTCTGGCCTTTGCTTGAAGAGTTGGCGCCTCGGGCAGTAGACAACGACATCGTATTGTTCAGCCATGTTTCGCCAATCAAAGCCGCTGTTGCGTGGGCATTGGGAGTGGGCATCGAGATCTCATGGCGCTGTCACGTTGCCCCGGCATCAATTGTGAAAATTGGCGTTACCGGCAACCGGCCAACCCTACTTTCATTCAATGAGCAGGCGCACCTTGAAGGGCTGGACTAGGTCGCGTCAGGCCGTGGCAGCAACAAGTACGTCTTCCGGATCCTCAGAGGTGATCAGAATTCGCTCTAGATCGGCGGCTGGAATCTCGGTGGCGCCGATAAGTTTCGTTGCGCCGTTCGGGGTTGTTGACCACGATGCTGCGTTTGACCAGTTACCCGAGGTGTCGATGGCCCACAGTCGATAGCTGCTGCGAGGCGGGATGCCGGTGAGGGAAATGGTTATCTCAGTGCCCCACGCCTTTGCACTGGTTGCCACCAGTGCAGTCTCGGCTTGGTTGGTGGTTAGCGAAGCTGCCACGGGTGAGCTTATGGGAGCGCTGTCGCCACCAACAAACATCATGACCGCCAGAAGGGCAGCCGCACTTGTAGCCACGGCGGCTGTCAGCCGCCACATTCGCGACCGCTTCTGGATCTCTCTCAACTCTCGGCCTGCCGCAGCCTGAACCGCCAAACCTTTGGCGGTAGAGGTGCCGATGGCCAAGTCTCCAGGTTCAACCTTGGCTATTAGCCCAGGAAGCGGAGCCAGGAGGGCAAGTTCGCCGATGCAGGTTGAACAGGTGGAAAGGTGTTGTTCGAACGTCTTGCGTTCGGCGGAATCAAGAGCTCCGAGGGTGTAGGCAGAAGCCCAGTCTGCGTACTCCTCATGATTGTCTGTCATTGCAGCACTCCTCGTTCTTGAAGTTGAGTACGCAGGATTCGCAGCGCGTAGTGAAGTCTTGATTTCACCGTTCCGTCTGGAACTCCGAACTTGACGGCGATTTCCTTGGTTGACAATCCGTCCCAGTATGCAGCGGCCACAACGTCTCGATGGTCATCTGACAGAGCCCGCATCGCGTCCACGATCAGGGACCGATCGCTAAGCCTGTCCAGCTCTTCTTCACCGGCGCCGAGGTCGGCAGCTGAGTCCGCTGGTGCGGCGGACGGGACGGCCCTGAGGTGGCGCTGGCTGCGGCGATACCTGGTTGCCGCCACATTCCTGGCAATTCCGAACATCCAGGCTCGCTCGGCGCCCCGGTTGGGATCGAACTGGCCGTACTTCCGCCAGGCCGCAAGCACGGTTTCTTGCACAATCTCATCGGCAAGCTGATCATCTCCGAATCGATCCTGCGCCCACCTTTTCAGGGCTGCGCCGTGGGTCTCATACAGCTTGCGGGCCAACCTCTCAGGCCCGGGTTCTTCCTCGCGATTCTTAGTTCCCATCGATTCCTCCGCACGAGCCGGGAGACAGGTTCACAGCCTGCCTCCCAACCGGGCGCGATCAGCTGACTGTGTACACAATTGACAGAACGGCAACCGATCCCTCGGCGGTGGTTGCCGGCACGTCGATCGTGACATCTGGGGGCATGAACTCGTATTCGCTGTTCCCGTTGGCATCAACGTGAGCCATTGGGAACACGGTCGTTTCGGCGCTGATGGCAGTGTTGAGCGTGACCACAACGTCGCTGCTCTCACCTGCTGGCAGGAGGTCTGACCAACCAAGGATGGGGCCAGGGGAGCCCTCGTTGTCTGCGTGGATCACAACGAAGCCGCCTGTTGGCAGCGTGACGGAGGAAACTGTTACCGTCGAGCCGTCGCCAGATTGATCTATCGCGGCGATTGACGCGGGCCCTGTTTCAGGCTCAGTCGGTTCAGACGCGGTCGTTGCCGGGGTCTGAGTGGTCGGCGTCGCGTCGGTATCATTGTCGTCGCTGCAGGCAGCCGCCACAAGGGTGATGGCGAACAGAACTACGCAAAGTCGTTTTAACATGGGGTTCCTCCCGAAAGAGTCTCGTTGGGTTTTCTGTAACCAATACGCCCCACGGCGAGGGTTTGGTTCAAAGATTGCCGAAATTTCTTGGAAGAAGGGTGGGCGGTGTTGGGCCTCAGTGGCCCGGGTGAGAAGAATTGCCCCGTTTTTGGCTTCTGGCGGTGGTATCTGAGGCGACGGTGACTTCTGCTCCTAGTCTGGTGCTGTTCGATTCGTGAAAGGTTTCACGAACTGGCCGAAAACACCGGTCCGGCTCAGGTCGGCTGGTTGGCTCTGTCGAAACCCAGCCTTGATCCGCTGCCGGTTTCCGTGGTCGGGCCAGTATTGGAAGGAGATTCCCATGGGCAAGCAGCGATCAAGTTTCGCGAAGCTTCAGCGTGACAGGGCGAAGGCGGCCAAGAAGGCTGCCAAGTTGGCCGTTAGGCAGGGCAAAGCCGACAGCATGTACGGGCCAGCCCCAAGCAGCCTGACCGACGAGGCTGAGGTGGAAGAGGTTGAAGAGGAAGACGGCAGTTCTGTTGTGGCCCAGCTCTTGAATGGCAAAGGCGAACTGTCGGCCCCCGAACTTTTGCAGATGATCGAGGTTGTGCACGCCAAGCTCGAAGCAGGCGACATCTCCCACGAAGAGTTTGAAGACGCCAAGGTGGAAATATTCGCCCGCCTCCCAATGGACTAGGCACTCTTACATTGGGTCGGCTTTCGCCTCCCGGCCTCCGGCCATCCAACTGAGTAGCTCAAGGCTGGTCGCCGATGGCGACTACGCGTTGGTGTTTTGGGTCGGCAGCTTGGAACTGGCATGGATTAGTGGCGAAAACGCACCTAATCCATTCCAGTTCGCCCAGTAACGCGTTGCCGACGGCGTCGGCACGCTGCGAGCTGTTGACCCAGATGGCCGAAGGCGGGTCTGCAGAGCAGACCCCAATATAAGAGGGTGAGTTGGCCTGTAGGCGGGATTCTGTCTTCGGTGCCGTTTCCGGCATCCGATGGATGACCATCCATCTTTGCAGTCCACCTGGAGGTTCCCGAGCCGAAGCTGCGAGCGGCGAACAACCACCTCCGTTTTGACCTTGCTCCCAGTGGGGTTTACCTAGCCGACGCCGTTGCCGACATCGCTGGTGCGCTCTTACCGCACCGTTTCACCCTTACCTGTTGTTGGTTTCCCAACCCATCGGCGGTTTGTTTTCTGTGGCACTTTCCTGCGGGTCACCCCGACTGGCCGTTAGCCAGCACTGTGTTCTACGGAGTCCCGACCTTCCTCGAGCCACCAACGGCAACCCGCGGCCATCCGGCCAACTCACCCAGACCTGAATCCTAGCGGACCCCTCTTCAGGCGCGGCTGAGTCGCCTGCGATACCAGTCGGCGAACAGGCCGCCAGCCACGCCCATCACCGCGGCCAGCAGAACAGTGAGGATGTATTTGTCGGGGCTGAGGCTGTTGCCGCGGGCGAGGCTGGTGACGATCCCGAAGGCCTGAACAACCACGTAGCAGGCAACCGCGGCCAAGGCGCCGTGCATCATTGGCGTGTCGGTCCGTAGCCTGCCTGCTCCATAGCCTGCCGTCATAAACCCGAACAGAACCAGCACGCCGAACACGACGCTCCAAATTGGCCTGCCGCGGTCTCCAACGGATACTGACGCCAGCAGCGCGGCCGGGATGATGATCAGGAGCCCGGGCAGCGCTCCGCTGCGAACAGCTCGCCAGTCGATTGGAGGCACAGGGATCAGGGTAGTGGGGCCAAGGTAGGACAAAGCGGTCAACGGGCGCAGGCCGGGGTCGAACGATCGAAAATTGTTAGCCTGCCAGGATGCGGTCGCCAGAGGAGCCCAAGCCTGCCAGCGCCCTTGAGCCCCATGGTGGCTGGCCGGGCACTCTTGGCCTTGTTGCCTCCGGCAATGACCTCTCCATGGCTAATGCCGAAGCTGCCATGAGCGTGATTCTGTCTGGCGGGGCAACCGAGGCTCAGATTGCCGGGTTGATCGTTGGTTTGCGGCTGAAGGGCGAAACCACGGAGGAAATCGCGGGTCTGGCCACCGCCATGATGGAAGCCGCCGAACCACTGGTCGTCCCAGCAGAGGCTATTGACATTGTTGGTACCGGCGGTAGCCCGCACCGCAGGAAGCACGCCCTCAACGTCTCAACAATGGCATGTTTTGTTGCCGCAGCAGCTGGCGCCGTGGTGTGCAAACACGGCAATTTCAAGGCGTCGTCAACTTCGGGGTCGTTCGACTTTCTCGCAGCTCTCGGCATCCGCACTGATTTGTTGCCGTCGCAGTTGGAACAGTGCGTTGTCGAAACGGGGCTGGGATTTGCTCTGGCCAAAACGTTCCACCCGGCGATGCGCCACGCGGGGCCGGTTCGGGCCGAGCTTGGAATCCCCACAGTGTTCAATGTGCTTGGTCCGCTGGCCAACCCCGGTCGAGTCACCCGCCAGGTGATTGGTTGTTCAAATGTTGAGTTGGCAGAGCGGATGGCATCGGTCTCCCAGATGCTTGGCGCCCGGCGGGTCTGGATTGTTAGTGGCCATCAAGAGCTTGACGAGCTGACAACAACCGGGCCATCTGTTGTATTCGACGTGCAACCTGGCGGAATCCGACGATTCCAGGTAGATCCAGCCGACCTCGGTATAGCGCTTGCCGCATCCATGGAAGAATTTGCCGGGGGCTCGGCAGAGACGAACGCCACGATCTTCGAAGCAATTCTTGATGGTTCGGAGAGGGGCCCAAGGCGAGACATAGTTGGTCTCAACGCGGCGGCCGGGCTGCTGGTTGGGGGAGTGGTAGCCGACCTTGCCGACGGTTTGGACGCTGCCTTTGCCGCCATCGATGACGGGTCTGCTGCCGCCAAACTGAAGACCGTGAGGGCTTTCGCCAGCGGTGCTGTAGCCGGTCTGAGCACTTAAAGTAGCGCTTGAACACCTAGAGCGTTGGATTAGGCTCAAGTCACTAAAACCAACTATTCCGTTGGCCCTGTTTCCATCATATGGATGATCGATTTCTCCTAGTACAGGAAGTCTGATCGCCACAAAATCGCTCTCCGACACGACTACGATCTTCAAGACACTGAAATTCTTGCGAAAACGGTCGATCAGATCTCTAGTTGTTATTGCGGCCATCGCCAAGATGTGTCCGATCCGGCATGAGAGGAATGATGATCATGGGTGCTGAGCCCCTAGCGGCGGTTTGCGAGCTGGCCTTCGCAGTGGCCAAGGAGGGCGTTGACGCCACTCCGCCAGTGGATCCCCCTGCGCCGATGCGGAGCTATCTCTACATAGCTCCGCTGCCGGTCCGGGCCTTTGCCGTGACCGAACGCGTCTTGGACGAGAACGCCGACTTCAGAGGCCGGGTTGCAGCACGTGCCACCGAGGCAGAGGTGGGTCGGGCAGGCTTGCTGTGGCTTCAGAGGACCGAGGGCTGGGAGATCGAGTACGCCTCCCTTGTTGGCGCTACCGCTCCGACGCTTGTGTCTTCACCTTTTGGTGGGGCCGATGTTGCCGTGCCTCCGCCACCACCCCCACCACCGCCCGAGTCAGAGGTTGCCCCGGTGCAGGACATTCCGCCCCTTCCTGATCCGCCTGGCGGGCAATGGCCATCGGCCTCGCAGCCATCGCCCCCGGCAACCGCCGTCCCAGCGAATGGCGATGCTGTTGATCCTTTCGCCCCTGGCGAGATCGGGATGCCAAACATCGAACAAAGTGATGTCATTCCGAACGACCCCATTCCGAACGACCCCATTCCGACCGAGGGCCAACCAGCTGAACCCTCGGTAAGTGACCCTCCAATGAGTGAGGTCCCAATGAGTGAGGTCGCTGAGCCTGCGGTCGCTGAGCCTGCGGTCGCTGAGCCTGTTGCAGTCAGCCCAATACTTGGCGACTCCACACTTGAAGACGAGCTTGGCGGGTTGCGTGATCTGGTGGATCGCCTCGCCGATGAGCGGCGGAACGTTCGAGATTCTGTTCAGAATCTTGAGGTTGAGGTACAGAACAGACGGGCTGAGTCGCACAAGATGACCACCCAACTCCAGACGATTCAGGGCAATCTCGACCTAGCCCGAGTTGCCGAAGTTGGGCTGCGAGACGAGCGTGATCAGGCTTTGGCCCGAGTAGTCGAGCTTGAGGCCGAACAAGATCGGCTTGTGGCCACCAAGGACGACGCAACTGGAAAGTTGGAGTCGGTTGAGGCAGAACGAGACGTTGCCCTTGGCCAGTCCGCCTCTCTTCGCGAAGAGCGCGACGCCCTTGAAGGCACCCGCCTTGCTCTTGAGGTTGAGCGCAACGCGTTTGGGGCCGAGCGAGACAACTTGCGCACCGAGCAGCAGAGTTTGCTTGCCGACAACAAGAGCTACGAGAGACGGCTCGACGTGGCCGAGCAGGCCAGAATTGATCTGGAGGCTCAGCTGAACGACGTTTCCTCCAAGTGGCAGGCCTTGGCCGTTGACGTTGAACGAAGCAGAGCTCAGCGTGCCGCCCTTGCCGACCAAATTGTTCAACTGGCGGACGAGCAGGCAGTTTCGGTGTCCAGACAACACTCGTTGTTCGGCGATCTGGCCGCTCAACTGGGTCAGGTGCAGGCCGAACGAGATTCACTTGCGGAAAGGCTCGATCTGGCGAAACAACATCTCCAGTCAACGAAGTCGGCGGCAGACGCGGCTCGCCAGTCAGTGGTTGACCATCTGACCGAGGCAGAAGCTGCAATCAATGAGTCAGACGGCGCCATCGAATCGATCGACTCGGCGTTGAGCGCCGTGGGTGGCAGCGTTTCCCAGCTGGAAGCTGTGGAACCGCTCACCATCACGCCTCCTCCCGCTGACGATGAAGCGATTACTGGGGAACAAGATCTTGGAGACTTGGTTGATTTTGGAACCGACCAACCCGATGCTGACGACCCCGAAACCGATCAGCCGGGATCTGACGAGAGTTCACCCTCTGGCCAATCTGCTGCCGAAGCCGGGGTGCTTGACGCCTTCTTGGCAGGAAACAGTGGCCCAGAGGCGAAGGATGAGTCCCTTGATGCTGCCCTTGGCTCCTACGGAATGGGTGCTGAAGATCTCAGTGCGCTCGGCAGCGCACCCGACATGACGGCGTCAGCCGACGAGGGTCGGCCGCTGATTTCGATTCCCGACGACATCGAGGGAGACGACTTGGCGGTGGCCAAGCACGTGGCTGCCACCAACGATGTGGTGATCCTGATTGACGGAGACGCCGCGGCCGAGATGGGCTGGGCCCAGAAGTCCGTTGCTGATCGCCGGGGTTTCCTGGTTCAGTATCTTGATGAGATCACAGCAAGTGCTGGCGCCGCCGCCGACGTGGTCTTTGACAGTTCGGTAGGAAGCGCCGCAGAGCTGCCAATGCCAAAGGCCGTGCGGGTTCGCATCTCAGACGACACCGTTCCTCGAACCGAGTTCTTCCCTCAGATAATCGAGGGCTACCCCCAAGAGTGGCCTATCGCAGTGGTTACCGACGACCCCGAGCTTTCGGCCGCCGTTGCAAGCCATCGTGTCACTGTGCTAACGAATCTTCAGCTGCTCGATCTGTTTGAGTCCTGACTGGCACCAGGGCTAGAGATCAGAATCTGATGTGGGGGGCCACCGCCCTCCACGCCCGTCGGCGGAAGGCCCCAATCCAGACGCCGGTGCCGTAGCTGAGGTCATCAAGAATCCCAATTGCCAGGTTGGCTGGATCGAACGTCTTGGATAGGCGACGACCCCATCCAGCGGCCGCAAACAGAAGCAGCGGCCGCGCCGCGCCGAGCCCAACCACGGCCGCGGTCAGTGGCCACCAGGTGCGGCCCGCATTCTCGGCAAAGGAGCGAGCAGCAGCCAAGTGACCCTCAAGAACCAACCGAGTTGCCTCGGCGTAGGGCTGGGGAACCGGGCCCAATTGATTGGCAAGCCTTCGAATCGGCAGGGCGGCAATCCCTGCCCCCAGCACCGGGTGACCGGCCAATAGCAGGCCGATCACACAGGCACTCGCAGGCGAAGCGCGCCAGGGCGCAACCAGCTTTCCGTGTCGCAGCGACAGTTGCGAAGCCGAAGTGCCGTACTGATACCTCTGGCGAATCCAGGCATTCCAGGTTGGCCGGGGCCGGTGGTTGGCTTCGATTGTTGGGTCATAGCGGATGGCACCTTCTGATGCGAGGCGCCAAACCAGATCTACGTCTTCTCCGAATCTGAAGGTCTCGGCGAAACCGCCAACCGCAAGAAGTGTCTCGGCCCGCACCAGCAGGCAGGCAGACGGCACATAGCCGAGCTGCCTGCCGGGGCCAACTGGGCCGGCACTGCTGCCCATGTCAAGCGGCGAGAAGAGCTGTTCGTAACGTTCGAGGCGAGATTCACCAGCCGTGGATGAGACCCGCGGGGCAACGGCAATCACCGAGGGGTCGTTGAAGTGACCGGTCAGGATCTCCAGTTCTGATCCGGCAATCTCAACCCCAGCGTCCACAAACGCCACAACCTCTGAGTCGGCGAGGGCCAGCCAGCCCGTGTTTCGGGCCGCTGCTGGGCCACCGGCCCGGTTATGACGAATCAGTAACGGCCGCGATTCTGGAGGGAGCGGCACCTGTTTGGCGGTCTTGCGGATCCTGGCTGGGTGAAGGGAGCCGTCGTCGACCACCGTGACTCGGTGGAAATCCAGGGCCTGCAGTGTCTGCCTCAGCCCATCAACATCATCTTTCACAGGGATCACCACCCCAAGATCTGCGGTTGGGAGCCCGTTTGGACGGGGGTGAGCCATCCCGGCGTTGAGCAGCCTTGCCGCCAATGCCTTGGCGCCTGCTTCTGGCGATACCGGCTCGCCCCGAAACCACGAACGGACCATTTCGGCGCCCGTTTCAGTCAGTGAAATCACGCGGCGCGGTGTGCCGCCAACCAGCACCCTTCCAGCCTTGTAGGTTCTCAGCCAGGGGTCGGGAAGCAGTATCACTGCACGACCCGGCGGAGGGCGTCAAGCACCGACATTGGGCCACCAACCTCGGCCAGCCTTCCGCCTGCCGCGGCCACCAGCGCTCTGGCGTGCTGAGGTTCATCTGCCGGCGCCAATATCACCAGCTCGTCCAGGCCACGGGCCACCGGCACCGGGTCTGCCCCCGTCGTCACCTCGGCATCGGACAACAGAATGGTCAGCCTCCGCGTAGCTCTCGACCCACTCAATTGCCTGGCCGCGGCTCGGAGCGCCAGCGCCACGTCGGTGGTTCCGTGGCCTCGCAGCGCCAGAACCTGGGCCACCAGTTCCTCGGTTGGTTTCAACCCGTCAAGCCCCTTCATTTCAACAACTTTGTCTCCAAAGGCAAGCACACTGAACTGTAGGGGCGCCCGCCAGGCGCATACGGCTGCGGCCAGCGCCGCGCTGGCAAGCCTTTCCCCGCTCATAGAGCCAGACCTGTCAACCAACAAACAGATGGCGGTGACGGGTTGTTGCCAGCGCGCCGCAACCAGATCCTCGGTTGACAGCGGCCGCTTCTCGGCCCTGGCAGCAACAATTGAGTCGAGGCTCGCATCGAGATCAACGTCGCTTGATGACTCATCGGCTGGTGCCAGAACAAGCCTGCCAACGCCGCGGGTTCGAGCCCGGCCGGTTCTGGCAATGTCCAGAACCAGCCTGCCCGCCAGCCGTCGAGCCAGCGCGGCCAACGACCGGTCGGTGGCCTGAGACATTCTGGCCAAAAGATCCAACGCCTGATCGGGGTCCTCCACCAGAAGCTCGTCGAAGGCTTCCACATCAAGCTCGCCAAGCTGCGGCGAAACGTCGCCAAAACCCTCGTTACGCTCCAGATCCCGGCGGCTTATTGAGCGCCGTTGGTCATCGGCCAGGGCTTGCTCGGCTTCCTCGCCGGTCAGGATTCGCTTGTTGTCGTGGTCGCCGCCTCCTGGCGGCGTTTGGCTTTTCCCGGCTCGGGTGCTCCGTTTGAATCGATGTGGCCTTCAGCGTCGTCTGGCTCGACAAGTTGGCGGTACAGCTCGGTTATAACGGCCTCGGGCGTTGTGGTCGAAGAGTCGTGGAGCCGAATCCGGCCGGAAAGCGCGGTGAGGGCCGCGTCTAACCCGACATCGTGATGTTCGGGAGGCAGGCCCCTGAGGGTGCCAAGATCGGTGGCCAGCAGGAGAAGATCGACTGCGCCTCGGACCGAAGACCCAACCCTGATTTCGGGATGATTCCTGGTTGCCCGAACGAGCGAAACCACCCGGCTCGGAAACTCCGAATTTGGCCAGGGGGCGTGTCGGTTGACAATTGCTTGCTCGTCGTCCTCAGACTGGTAGCCCATCCCGATCCGACAGACCCGGTCATAGATGGCCCCCGAGATCCGAGCCGTGCCGACCGCGTCGAATGGGTTCATGGCAGCAACCATCCGAAAGTTTGGGCTGGCGTCGATTCGCCCGAGGCGCGGAATGGTGAGCTCACCCTCAGACATCACCGTTACCAAGAGATTGAGGGTCTCCTCGGGGATCCGATTGATTTCTTCTAGGTAGAGCAGCGAGCCGTCGCGAAGGGCTCGGGCCAGCGGGCCGTCAACCCAAACTTCGGGTGAATAGCCGGACTCCATCACTTGGGCAGGGTCGAAGTGGCCAACCAGGCGGGCCGGCGTCAGTTCGGCGTTGCCCTCGATGAACTCAAAACCGTGGCCGCCAGCCTTGGCAACCGCACGCAGAATCGTTGACTTCCCTGTGCCGGGCGGGCCCTCGAGCATGAGGTGTCTTGCCGCCATCAGCGCGGCAATAACCAGCTGAATCTCTCGCCTTCGGCCAACCACCTCGGTCTGAACTGCAGACAGGGTGCCAGGCCCGTATGGACCGACCGCTTCGCCGGTGCTCAATCGAACTTCAACACGCCGCGGATGTTCTTACCTGAGCGCATGTCTTCATAGCCAACGTTGATGTCGTCGAGGTCATAGGTGTTGCTGATGAGTTCGTCGATCTTCAGTGCGCCGCGCTGATACTCGCGCAGCAAGCGGGGAATCTCGGACCGAGGGCTGCCAGAGCCAAAGATCGATCCTTTGATTTCTTTGTTGAACATGGAAAGCGAGAAGAGGTCGAGGGTGACCTCTCGCTGAGCCATGGGGGCCAGGCCAGTAACCACAACGGTTCCGTCCTTCGAAATGATGTTGATGGCAGGCTCGAGCAGGTCGCCCGTTGTGACACCGGGAGTGAGGATGCAGGCGTCGGCCATGATTCCTTGGGTCATGTCCATTACCGAGGCCACAGCATCGTCGAAACTGGCATAGAAATGGGTGGCCCCAAACTCTTCGGCCTTTTCCTTGCGGTCTGGGTTGGTATCGACGGCGACGATGTTGGCTGCGCCTGCCAGCTTGGCTCCTTGCACGGCGTTGGCGCCGATTCCTCCAACCCCAACCACCACTACGGTGTCGCCCGACTTTGTTCCCGCTCTGCTTTGGACTGAGCCGACCCCGGTGGCAACCCCGCAAGACACAAGCGCTACTGCTTCAAGTGGAAGGTCGGAGTCGACCTTGATAACGGATGTCTGGTCAACCAGCATGTGCTCGGCGAACGAGCCAAGCTGAGCCATCCGGTTGAGGGGAGTGTCGCCAACGTGATGGCGGTACTTGCCATCTGAGATCATGCCGCCGGCGAGGGTGGCGGCGCCCAAGTCGCAGAGGTTCTGGCGCCCGGTTGAGCACCAATGGCAGGTGCCACACGATGGGATGAAGCTGAGGGAAACGTGGTCTCCAACAGCAACGTTGCTGACCCCGTCGCCTATCGACTGAACAACGCCGGACCCCTCATGGCCTCCAATCATTGGCAGGAAGTGAGGTGCGCCCATCAACTCGAGCATTTCGTCTGGTATGGCAATGTCGCCCGAGACTAGATGCTCATCAGAGTGGCAGAGGCCGGCGTATGCGGTCTTGACGATCACCTCGCCGGGTGCTGGATCTCCTAGTTCGACTTCTTCGATCTTCCACTCCTGATCCTGACCCCAAAGAACTGCGGCGCGTGTCTTCATGAAATTCTCCTGTCTTGGACGACGAAGCCGACGCTAGCACCAGTCACTCGACGGATCTAAGTCGACCCGAGGTTCAGTTTCGCCACTGCGCTCCTTACGAGGCCGGAGAGGATCTCCCTACCTGCCTGGGCGGTTGCCCGGCTGGGATCGCCAAGCACCCCAGAGGAAGAAACTGCGATCACTCCGCCCTCAAGCATCGCTGCCATCAGCTCACCAACGGGCTGGGCGGGCCCAGCCACCGCACGGTCGAGTGCAACCAGTTCGGGAGCCAGGTGAAGCATCAGCGATGTTTCGGTGTGCCCGGCGTGAGCGTCTGAGCCTGCTACGACCGGGAGAAGCACATCTACCGTGTGGCCTTGGCTTCGAAGCAGGCCCGATGCAAGAACCAGAGCGTCGGCGTTCCCACCGTGCCCGGAAACAAAGACTATGCGGTCAAAGCGGGCCGCAGCCGAGCGAGCAAGCTCGACAAGCACCAAGTGCAGAACCTCGGTACCAAGCGAAAGGGTGCCTGGGAACTCTTGATGCTCACCAGAGGCGCCGAAGGGTAGAACGGGCGCCACAACCGCAGTGCCTTCCGAAGCCGCCGCGATGCCCTTTGCCCAGGCCTCGGCAATTATTGAGTCTGTTGAAACAGGTAGGTGAGGGCCGTGCTGCTCGGTAGAGCCAAGTGGAACCAGAAGAGCATCAGGAAGCTCGGAAGCCTCGGGCCACGTCAGCCCCGCCAACTCGGTCACGGCTGGGTGTAGCCCCAGCGGCGCAGATGCCGGGCCGCAACCACGGCAGCCTCAGCAGGTGAGAGTTGAAGCAGTTGCGGTGGCGTTTGCTCCTCGTTGAGGCCAGCCAGCGCGGCCACTCGGTCACCAGACTTCCCGATTGGCGGAGCCACAACCTTGGCTCTTGGACGGAATGGGTGAACTTGTCCCAACGGCAGTTGGTCTGCCCCGGCCGAGACGGACCGCACCTCGACCGTGGCCTCGGCGGCCTGAAGCACCGATGGCAGTGAGGCTCGCCTGAGTTCCACGAAGGGCTCAACCGAAATCACTGCGGGCGAGGTGATGCTCAGCTGCTCTCGCCGGCCATGATCGAGCCGCCTGGTTGCCATAAGGCTGCCGTCGGTTTCCAATTCGTCTTGTTCAACCGAGACGAGGCCAAGCGCTTGTGCTGCTCCCAGTTGCCCGGCCAGGAAGGCTGGCACCGAACCAGAACCCCGGTCAAGGCTGTAGCTACCACAAACAACGAAGGATGCAGATGCGCACAAGCCGGCCAGAAGCCGAGCCACCTCAGAAGAGTCGGGCCCGGCAGAATCGGGGCCGGGTGGCCCGGGATCGAGACGCACTGCCCTTTTTGCTCCCGCGGCCAGGGCCCGGCGCAGCATCGGGTCAGCAACCGAGCCGCCAACAGTCACAACCGTGACTGGCTGTGCCCCATGTTTGGCCAGTCGAAGTGCGGTTTCAAGCGCCGCGAGGTCGGCCGCGCTGCTACCGCCGAACCGCTGATCGTCAGAAGGCGGGCCGGACAAGAGGTCGATGTCTGGTCGGAGGGGCACCCACTTCAGGCAGACAACGATCTCAGAGTGCCTACCAGATGCATCGGGCGCTGTCCTGTCGTTAGGAGTGTTTGAAGACAACGCCGCTTCCGCCCTCCGGGTAGCTCCAAGTGATCGCACCCTCGCGGTTGCACACCATGTAGCAGGTGCCGCACTCGAAACACTGTTCGTAGTTGAAAAGGATCCCGCCGTCTGACACGGGTACGAACAAATCGGCGGGGCAGCAATGAACACATTCCTTTGTGGTGCACGAACGACACACCGCTGAGTCAACCGTGATGTGTGCTTGGCTGGAGACCCGAAAGTCAACGGTTGTCATCCGCTGCTCGAAACTTACCTCTGGAAGTGGTTGACTCGCTTCTGAGGAGGGCCTCAGCGTGCCCGCTTGGCGTGCGGGAACCGATGACCCAAGGCTGCGGGCCCCGAATCGTTGCAGCCGGTGAAGTCCGATGCGCATGGGCCCAACTCTAGGGCTGGCACCGCTCGGTCGCCTCGGGCCACGCTTATGCTTTGGCGATGGAGCTTGGTCTGAGCATTACAAGTGGCTATTCCGGTGTCACCCCCCAAGAGGCAGCCGCTTCGG
Organism: Acidimicrobiia bacterium; assembly: GCA_003231975.1. Lineage (GTDB taxonomy): Bacteria > Actinomycetota > Acidimicrobiia > Acidimicrobiales > SZUA-35 > SZUA-35. The sequence goes on from QIKW01000140.1 coordinate 29,415, forward strand.
TTGTGGCCAGAGCCGAGGCTGCGGCCGAGGCCGGTTTCAGCCATCTCACCTTGGGGGATCAGCACAGCGTTGGATCCAACAATGTTTACCTCCAGGGCTCACCGATGCTTGGCCGCCTGCTTGGGTTGTGGCCCAGCGAGCGCCAGGCGGGCCTGTTGTTCCTGTTGCCGCTTTGGCATCCGGTGCTGGTGGCTGAGCAGATCGGAACGCTGGCCGCAATGAGTTCAGCTCGTTTCATTGTGCAGACCGGAATCGGCAGTGGTGAGGCTCAGTTCGGGGCGATGGGTGCAAAGCTTGGTACCAGGGGGGCAACCACAGATGTTGCCATTGATGTGATCGATCGGCTTCTGCGGGGCGAGGTGGTTTCGTCAAATCGGTTCGGGATCGACAACGCATCGATTGGGCCGACACCCTCTGAGCCGGTGGAGTGGTGGATTGGGTCGGGGCCAGCAGAAGCGGCGATCGAGCGGGCAGCAAGCGTGGGAGACGCCATCTACATCGGCCCCAGCGGTGACCTGGACCACGTCAGCGCTCTTAGCGTGCGCTACCGACAACGATGCGCAGAGCTGGGTCGACCCAGCCGGGTGGCCCTGAGACGAGATGTATTTGTTGGCGATGATGACGCTGAGGCCTTGGCCGTTCGAGATCGCCTGGTGGCCAAGGGTTACCGGGGGATGAGCAGTGAGGTGCTGGTGTGTGGGGGAGTTGGCAGGGTTGAGGAATCTTTGGCCGAGATCGCCGCGCTTGGGGTGGATGATCTTGTGGTTCGAATGCTGCCTGTGCCAACCGCAGCCGCAGTTCGTTCGATCGAGTTGCTTGGTGAGCTACGGAAGAACCCCGACTGAAATGCGGTTAGATGGTCCCGTGCCTCCGCCAACGATCACGATAGAAAGCCACCTCGCGTCGGACTGGGCCGAGGGGGCGATGCGCGAAGACATCGCCAGCGCCTTCGCTATGCGCCCGAGGGTGCTGCCGCCAAAGTGGCTCTACGACGATCGGGGTTCGGCCCTCTTTGATGAGATCACTCGGTTGCCCGAGTACTACCCAACAGAGGCCGAACGATCGATCCTTTCACAGCGTGCGGCCGAGTTGGCCCACTTCACCGGAGCTGACTCAGTTGTTGAGCTGGGTTCGGGAACCAGCGATAAAACGCGAACGCTTCTTGATGCCTTCTGGGAAGCAGGCAAGCTCAAGCGTTTTGTGCCTTTTGATGTAAGCGAGGCCACGCTGATCAATGCGGCTGAGATGTTGGCCGATCGCTACCGCGGTCTTGAGGTTCACGCCATTGTTGGCGATTTCACCCGCCACCTCAATCAGATTCCGTCGGACGGCAGCCGTCTGGTCGCCTTTCTTGGCGGCACAATCGGAAACCTCTACCAGGAGGAAAGGCAGGCATTTCTTGGGGCGATGGCAGACACCCTCGTCAGCGGCGAGTGGTTGCTGCTTGGGGTGGACCTTGTGAAAGAGGTGCCCCGAATCATCGATGCCTACTTCGATTCCTCCGGGGTTACTGAGAAGTTCATCAAGAATGCATTAGTGGTGCTGAACCGGGAACTGGAGGGGAACATACCGGTCGATCAGTTTGACTATGTGCCCTACTGGGACCCTCGCCAGGAACGGGTCGACATGCGTCTGCGGGCACTTACAGCAATCCAAGCTCGGCTGGAACGACTGGACCTCAACGTGGTTCTGGAGGCTAACGAAGAGATTCATGTTGAGATCAGCACCAAGTTCAGGCCAGAGAGCCTCTCAGCCGAACTCAGCGATGCTGGTTTTGAGCTAGACCGGTTCTACACCGATGATCGGAACGACTTCGGCCTGTTCCTGGCTCGTCGAATGTGATTGAGCGCGGCACAATCTTGAGATGACCCCAGATCAGCAACTGGATCAGCAACAGCCCGGATCAGCAGATCCGTCTGGCTGGGACGCAATTGTGGTGGGCGCAGGGCCGGCAGGGGCCGCAGCTGCCTTGGTGTTGGCCAGAGGCGGCAAGACGGTTGCACTGGTTGAAAGAGGGCCATTTCCGGGGTCCAAGAACATGTACGGCGGGGTTATCTACGGACGAGTTCTCGACGATCTCGTGCCAGAGTGGATCAGCGAGGCACCGCTACAGCGCTGGGTGACGAGGCGCTCAACCATGGTAATGACCCCCACTCAGGCCCTCACCGTCGACTTCCGAACGACAGCATGGGGCAAAGCGCCGTACAACGGGGCCACTGCCTACCGGCCAGACTTCGATCAGTGGCTAGCTGGGAAGGCCGAAGCAGCCGGTGCCACCTTGGTGTGTTCAACCACGGTTGTCGGGCTGCTTCGCAACAGCGAAGGCGCTGTTGTCGGGGTGCGCACCGACCGGTCAGATGGAGATCTCAGGGCCCCTTTGGTAATTGCGTGTGATGGGGTCAACTCATTTCTGGCCAAGGAGGCCGGGATGTATCACCACGATGGGGCCTCGCACTTCACTCTCGGCGCCAAGGAAACCTTGGCGTTGCCAAAGGAGCTGATCGACCAAAGGTTCGGCGTGCGGGGTCGAGACGGCGTAGACATTGAGATCCTTGGGGCAACCCCCGGAATTCCCGGTGGCGGATTCCTCTACACAAACCTGGAATCGGTTGGACTGGGAGTGATTCTCCAGCTGGACGGGCTTTCCGACTCGGGTCGGCGCCCGGAAGAAATGCTGGCCGATCTGAAGGCCCACCCAGCCGTTGCTCCGCTGATTGAAGGAGCCGAGCTCAAAGAGTATTCCGCCCACCTGATCCCTGAGGGGGGTTTTGACACAATGCCCGAACTCTTCACAGACGGGATGCTGGTTGCTGGAGACGCCGCCTGTATGTGCCTGGCCGCCGGGATTTGGTTGGAAGGGGTGAACTTCGCAATCGGAGCTGGGATTGCGGCGGCCGAGACGGGGTTGGGCGCCCACCGAAGCCGTAACTTCTCAGCAGAAGGCCTTTCGTCGTATCAGGCCCGGCTTGAGGCCAACTTCGTGCTGGCGGATCACAAGAAGCTGAAACGGGCCCCGGGCCTCGTGTTGTCTGACCGGGTGCAAAGTCAGTACCCGGGAATGATTTGTGACCTGGTTGAGGAAATGTTCACCGTTTCCAACCCAGCCCCGAAAGAAGGCGCAACTGCCCTGCTCCGCACCGCCGCCAAGCGCAACGGGGTACGCCTCCGAGACCTGGCAAAGGACACCCTGGCTGGCATCCGCACCTTCGGCTAGGCCCCGCCGGCTGGGACTGGTCGAGATTCACTCGGCCTCTTCGGTCGTGCCCTCAAGCTCGGCTAACAGACAGGCTGCGAACTCGGCGGCATCACACACCAATGCCAGGTCGGCCATTGCCATCATCGGGCAGTGCGGGTCGGTGTTGACACTAATGATGTGTTCTGGTGAGCCCAGCCCTGCGGTGTGCTGCACGGCCCCCGAGATTCCGAGGGCAATGTAGAGATCTGGATTCACCGCCACCCCGGTTGTTCCGATCTGCCGCTCAAACAGAACCCAGTTCCAGTCGGTAGCCACTCTGGTAGCCCCAACCGACGCACCCAGTTTCATTCCGATCTGGCCCACTTCGGCCATCGCGCCAATCGATCCCAGCCCGGCGCCAACGCCAATGATCCGTCTGGCTTCGCCAAGTTCGACTGTTGCCGGGTCTGGTTCCAACTGGGCGATCAGCAGAGGGTTTGGCTGTTCTGTCGGCGGATCGAGGGAAACAACGACGGTCTCAGGCGGCTCTAGGTTGATGGCGGGGCGAACCGAGCGCACACCAGGTTGGAGCGTGGCAACCACAGGCTCAGCAATGTCGACATCTTGCAGAACCAGGCCCCCGAGGCGAGCAACCGAGGCCGTGGACTCTGACACCTCAATCGCCCCCGAAATGAGGGGCCTGCCCAGGGCCGTTGCCAGGTGAGGGGCCAGATCCCTGCCGTCTGGGCAGTGAGGCAGCAGCACGACGCGCTCGCTTGCCAACCGGGGGACTGCGGCAAGCAGGCAGGCGGCCAGATGGGCGGGGTTGAAACCTTCCGCCTCGGCGATGAAGGCGGTGTGGGCTATGCCTGCGAACGCGGCGACGGTTTGGGCGGGCTCAGAGCCGACCAACACCACGGCGCCGCTCGACTCAGCTGCTGCTTCCAAGCCGCCAAGGGGCAGCTCGCCTTGTCTCACCGGGATCACTGCGATCATCAGCCAGCTCCAACGAGACCTAGGGCGTCGGCAATCTCGCTTACTGCCCGGTGACCCTCAACGACTGCTGAATGGGCCCGGCGGGGGGCAACGCAGTCGCCGATTCTGCGGAGTAGCCATTTGCCTGTCGAAGCTGGCTCCTTCAGTTCGAAGTAGAGCTGGTCTGCCGGGCTGGGAGGGGTGGCAAGCACGATCCAGTCTGGTGAGCGTGTCTCGTTGGTTCCTGTTGGGTGATGAAGCAGAGCAAGCTCTTGGTTTGCGTACCCCATTGCCACCCGATCGGTAGTCTGCACGATTCCCTTCCGGGATGCCCTCAGCCACCAAGTCTCCATGTCCAACGTGATCCCAAGGTCCTGGCCAACCACCATTCCCTTTGTGATGATCTCAACCGTGCAGCCACGGTCGGCCAGAAGCTCAGCGGTTGAGGTTGCCTGGTGAAAGCCGAGGTCGTCTATCACAACAACTGAGCCCTCTGGGTTGGCGGCCCCCGAAAGGACATGGACCACATCAACGATGTTCGTGGCTTCAGCGGGGGCCCACCACGGACGGTTTGGGGTGGCCCCGGTTGCCACAATCACCGCCTCGGGGTTCAGGCGAGCGACGGCGTCGAGAGTGCCACGCGAGTTGAGCTGAAGGTCAACCCCGAAACGACGGGCCTCGGCAACGAGGTTTCGGATCATGTCGCCGAACTCTGCCCGGTTGGGGACAGAGGCGGCCAATCTAACCTGGCCTCCCAGCTGTTCGGTTGCCTCAAGAAGCGTCACAGCCAAACCATTCTGAGAGCCTGAAACCGCGGCTTGAAGACCCGCAGGCCCGCCGCCAACAACCACCAACCGAAGTTTGGCCCCGCGGCTGGTATTCGAACGCCGCGAGCCTGATCTGGTCGAAGCCTCGACAGCCTCCTTGCCGGTTACGGGATTCTCGATGCATCCAAGCCACCGGTTCAGGCCCATGCGCCCCACACATTCTTGATTGCAGGAAAGGCAAAGCCTGGTTTCCTCGGCTCGGCCCGCCCTGGCCTTGGCTGCGAACTGAGCGTCGGCGATTTGGCCCCGCACAACCCCAATCAGGTCGGCGTGACCGTTGGCCAGCGCCCGGTCTGCCTGGAGCGGGTCTTTGAACCGGCCAACGCCAATCACCGGCAGATCAATTTCGGCTCGGATGGCTGATGGGATGAACATCGCGTACTCAGGAGGGATGTGCATCGATGCCTCAATCATGAACAGCGAGGCCGTTGCCACCCCGATGGAGGTGTTGATGTAGTCAATTCGGGAGTCGGATGAGTTAGCGCCGCGGCTCTCGAGCTCCTTTGCCACAGCCACCGCTTCGTCGATCGTCGTGCCATGTTCGATTAGTTCGTCACCACACAGTCGCACTCCCAGTGCTTTGTCCGGCCCGATGGCGGCCCGGACGGCTTCCACGATCTGGTGAAGGAGTCGAGCGCGATTCTCCAGCGGTCCGCCGTACTGATCGGTCCGCTTGTTCGTTGCGGGGGAGAGGAAGCCGCGAACGATTGAGCTGTGTGAACACTGGAGCTCAATGCCGTCGAAACCGCCAAGCACGCAGCGCTCGGCGATCTCGGCGTAGGCACGGATGATCTGGTCTATCTCGTCCTGGTTGACAGCCTTTGGAACCTCTCGAAAGAGCGGGTCGGGAACAGCTGACGGAGCCCACAGCGGAAGGCGGGTGTACATGGAACTTGCCTGCCCGCCGTTGTGGTTGATTTGGGCCAGAATTGGGACACCGTGGCGATGCACGGCTTCGGTAATCTGTTTGTAGCCGGTAACCACTTCGGGCCGGAAGGCATGGATCATCTTCTCGTACGGCCAGTCGGTTGGGTGGACCGAGTGCTCTTCGGTGATGATCAGGCCCGCTCCTCCCTCGGCCCGTGCCTCGTAGTAGGCAGCGTGTTGGGCCGACGGCAGGCCGTCTTGGGTGGCGTAGTTGGTGAGGTGGGCGCTGAACACGATCCGGTTGGAAACCGCGATTGGCCCAAGCTGGAGAGGGGTGAACAGGTACTTGAACTGAGATCCTGTCATCGGTCGGCGCCCCCGGTCGGCGCCCCAGCGATAGCGGCCCCGGCGGTGAATGTCGAGTTGGTTATCAACAGAGCGGCGTTGCGTCCCTCGCGAATCGCCTCGGCCACCGAGCGAGGGGCAACCGCGTCGCCAACCACGATGGGCTGGGGGGCGGTTGTGGTGGCCAGCGCATCGGCTAACGAGGTGCCCGGAAGCCTGGGGCCAGCGTCAATGAGTGCCGCAACGGGAATCTTGAAACGCTCTGCGGTAAATGAGTGCTCCAGCTCGGCGCGGCCGTTACCGAACGAGCGGAGCTTGACCCTGCGGTGAATGGTTACCCCCGCCTGTTGCAGGCGAACGTTGGAGCCCGCCAAGTCGCCGCTGAGGGCCAGGAGGTTCCCGGCGATGGCATCTGGGGTTAAGTAGTGAACGGTGTGGCCGGCATCTGCCAGCAGCTCAGCGGCGGCGACGCCGATTGGCCCGCCTACTGGATCCCAAACCGCAACTGAACTGCCCGCCGGAACCCCAAAATAGGGGTGAGCGAACATCTCGGCAACGTCAACTGTTACTGCTTGGTCGGTTTGGTACGAGGGCAGCCCGGGCACGCTGCCGGTAGCCAGGATCACATCGCCGGAGAAGGCCGCAACGTCGTCGGGTCCCAACTCAACAGCAACGTCGATTGTCACGCCGTGCCTGATGCACTCGGCCTCAAGCCAACGAACCGCCAGCTTCAGCCTGGAGTTGGCCGGGGCGCGGGCCGCAACCAGGGCCATCCCGCCAACTAGCGGGCCGCGTTCAACGAGGCGCACCGAGCGGCCGTTGATTGCGGCCACCCTGGCTGCCTCCAACCCTGCGGGGCCCGCTCCGACCACCAGAACGCTTGGTTGCTTGGCTGCTGCCGGCGTTGGGGCCAAGCCAACAGCACGGTCGCTCCCAACAGCATGGTCGGTTGTTTCGTGACCGGCTCTGGGGTTCACAACACACCCAAGAATTGGATTGCGGTTGTCTCGCACCTGGCAGAGCTGATTGCACAGCGTGCAGGGGCGAACCTGGGAAGCGTTGCCTGTTTTTAGTTTGGCGACCAGATCCGGGTCGGCAATCTGCGCTCTGGTCATTTCAACGCCGCTGCAGGTGCCGGTCTCAACCGCCAGCCGTGCCTGATCCAGGTCAACGATCGATCCTTGGGCAAAAACCGGGGTTGGGCCTGCGGCCTTGACTACCTGGCCTGTCAGATCCAAATTGAAGCCGGGGGGATGGTGCAGGGTTGGCCGAGTTTCGGCGACCGAGAAGATGCCGCCTCTCACGACCACCAGGTAGTCAACCGCGGCGGCGAGTTCAGGTATCGAGGCAACCGCGTCCTCTGGGGTGATTCCGGCCCAGGGTGCCAGCTCGTCACAACTGAGCCGTAGCCCCAATAGGGGCTGCGGACCGAGCAAGGCCCGCACCGCAGCCAGAACTTCCCGGAGGAAGGCAAGCTTGTCTGTGCCGTACCGATCCTCTCGTCGGTTGGTGAGGCCCGAAAGGAACTGGCGGGCGAGGCTGTGCTGGCCAGCGTTGACCTCAACTCCGGCCAGCCCGGCGTCAACCGCGATCTTGGCCGAATCGGCGAAGCCCTCGATGACGGCCGAGATGTCTTCTGGCTCCATGATCTTTGGCACTTCGCGGGTATTCACCTCGGGCTCGTCGCTTGGGGCGAACAGTGGGCGTTGGTGATAGGCCGAGCTTCCCTGGCCCCCACTATGGCCAAGTGAGGCAACAACCAGAGTGCCCTCAGCACCACAGACGGCTCCGATTTCGTGCCAGCCTGAGGCTGCTTCCCAGGCGGCCGGGCATCGCTCGTATGGCCAGTCGGAGGGGTGGACCGACGCCGTTTCCGTCACCAGGATCCCGGCGCCTCCGATTGCTCGCTGCCGGTAGTAGCCAACGTGGCGGGCGCTGAAGGCTCGGCCGTCGCCAAGGTTCGTCTCGTGGGGCCCGAACATGATCCGGTTGGCGGTTAAGCGCGAACCGATTTGAACTGGGGCCAGCAGGGGATCCGATGAGTTGGGCGACGCTGCCATTCGATCAGGAATCGTACTGTTCAGAACGGCTCTTGTGCCTAGGCCACAGCGGCTCGGTCGGCGTCAATCTGAGCTTTCATTGTGGCCAAGGTGCCGCCTCGGAAAGCCTCAACCGTTCTGGTGTAGGCCAGGCGATCCAGGCCGCCAAGCGCGGCTGCTTCGGCAATTGCAACTTCAACCACCTTGTCGGGATCGACCGCTTGATCCAAGAAGCCTGCCTTCACCGCGCCGGGGCCGTCGAACAGCCTTGCGTTAACGACAGAGCTCTGGATGAAACGGGGGCTGAGCCGCTGGGTCGCGATCGTCATGGCCCAGCCCGGCAGCACCATGCCTATCGCCACCTCGTTCAGACCGATCTTTGCCGGCCCGTCCGGCCCAACGCGCACGTCACAGCCAAGCAGCATCAGGGCACCGGCCGCAACGGCGTGGCCCGTGCAGGCAGCAACCACGGGGAGCCCGCAGCCGAACAACCGACGCACCAGGTCGCCGCCATCGGCTACCAAAGTAACAATCTGGCGCAAATCGCCCGCCTGCATCACCCCCAGGTCGAAGCCTCCGCTAAACCTTCCCTCTCGCCCGGCCAGAACCACAGCAACGATTGACTCGTCAGCTTCCGCCTCGGCAACGGCTGCCCCAAGCTGCTCAATAGCAGCAAACGTGAGCGCGTTCACCTTCCCGTCATCCATCGTGATAACGAAGACGTCGTCAACTCGCTCTGTCCGGATGTGAGGCATGGCGGAACTGTATGGGTCTACGAGCCTTGGTGTCAGATCGCTTGGCGCACGCCAGGTTTGGTCGACAGCCGCAGGCGGCGGAAGGCAAAGAATCCAACTCCTGATCCAACCAGTAGGAATGCCACCCCAACAAGGAACCCGGTGAGGTTCGTGCCCGTGACTGCCAGAATTGGGGGCGGAACGATTCCCATGTCAAGGGTTGGGTTGTGCTCACCGGCAAGCAGTAAGACCCCCGGGGTTTTGCCTGTTCTGGTGTCGGCGTCAGAGTCCGCTGCATCGTCGCCTCCGGCGTCTGCGGTGGTGGGCGTTGCCCCAACCGGGATCGTGCTCAGGTCGAAGCAGACCATGTACTCACCAGGAGCCAAGCCTTCGAAGATGTACATGCCATTGGCATCGGTCACGGTGGTCGCCAGCGGGGTCATGGCGTCGTCGCACAAGTTGACCGTTACCCCAGGAACCGGATCTTCGTCTGGGTCCTGAATTCCGTCGGCGTCGGTGTCGAACCAGACCTTGTCGCCAAGCGATGCAGGCGGCAGCAGACCGATGAACAGGTTCAGCAGCGCCTCGCCCGCCCCAAGGGTGACAACGTCTGTCATTCCCGTAACTGGGTCTACATCAGAGTCAACGTCGTTGTCTCCCGCATCCTGAGCGGTCACTGTGTAGCCGGGCGGCAGGCTGGTGAGATCCAAACAAAGGCGGTACTCACCTGGGTCCAACCCTTCGAACAAAAAGTCGCCGTCGGCTCCGGTTGTCGCCGTCGCTCCTGACGAGTCGCACAGGTTTACAACAATTCCCGAGATCGGCAGCTCGCCAGGATCTCGGATGCCGTCGCGGTTCGCATCAACCCAGATGGACTGACCAAGTGAAGCTGTGCGGTAGAAGCCGAAGTCAACTGTCAGATTGGACCGATTGTCTGCCAGGTTCGTTGTTTCCCCAGCAGCGTCGTCCTTGCGCTGCTGCTCCTGTAACGGTTCGGCTTCGTCTCCAACCATGATCGAGTTGCTCATGACGCCGTCGGCATTCGCGGCCGGGTTCAGACCGTTGTCGTCGTTGTCAGAATCGGTGTCGGGGTTAGCCTCGGTCGGAACTGATGAGGTCATTCTGGCCAGAGCCTGGCCCTCGCCAGACTGGTCTGGAATGTTCACCAGGTACTTACCCGCAGGAAGGTTGGTGAAGCGGTACTTCCCGTTGGCGTCGGTGCTTGTGCCTGCCAGAAGGGCGCCCTTGGCCCCAGACCCGTCGTCGGCGTACAGCTCAACCGCAACGCCGTTGATGCCAGGTTCGCCGTCTATCGCCATGCCGTCGTTGTCGGCATCCAGCCAAACCAGGTTGCCAATCTCATACACCTGAGAAGCCAGGATGATCCCAAGATCCCAGTTCGGATCATCCTCCAGCGGGTCAAGCAACGTTACATCCGTCATGCCGGTGAACGGGTTGGCATCAGAATCAAGCGAGTCGTCTCCTCCCGCGTACTGAGCCGTTGGCAACTGGTCCGCAGGTAGCGTGCCGAGGTCGAAACAGACCTTGTACGCCCCTGGTGTCAGGAACTCGAACGTGTAGATCCCGTTGGCGTCGGTAGTGGTTGTCTGCACAGTCACCCCGTTGGCGTCACACAAATTAACTGTGACATCCGGAACACCCAGTTCACCGGGGTCTTGTAGTCCGTTCGCATCGTCGTCAAGCCAAACCCGGTCGCCGATTGAGGCAGGCTGATAGAAGCCAAAGTCGATCGTTAGGTTTGACAACACGTCGACAAATCCCGCGCTCGGCGGATCGGGGGTCGGGTCGTCCTTGCGTATCGTCTCGTTGATTGGTTCCGGGCCGGTTAACTGGATCACGCTAGACATCAGGTCGTCTGGCATCAGAGGCGGATCTATCCCGTTGTCGTCGTTGTCGACGTCGCTGTCTCCGTCTGCCTCGGTTGGGGTGGATGACCGCATTGCGAACAGCGCTTCGCCTGCGCCGAACTGATTTGGAATCAAGACCCCGTAGGCGCCGACTGGCTGCCCGGTGAACAAGTACCGACCATTCGCATCGGTTAGCTGCTCGTCCACCATGGTTTCCTTGACCCCGTCGAGGCCTAGGTCTCGCCATAGTTGAACCCGCACGTTTGCAATCCCGGGCTCGCCGGTTTCGGCCATCCCGTCGTTGTCGATGTCGTTCCAGACCAGGTTGCCGATCTCCATTGGGCCTGGCACGAACCCGGCGTCAAATGAGTGATCGTGTTCGCCGTATCCCTTTGACGTTACGGGAATGGTGAGAGTGAGCGGGTCCATGTCGCTGTCGATCTCGTCGTCGACCCCCTCGTTGGGGAGGGTGCCAGACAGCAGGTTGGGGATGTTGATGTCGGGGATTCCCGACACGTCTGCCGTTGCTGTTTCAAATGTCACCTCGTAATCGGTGAACGGCTGCACAAAGAAACTCCAGGTGCCCGAAGCGTCTGTGGTTGTGGTCTGGCCGTCCGACAACCTGACGGTGAGCCCCGGAATTGGAGGCTCGTCCGGATCTTGGATTCCGTCCTTGTCCCGATCGAACCACGCTCGGTTGCCTATCTGGACCGGAGGCGGCAGACATAGCGCCTCAATGTCTCCGAGGCCGTTGGCCTTGCCAAGTGTCGAGGGTTGGGGCGTAGATGCATCGCGATATATCTCAAGCGAGTCGTCGTTGGCGCCGGTGTCGTGGTTCAACCAGATGATCCCGCCTGCATCCAGCCGGCCATCAACAGGGTCTATCTGGGTTGCGGCCGTTGTGTCCGCGCCAGGGATCGCGGCCAGGGAACCCATGAAGTTCTCAGAGTGAAAGGCATCGCCCTGGGCATTCGCCACGAAGTCAGACCAGTAGAACTCGCCGCCCCCGGGTCCCTGCCCAGAGTTTGGCCCGCCGGGCCCGAATCGTTCAGTGCCGGTGCCGCTGGAAGTACGACCACCAACAACTCCGCCGCTTTCCAGCACCCACTTTCCGCCTGGAACGTCAGGTGGGGCGGCCCGCAAGATGTCTCCGTTCGCCGCCGAGGTTACGAGGTTGCCATCTCCGTTGGGAGTTAGGTTGCGGTGCCCGAACTGGTCGGCCTGACGGTCTCGAATGCCAATGATCAGGCTGTCGTCGGTGTCGAACTCGATGTCGGCCAGGATGGGCTGAGCCCGGAGCGGGAACTCATACGGGCTACCTGGATTGGCGGTGAAGAAGAAGTTTGCGTAGCTGAAGTTGTCTTCCCAGGGGTGCATCTCGCAGCCCTGATCTCGGAGTAGGCAACCGTCGTCGTAGTCCAGCGGAATGTCGAGCATCGACTGGGCGGCCCAGGTGCCAGCGTCTATGTCGTATGCAAACACGTGTGCTGAGAGGTCGGCCCTGGTGCCCCCGTTCTCGGCGGTGCAGGTAACGCCAGAATACAGAAACCCGTCTCGGATCTTTAGGGCGAACGGCCGATCGACCCCGTTGGGGCATGTGATCGGGGGACGGCCAATCGAGGCGTGGGCGGCAGTTGAGCCCTGATCGGCGGCAGCTACGTCGATGGCGTAGATCTCTCGGTCGAACAGGTTGGTTGCGTACAGGACACTTGTGTCTTCATTGAAGTCAATGTCGCCCCACCCGGCCTTGCCGATCTGACCAAACACGTTGGCGTCTAAGCTGGTCGGGTCATCGGCGGGGTCGTCTGGCAGGCCTCGATCAGCGTTAGATTCCACAAGTCCGGCATCGATTGAGTCATACCAAAGCGACACAACACCGGTGTTTGTGTCGCTGACGTAAAAGGCGTTGATGCCGCCGCTGCCGAGGCCAACGTGGCGCTTCAGAAAGGCCGAGGTGAAGAGGCGGCCGGTGATTGGCTGATATGCCAGCCCGTAGACCGATCCTGTGTCGGCCGCGGTTGCCAGCTCAGTAACGGGTGGGGTGTCTGTGCCTGCGATGCCGTTCCCTCGGACACTTGAAACTATGGTTTCAACCTGCCCGTTCAGCTCAGCGGGGTTGTTCGAGTTCCCGTTTACAAAACACGTAACCGCGAACTGCACCGTTTCTTCGTTGGCGTTGCAATAGTCGGCAGGATTGGCCAGGGCGAAGTTGACCGTGGCTCCACCAGACGCGAACTGCACGGTTGAGCCACTGTCTGGACCGACGGCTGAGGGCCTGAGGTAGGAAGGGCCCCACTCGAACGCAATGCGATAGTTGGCAGTTGTGTCGGTGCCCGCAAGGCTGTAGGTGCCGTCATCAACGGTGGTTGCCCTCCCAGCCTCGATGCCTGCGGCATCGGTGGCAATCACCACCACATCGGCCAAGCCGACGTCGCGATCGTCGCGGGCCCCGTTCTGGTTGTTGTCCCGGAACACTGTTCCGGTGATTGGTGCCGGAACAGCTCCAACCACGGTAGGTGGAGCAAGAACCGCAGCACTGGCCACAAGCAGGCCAGCAGCGGCAGCCAAAAATAGACGACGCATATCACCCTTTCTCCCCAGCCAGGCAGAACGCCTATCTGGCAACTCGCCAGACACCTTAGGCGCAACAAGCAGCGCCTATGTGCATCCAGCACATTGCTGCTGAAACAATCGTATTGGGTCGGCTGTCGTATTGGGTCGGCTATCGCCTCCCGGGCTTCGCCCATCCGGCTAAACAGCTCGCTGCGTGCCGACGCCGTCGGCAACGCGAAACACGACCACAAAAGGGGAACTGGAATGGATTAGGTGCGTTTTCGCCACTAATCCATGCCAGTTCCCTCGCGCACGACCGACTCAGGCTAAACGGAAACCATTTCGCCTGATGGCAATTAGGCCGACCCCGATACCGGCCAGGATCAGCCCGTACCCAATTAGAGGCGCGGTTAGCGAAGTTCCGGTAAGCGCAAGTTCTGGCGGCGCGGCCTGATCAACCACCTGGAGGCCCAGGTCGATTGAGTCGACAAACACACCAGGGCCAATCGGGATAAGTGAAGTTACTCCCGTCCTACGGTCTGGGTCAGAGTCGATGGCATCGTCGCCGCCGCTGCCGGGATCGACTGGCTCAGTACCGGTCGGAAGGGTATTGAGATCGAAACAAATCCAGTAGTTGCCGGGCGTCAGCTCGTCGAACAGGTAGCGCCCGTCTTGGTCGGTGGTTACCGACGCCAAGGTGTCGCCTGCTTCGTTGCAGAGGATCACCACTACGCCGGGAACCCCTGGCTCGTCAGGCCCCTGCATTCCGTCGCCGTTGGTGTCCATCCAAACAACGTTGCCAACTGAGCCCGGTGGAATCAGCCCAAGGTCAAGATCGGGGTAGAACTGGCCAGCGCTTATTGTGACCACCTCAGACATCCCGGTCTGAGGGTTCACATCAGAGTCAGCGGCCTCATCGGCGCCCACATCAGCTGTGGTGATCGAAGAGCCTGTAGGCAGGAGATCCAAGGGCACACAGATCTTGTAGTCGCCGGGGATGAGGTTGATGAACTGGTAGAAACCGTTGACGTCGGTGGTTGTTGTTGCCTCAATAGTTCCATCGGCTCGGCACAATTGAATGGTGACACCAGGTACCGGGGCCTCACCGGGGTCTTGGAGCCCGTCTGCGTTCGCATCGAACCAGACATAGTTTCCTAGCCCCGAGGTTGGGAAGAACCCGAAGTCAACGGTGAGGTTGGATTGATCGTCGTTGGTACCGGCGGCCGGTGAATCAATGGTTTGTGAATCGCTTCTGGCGGTTTCCGCCAAAGGCTCAGTGCCTGTTAACTGGATCACAGAAGACATCACGGCCGCGGGCAGCGACGGAGGATCCAGGCCGTTGTCGTCATTGTCGGCATCGTCATTTGCGTTCGCCGCCGTTGGGCCTGACGAAATCATCCCGGCCAACGGTTGCCCGGCGGCTGATTGATCCGGCACAAGAATGCCGTAGGCGCCGGGCGCCAGGTTTGGGAAGCGGTAGTTGCCGTCGGCGTTGGTTGTGGTTGTGGCTCGGAACGTGTCCTTTTCGCCGTCTCCTGTTGTGTCCTCCCACAGCTCAACTACCACGGATGCAATTCCGGGCTCGCCGGTCTCGGCAACGCCGTCGTTGTCGGCGTCGAGCCAAACCAGGTTGCCAATTTCCAACCCGGTGGACGTTGTGAAGCCAGCGTCCAAAGAGAAGTCATGGCGTCCGGGGCCTTCAGTCCGCACGGTGATGGTGAGGTTTGTCGGGTCCATGTCGGAGTCAACCAGGTCGGCAGGGTCGAGCAAGTCGCGTGGCTGGCCAACGGCTGGAATCGGGCCCAGGATCGTTGGCAGGAGATCGGCTCCGGTCGATATTTCAGGAATGCCAGAGACATCGGCGGCGAGCGGGTCGAGTGTGACTGTGTAGTCGGTTTGGGGGTTGACGGTGAAGCCCCAGTTGCCGTTCGCGTCGGTTGTGGTTACCTGGCCGTCGGACAGTGTTATCGACACGTTTGGTATCGGTTCCTCGCCTGCGTCCTGGTTGCCGTCCTGGTTGCGGTCGAACCAGACGCGGTTTCCTATCTCAACCCGGGCTCCGAGGCAGAGCGCTTCGAGGTCGCCAAGCCCGTTCGCCTTCCCGAAGGTTGACGGTGCGGGTGTTGAGCCGTCTCGGTAGAGCTCAATTGACTCTTCGGTTGCCCCGTTGTCCAGATTCACCCATGAGATACCGCCCGCGTCGAGCCGGGCAGGCTGGGGATCAAGCGATGTTGCAGCAACAGTGTCGGTGCCTGGAATGACGGCAATGGATCCCATGAACGTCTCGGAGTGAATCACGTCTCCCCCCGGGCCGGTTACAAAGTCAGACCAGAAGAACTCTCCGCCCCCCGGTCCTTGCGGTGCAGCCGGGCCACCCGCTCCAACATTTGTTGTGCCGGTGCCTGAAGAGGTCTGGCCTCCAACCACTCCGCCGGACTCGAGGGTGAACTTGCCGCCAGGAATGGAGGGCGGTGCGGCCTTCAGCAGGTCTCCGTTGGTGGCGGCGGTAATGAGGTTGCCGTCTCCGAGAGGGGTGAAGTTGCGGTTGCCGAACTGATCGCCTTGGCGATCGCGGATGCCAACAATCATTGAGCCGTCGGTGTCGAAATCGATATCGGCAATCATTGGTTGGGCCCGCAGCGGAAATTCGAATGGAGTAGCCGGGACAGCAGTGAAGAAGAAGTCGGCATAGCTGAAGGTGTCGATCCAGGGATACATCTCACAACCCCGGTTTCGGACCAGGCAGCCGTCTGCGTAGTTGAGCGGAATGTCGAGAACCGAGTCTGGGCTCCAGGTGCCGCCGGCAATGTCGTATGTGAACACGTGACCCGAGAGGTCGGCCTGGGTGCCACCGTTCTCGGCGGTGCACGTAACACCCAGGTACAGAAGGCCGTCTTTGATCTGGAGGCCAAAAGGCCGATCGACTCCGTTGGGGCAGCTCAAGGTTGGGCGCCCAATTGAAACGTCGGCATTGCCTGCCCCGTTGTCCACTGCGGCCACGTCGATGGCGTAGACCTCCCGGTCGAACAGGTTCACGGCATAGATGGTCTGCTGATCTTCGGAGATGTCGATGTCTCCCCAGCCTGCCTTGCCGACCTGGCCGAATACCGTTGCGTCGACACTGGCCGGGTTGTCAGCCGCGGAAGAAGGCAGCCCTCGAGCCGCGTTTGACAACACGGCTCCGGCCCCGGCGTCGATGCCGCTGTACCACGGGCCGACCGAGCTGTCGTTGAGGTTCACGCTGTAGATCGTGTTCAGCCCGCTGGCGCCAAGGCCAACGTGGCGCTTCAGGTAAGAGGAGGCAAACAGCCGGTTGCTTACCGGTTCGAACGCCAGCCCGTACGTGCTTCCTAGTTGGCCGGCCTCGGCCAGTTTGATGGCGTCGGGGAGCCCATTGCCGGCAATCCCGTTTGCGCGCGGCACAGCCACGATGGCCTCTACGTCTGCGTTGAAGGCATCTGCCGTTGTGGGGTCGCCATTTACGAAACATGTGGTGGCAAATACAACGACAGCCTCGTCGGCGGCGCAAAAGTCGGCTGGGTTGGCCAAGCCGAAGCTGGCAACGCCGCCTCCATTGACGAACTGGACCGAGCCTGCGGTGTCTGGTCCGACGGCAGTCGGTCGCAGGAAGGGCTCGGTCCAGGAGTATGTGATTCGGTACTGGATTGTGTCGTCGGTTCCGACAATCGAGAATGAACCGTCGGCACCAGAAACAGCGGTGCCTGTTACTGCGCCCGCGGGGTCGGTGGCGGTAACGGTAACGCCCTCCCACCCAGGGTCTCGGTTGTCTTGCTCGCCGTTCTGGTTGTGATCACGCCAGACGGTGCCCGTAATGGGCGCCGCTGCCGCTTCGGCCGCCACCACCGGTATGACCGTCACTGCCAGGCTGAGAATCAGGACCGCGGCTAAAGACCGCATAGTTCTGTGCACCACTGTTCACCCCTTGTCACTCTGTTCCCGCTGGGGATGAAACTAGCGCGTAGGTGACACTACATGTGTCAACAATTTGTTTAAGTCTGAACGCAGCCTGGATCTTTCAATCGATTCACGGGCTAGTTGCAGATACACGCCACATCAGGCGTCCATGATCGTGAAAGGCAGCTGTTGTTAGTGATTAATGGCGTTCCAAACGCGTTCGGGGGTGGTAGGCATGTCGACGTGGGTAACCCCGAGGTGGGCCAGTGCATCCACAACCGCGTTTTGCACCGCCGGGGTGGCTCCAATCGTTCCCGACTCGCCGATGCCTTTTGCCCCAATCGGATTCCGATCGGTTGGTGTCTCCTGCTCGATTCGTTCGAAACTTGGCAACTCGGCAGCCGATACCAGGGCGTAGTCCATGAAGTTCGACGTCAGCGGATTTCCCTGAGGGTCATACATGAACTCTTCCACAAGTGCCTGGGCGATGCCTGAGGCCACGCCACCGTGAACCTGGCCGTCCACGATCAATGGGTTCACCAACACCCCGGCGTCGTCGCAGGAGATGTGGCGCAACACTGTGACAGCGCCGGTCTCGCGGTCAACCTCAACCACAGACAGATGCGAACCAAAGGGGAACGTGGCTCCCCCCGGCTTGAAGTCGAATTCGGCAAAGAGGTTGCTTCCCTTGTCGTCAGCCACCTTGGTTGCGATGTCACTCCATGAAGTAGTGATGGTTGGCGTACCGGTTACCGAAAAAGCCCCTGTCTCGGTATCGAGAATAATGTCTGCCGGGTTGGCCTCAAGCAGCTCGGCGGCAATTGGTCTGGCCAGCTCAATGGCTTCCTCGCTTGCCCGCCAAATGGCGCTGCCGCCAACCTGAAGCGACTTGGAACCGCCAGTGCCGCCGCCTCTTGGCACCTCGGCCGTGTCTCCGTGTCGCACCTCAATCTTGTCGACAGGAATTCCAGTGATGGAGCTGGCAACTTGGGCGAAAGCGGTGTGGTGGCCTTGGCCGTGGGAGGATGATCCGGTCAGTGCAATAGCCGAGCCGTCAGGCAGTACTTCAATACTTCCGTACTCTTCGCTGGCCATCGGGTTGGCGATCTCAACATAGCTCGACCAGCCAAGCCCCAGCAGAGCAGCTTCTGGATCTTTCCGCCTGGTTTCCTGCTCGGCCCGAAGAGCGTCGTAGTCGACAAAGCTCATAACGGCGTCCAGAGCCTTTTCGTACTCGCCGCTATCCATTCCCGCGCCGGTTGGCGTTGTCAACGGAAAAGCGTCGGGTGGCTGAAAGTTCTTGCGCCGCACCTCGGCTGGGTCCATTTCAACTTCGGCCGCGAACCGGTCGATCATTCGCTCGATGGCCTGGGCCGCCTCTGGTCGACCGGCCCCCCGGTAGGCCCCAACCGGCATTGTGTTGGTTACCACCGAGGTTGACGAGAAGTCAACCCGCTCGATGTCGTAGACGCCACAGCTCACAACTTTGGCTATGAACGGGAGTACGGCACCGATCTCGGGATAGGCGCCTGCGTCTTGGGTCATGTGGACTTGGTAGGCGGTGACCCGGCCATCCTTGGAGCCGCCCAGGGTTGCATCAAACTGGCAGGCCCTGCCGTGGACGAGGCCCAGCATGCTCTCAGATCTAGTCTCGGTCCAGCGAATGGGACGGCCGAGGTGGCGCGCCACCAGCGAGCAGATGATGTCCTCGGGGTCGCTGCCGCCCTTGGCGCCAAAGCCCCCTCCAACGTCGGGGCAGATCACTCTTACCAACGATGGGTCGACGCCGGTGGCTGCGGCCAAGCTGTCCCGGGTGCCATGAGCTCCCTGCGTGGTTGACCACTGGGTGAGGCTCAAGTTGCCCTCTTCAAACTTGTCCCACCGGGCAATGGTGGAGCGAGGCTCCAAAGGGCAGGGAGCCAGCCGCTGGTTTCGGAACGAGAGGTTCACAACTACCTCGCAGTCGGCAAAGAAGTCGTCGCCCGCTTCTGAGGGGATGGCAAACGTTGTGTTGGTGCCAACCTCTGGGAACAGCAGAACCGTGTCGGTCAGGGCCTGGTCCATCGTTACAGCCACATCAAGTGGCTCGTAGTCAACAACTACCTGCTCGGCAGCATCGAATCCGGCCGACCGGGTTTCTGAGATCACAACCGCTATAGGCTCGCCAACGTAGCGAACCCGGTCGGTGCCAAGCCATGTCCTCAGCATCTCCTGATTCAGAAGCGGCATGCTCGGTGGCTTGGCCTCCAACTCTAAATCTGTGGCGGTAATGACAGCAACCACCCCTGGAGCGGATGACGCGTCTGCTGTGTCGATGGAGGAGATCAGAGCATGGGCCATGACAGAGCGGACGAAGGTTGCATGGAGAGCTTCGGGCGGCGCCAGATCGTCTACGTACTTGCCCCCAACCGTGAGAAGAGCAGGGTCTTCTTTCCGCTCGACGCGTGTTCCGAGAATGCTCATCTGGTTTCCAATGTTTGTAGATTGGCTTGCTCGCCGCGGGTTGGGCCGAGCGAAACGACTACCGGTTTCGAGTGGTCGCTAGTTGAAGAGGGAAGGGCTGATGGTGCAACCGCGGCCAGGGCTAGCTCACCGTGGCCGGTTACACATTCTGGGTCTGGGCCGTCCAGCGGAAGGCCGGTGAAGAACTTGGCTGCCATACACCCACCTTGGCAAGCATCGAATTGGCCACAGCTGCTGCAGGCCCCGGCCGACTGCGGTTCTCGAAGCTCGCGGAACAGTTCAGAGTTCTTCCATAGGTTGGCGAACCCGCCCGGGTGTGCGACGTTGCCTGCCTTGAATTCGTCATGAAGCACAAACGGGCAGGCGTACACGTCTCCAACCGGGTCAATCAGGCACACCACTCGGCCGGCCCCACACAAATTCAGACCAGGCAGGTTCTCTGGGCCGAGGGCGTTCAGATGAAAGAAGGAGTCTCCGGTGAGGGTTCTCGGGTGGTCAAGAAGCCAGTGGTAGAGCTCACGTTGCTGGGGCTGGGTTGGATGAAGCTCATGCCAGGTGTCGGCTCCTCGGCCAGATGGACGCAGGCGGGCCAGCCGAAGCTGGGCACCGTAGTGATCGGCTAGTGCTTGAAAGCGGTCTAGCTGGCCAATGTTGTGCCGCGTCATCACAACGCTGATCTTGAAGGCTCCGAAA
>QIKW01000020.1 GCA_003231975.1 Acidimicrobiia bacterium
CCGCATTGGGTCGGCTACCGCCTCCCGCCTCCGGCCATCCGAGTCGTCAAATTCTAGCTGGTCGCCGCCGGCGACCACGCGAACCAGTTCCAGGCGAGTTTTGAGCGAAGCGAAAAAGTTGCGAAGAGACGAGGCCGCCAGGCCGAACTGGGACCATTCTGGGTGTCTCTACTACGGTTTTCCGGGGGTACGAGCACCCAGAATGGTGGCGCCTCTCAGGTGGCCGAAGGCGGACCTGCGAAAGCAGGTCCCAATATCACAGCCCTGTCACGCGTTGCCGACGGCGTCGGCACGCTTTGCACTGTTCAGTTGGATGGCCGAAGGCGGACCTGCGAAAGCAGGTCCCAATATCACAGCCCTGTCACGCGTTGCCGACGGCGTCGGCACGCTTTGCAGTGTTCAGCTGGATGGGCGAAGCCGGACCTGCGAAAGCAGGTCCCAATATCACAGCACCGAGACGGCGCTTCCGCTGATTGGGGCATCGTCTGGTGACCAGAACACTGCCTCGCCCACGCCAACTCGAGCGACCTCAACATCGGCGTCCAGAGCTTTCACCCAGATTCCAGAGTCGCCGCGGATTGACCCGGCGAAGGCAAACCCCGACCCGTCAGGGGCCCAGGCGGTGTGACTGATCGCATACTGGGTGAAGAACGGCAGGTAGGACTCGAGCACAAGATCGCTAGGGCGGAAAGGTGGGGTGGTGCCAATCTCTGCCTCGTCGGCGAGACTCCAGAAATACCATTGGGCCAGGTTGGCGGCGTCGGCCCGATCCAAGCCAACCCACGCTAGCCGGGCTCCGTCGGGCGACCATTCCCATGCCAGGCTTGGCTGATCGGTGACCGTAACGATTTCGCCGGTTAGCAAATCCATCACCCGCAACGGGGGAACCGGGCGTTGACCGTCTTCGTCGATTTGAGGTTCCTGGTAGGCCACTTTGGTGCCCGTTGGGTCTACAACGAACGGGATCGGGCCCTCGGGCACTGCCAGCCCGGTCACCTCGCCGGTAGACAATTCAAGGATCGAGAACCCGTTCTCGCCTGCGAATATCACCCGATCCCAGTCAAGCCACATAGGGGTTGAGAACCCGCCGAGGGGCGTTGGAATGTCCACTATCTCGTCCTCGGACA
Organism: Acidimicrobiia bacterium; assembly: GCA_003231975.1. Taxonomy (GTDB): domain Bacteria; phylum Actinomycetota; class Acidimicrobiia; order Acidimicrobiales; family SZUA-35; genus SZUA-35. The sequence continues at coordinate 1,128 of QIKW01000020.1, forward strand.
CAATCGACAAACGCTCGGTGCCGACGTGGCCAACCCAGATGTCTCGATCTGGCGACCACTGGAAAAAGTAGGGAGCTCCGGTGTCGAACACTTCGGGATCGGCCCCCGGGCGCACCACTCCGGCTTCGAGGCCGTTGCCTCCGGGGTCGTTGCGCAGATACGAAACCATTTGGTCTGTCTGATTCCATTGCAGATAGAACGCAGGCGGCCCATCAAGGTCCGAAGCAACTTCGGCGCCAGACGCCGGGTCGTACACCACGATGGCTGACCCGTCGGTAACGCTCTGGCTGCTCCAGGCCACTAACAGCCCTTCGTTTGACCAGGTTGGCTGAAGGGCCGCGGCCTCTCTGGAACCGCCAAGAAGTGTTGCGTTGCTGCCATCGGGGTTTGCAACACCCACGTATGGGCCCGCCTGAAAAAGCAGCCGCCCTGGCAGAGCTGCCAACGCCTCGGCCGCGTCTGGCTCCAGCGGAGGCAAAGTTGGCGGCGGCGGCAGGGTTCGTTCGGTTGTTGGCGGGTGAGTGGTTGTCGTGGTTGGATCCTGTGCGTTCTGGCCCGCTTGTTCTTCGGTGAGGGGCAGAGCGCACGCGGCGACAATCAAACCAAAAGCAGCGATGACAACGAGAACCCGGCCGAGTGAAGAGCGAAACACAGCCCGAACCGTAGAGCGACAGGCCTCCAAGGAGGTGTCAGCCAAGCCAGGAAGTTGGGCCCGAATGAAGGCGGACACCCTAATCCTGCTAGCAAAGGGCGGTGACAAAGACTCCAGGCATCAACCACGAGCCGGTTACGGCGTGGCTGGCTGTAAACATAGAGGGAGCTGTTGCGCCGTTCGATTTCGAGTTCATAGTTGGTGGCCACTCCAACCTCACCTACAAGGTGACAGCGGCCGACGGGGCCCAGTTCGTGCTTCGTCGGCCCCCGCTGGGAGCAGTAATTGCCACCGCTCATGACATGGCCCGTGAGCACAGGATCATTTCCGGGGTTGGACAAACAGCAGTGCCGGTGCCCGCCGCTCTTGGGCTTTGCGAAGACGACTCGGTCAACGGAGCCCCGTTCTACGTTATGAACTACGTGGACGGCGTGGTGCTGCACTCTGCTGAGGATTCTGAAGCGGCCACCGACCGGAGCGCCCGCGCCGCAATTAGCCGGTCTGCTGTGGACGTGCTGGCATCGCTGCACCTTGTCAATCCAGACGACGTTGGCCTTGGCACCCTTGGCCGCAAAGAGGCATACCTGGATCGCCAGCTGAAGCGCTGGTCAACCCAGTGGGAGAAAACGAAGACCCGAGACCTGGCGAAAATGGACCAAGCTCACGGCCTTCTGGTTAAGGCCAAACCAGAGCAGCGCTACACCGGCATCGTGCACGGCGACTACAGGCTTGGCAACATGCTGCTAGACGTTGCCAGTGGCCAGGTGAATGCCGTTCTGGACTGGGAACTTTGCACCCTTGGAGACGTTCTGGCCGACGTCGGCTACCTGTTGAACCGCTGGATTCAGCCCGGCGAGGAAGTGATTACCGGCGCCACCGAGGCGCCAACCATGGTTGGCGGCTTCTCAACCAGGGAGGATTTGATAGCGGCCTACACCGGGCGCACCGGGTTCGACGTCGGCAACCTGGACTACTACCGAGCGTTCCAGAATTGGCGGTTGGCGGCAATCGTTGAGGGGGTGCTTGCCCGATACAAAGGCGGGGTGATGGTTGACGACACGGTTGATCTCAACCAGTACAAAGCTCAGGTTGAGGCGTTGGTCGATGAGTCGTTGCGGTTGCTTCAACCGAATTGATGGCCCACAATTCCTGCCTCACAACGGAGGTGTCAGTTGACCGAACAGCTCTATCTCACCGATCAGGAACTCCAGGAATTCGAGGCCCAGGTTGTTGCCATCGACGCCGAGGCAGGCCGCATAGCCCTGGATCGAACCGCGTTCTACGCCACCGGAGGCGGGCAACCAAACGACACCGGCCACATCGCGTTTAACTCCAACTCCGTTTTGATAACGAACGTGCGCAAGGAGGGTGACCAGATCTGGCACACCGTGGATGGCGCCCTTCCCACCGTTGGTCAAACGGTGGCTGGCACCATCGACTGGGAGCGGAGGCATCAATTGATGCGCACGCACTCGGCAATGCACGTGTTGTGCGGCGTGATCTGGAACGAGTACCGGGCGGTCACCACCGGCAACAACATGGAACCGCTCAAAGCGCGAATCGATTACGACTTCAACCCCCTTCCGGAAGGCTTCTCCGAACGGGTGGGGGAGCTTGTCAACGCCGAGATCGCCGCCGATCGTGCCATCAAGGTCAGCTTCTTGCCGCGCGACACCGCAGTGGCAGACGAAGACCTGATCCGCACCAAAGTAAACATGATCCCAGAATCAGTTTCTGAGATCCGTATTGTCGACATTGTCGGCCTCGACAAGCAGGCCGACGGAGGCACCCACGTATCTTCAACAGCCCAGATCGGTAGCTTCACGATCACCAAAACCGAGTCGAAGGGTAAGGGCAACAAGCGGATTAGGTTCGTGCTGACCGACTGAGCGGCGGCATCATCTGGCCCAGCCTGTCCCAGCCGTAGGCCAGTGGCGATACGGTCTGGCGCCATGCGGCTTCTTCTTACAAACGACGATGGCATCAACTCCGTCGGCCTCCTCGTGCTGGCTCGGGCCATGCAGCAGTTCGGCGACGTTCAGATAGTTGCCCCAGACTCCGAATACAGCGGTGCTGGGGCCGCAATCGGCGCCATCTGGGAGATGCGACCTGAGGTTGAAGAAGCTCATGTTGAAGGATTCGACGACGCATGGGCTGTGTCGGGGCCGCCTGCGCTGTGTGTGATGTTCGCCAGGATGGGAGCGTTCGGACCGCCGCCTGATCTGGTGATCAGCGGCATCAACCCCGGAGCCAACGTTGGCCGGTCTGTCTACCATTCGGGAACGATCGGGGCTGCCATCACCGGCAGGAACGGCGGGATCAGCGGCGTTGCTGTAAGCCAGTCGGTCACCGATTTTGGGGTTGAGGGCCAGGCCTGGGAAGAGTCGATCAAGGGGCTTCGCTGGCAAACAGCAGCCGACGTTGCTGCGGTTTGTGTGAGGGCGATGATCGAGTCTCCTCCCGTCCCTGCTTCGATTCTCAACATTAACGTGCCAAACCTGCCGCTGGATGAGATCGGAAAGTGGAGTTGGACCTCAGTTGGCCACAAGCCTCCCCGGGCAATGGTTGAGGCAACGCTTTCGCCAAAGACCGGCCACACGGGCCGGTTCCATGTGGACATTGGCTACGGCACCGAACACCCCCAGCCCCCGGGCACCGACACCGCGGCGGTGCAAGACCAGACGGTTTCGCTCACCTGGCTAAGCGCCATCACGGCTCTCGAGAACGAAAACCCCGGCATCGATCTGAACCTCGACAGCCTGCTCTCGGGCTGACCCACCAGCACATCGCCGGAACGGCACACTCCACGGCCCCAGCCCGCTACAGTCCCTGGCACGGTCTTACCGCATCGTTGGAGAGTGGTCGGCTTGCCGGCCCGCCGAAGGAGCAACCGCCCCGGAAACTCTCAGGCTCCAGTACGGCGATGTGTTGACCGCTCTGGAGAGAGTTGTTACCAGCGCTACCGGCAGCAACCACCGAAGGGGAACGAGATCTCAGATCTCTCATCTCTCAGGTTCCGTGACAGAGGGGGCACCCGCCAACGTGAGGTGTCTCCAATGACTGAATCCCCCAGCCAGAACAAGACCGGTCAAACCAATGGCCCGAAGCGCACTCCGCTGTATGACCTACATGTGGAGTTGGGCGGCAGGCTGGTTGATTTTGCTGGCTGGGAACTTCCCATTCAGTACGAGGGAATCATCGCCGAACACACCTGGGCCCGCACCGCGGCCGGGCTTTTCGACGTTAGCCACATGGGAGTGGTCGAGATCAGAGGCGAGGATCCGGCGGGGGCTTTGGAGGCGCTCACCCCAGCTGGAATCACCACTTTGAAAGAGGGGCGCCAGCGATATGGCCTGCTCACCAACGAAGCGGGCGGAGTGGTAGACGACTTCATGGTTGCCAACTGGGGCAGCCACCTCACAATCGTTGTGAACGCCTCCCGGGCCTCGGTTGACATTCCCCTTCTTGTTGCCGGCTTACCAACTTGTGAGGTAACCGTTCGCCCAGACGTTTCCCTCTTGGCCATCCAGGGGCCTCAGGCGGGCGCAGTGATTGAACGCCTCGCCCCCGCGCTTGGAGACATGGTGTTTCTTGACGTTCGCACCGCCGACTTGGCGGGCGTGGAGGTGATGGCATCTCGGTCTGGGTACACCGGCGAAGACGGCTTCGAGTTGGCAGTTGCGGCCGATGAGGCAGAGGTAGTTGCCAGGGCCCTCCTAGCCCAGCCCGAGGTGAAGCCCGCCGGCCTTGGGGCCAGGGACACTCTGCGGCTTGAAGCGGGCTTGCATCTGTATGGCAACGACCTGGATGAGAACACCAGCCCGGTCGAGGCAGGCCTTTCATGGACCATCCCGAAACGCAGACGCGAAGCGGCAGACTTCCCCGGCGCCGAACGCATCTTGTCCGATTTCAACAACGGGCCCTCCCGGCAAAGGGTCGGCCTGAAACCCGAAGGGCGCAGACCGGTTCGCGAAGGCACCAGCCTTAGATCTGCCGACGGCGTTGAGGTGGGAACGGTCAGTTCCGGCGGATACGGCCCAACGGTTGAGCATCCGGTCGCAATGGCCTACGTGGCGTCACCGTTCACCGAACCAGGAACGAAATTGATTGCAGACGTTAGGGGTTCCGACGTTGCCTGCACGGTTGCCGACCTCCCGTTCGTTCCCCACAACTACGCCCGGAGCTGACATGACTCTCTCATCACCGACCGCCACATCACCGACCGACGTTTTCGCCCCTCGCCACATTCCGTTCACAGACGAAGAGCGGGCCAAGGTACTGGCCCAGCTGGGCTATGCAACGGCTGCGGATCTGCTTGAGGCTGCCGTCCCGGAATCGATCCACATAGACCATCCCCTGGCACTGCCGGAAGCGCTAACCGAAACCGAGGCGCTGGCGAAACTGCTGGCAATGTCTGAAAGAAACGAGGTCTTCACCTCGCTTATCGGAATGGGCTGGAACGACTGCATCACTCCCCCGGTGATCCGTCGCAACATGATCGAAAACCCGGCCTGGTATACCTCGTACACGCCCTACCAACCCGAGATCAGCCAGGGCAGGCTCGAGATGCTGCTGGTGTTTCAAACCATGATTGCCGACCTCACCGGTTGCGATCTGGCCAATGCCTCAATGCTTGACGAGGCAACGGCGGCGGCCGAGGCAATGACCCTTCTGCGGCGGGCAGGCAAGTCCAAGCACAACGGCTTCTTTGTCGATGAAGACGTGCACCCCCAAACCGCGGCTGTGGTGGCAACCAGAGCCGAACCGCTCGGAATCGAAATCATCACTGGTAACCCCGAGGAACATCTTGTGCCAGGTTCTGGCGTCTTCGGCAAGATCTTCGGCGCCCTTGTTGCCCAGCCGGGCTCTAGCGGCCGCTTGCTTGACGTGAAACCACTCGTTGAGGCCAGCCACGACGCCGGGGCCCTGGTTGCTGTTACAACCGACCTGTTCGCCTGCACGTTGCTTACTCCCCCAGGCGAGCTTGGCGCCGACGTGGTGATCGGTTCAGCTCAGCGGTTCGGCGTTCCGATGGGATTTGGCGGCCCTCACGCCGGCTTCTTGGCAACCGGCAACAAGCTGGCTCGATCTCTTCCCGGCCGCCTGGTTGGGGTTTCGGTTGACTCAGTTGGCGCCCCCGCCTATCGACTGGCCCTTCAAACCCGGGAGCAGCACATCCGCCGAGAGAAGGCAACGTCAAACATCTGCACCGCCCAGGCCTTGCTGGCAAACGTTGCCGCCGCCTATGCGTGCTGGCACGGCCCGGAAGGCCTCACCCAAATTGCTGAGCGAATCAACAACTTGGCAAGCCGTTTCGCCGCCACGGCTGCCACCGCAGGCATGGAAACCACAGCCTCGTTCTTCGACACGGTCACCGTTGTTACCGGCAGCCAAACAGACGCCATTGTTGCCGCCGCCCTTGAAGGGCGAATGAACGTGCGCAAAGCGGCCGAAGACCGGATCGGGGTAACTTTCGACGAAACATCAACCCCTGAAATACTGGCGGCTCTTTGTGCCAACTTCGGCTTCAACCCGGAGGCTGACGAGGGCGGCCCAGGCCCTAGCTCGATTCCTGCTGAGATGGTGCGAACCTCGCCTTTCCTAACCGACCAACGGTTCCATCGCTACCGCTCCGAGCACGAAATGCTGCGATGGCTGCGTCGGCTGAGCGACCGAGACCTGGCGCTTGATCGCACAATGATTCCGCTTGGATCCTGCACGATGAAGCTGAATGCGGCAGCCGAGATGGAGCCGATCAGCTGGGCCAAATTCGCCGGGCTGCACCCGTTCGCCCCCGCCGAACAAACCGAGGGCTACCGCGAACTGATAACTGATCTGGAAAACGCGTTGGCCGAGATCACCGGCTATCACAAGGTTTCGCTGCAACCGAACGCAGGCAGCCAAGGCGAATACGCGGGCCTGCTTGCCATTCGCGCCTATCACAAGAGCCAAGGTCAGCAAGGCCGAGACGTCTGCCTCATTCCCGCTTCGGCCCACGGAACCAATGCCGCATCAGCGGTGCTGGCTGGTATGCGCGTTGTGGTCGTTGCCTGCAATGACAGGGGTGATGTAGACATCGAGGATTTGGCGGCCAAGATCGCCGATCATGGGTCGGTCCTGGCCGCCCTGATGATCACCTACCCGTCAACCCACGGCGTCTACGAGCAAACGGTGCTGGAAATCAACCAGATGGTTCACACCGCCGGGGGCCAGGTCTACACCGACGGGGCCAACCTGAATGCCTTGGTTGGAATAGCCAAACCAGGTCAGTTCGGGTCCGACGTCAGCCACCTAAATCTCCACAAGACCTTCTGCATCCCGCACGGAGGCGGCGGGCCCGGCGTAGGCCCAATCGGGGTTGCCGAGCACTTGGCGCCCTTCCTTCCCGGCCACCCCGTGGTCAGCGCCGCGGGCCCGCCGGATCAGGGCCCGGTTTCCGGAGCGCCATGGGGCAGCGCTGGCATCCTGCCGATCTCTTGGATGTATTTGCAGCTGATGGGCCCCGATGGCCTCCGTCAGGCAACCGAAGGCGCCGTGCTGTCTGCCAACTACATTGCCGCCCGTCTCCACGATCATTTCCCGGTCCTCTACACCGGCCCCAACGGGCTGGTGGCCCACGAATGCATTATCGACATCCGTCCCATCACCGAGGCCACCGAAGTTTCGGTTGACGACATCGCGAAACGCTTGGCCGACTGCGGCTTCCACGCCCCAACCATGAGCTTTCCGGTTGCGGGAACGCTCATGATCGAGCCAACCGAAAGCGAGAGCCTGGCCGAGGTAGACCGGTTCTGCGATGCCATGATCCTGATCAAGGCCGAGATAGACCAGATTTTCTCCGGCGAGGTGGAAATTGGGCAAAGCGCTCTGCGGAACGCGCCCCACACCGCAGAAACCGTTACGGCCGAAGATTGGGACCGCCCCTACTCTCGCCACCAGGCGGCTTTCCCGCTGCCTGGAATGCAGGCCGACAAGTACTTCCCGCCCGTCGGCCGAATCGACAACGCATACGGCGACCGCAACCTGGTCTGCTCTTGCCCCCCACTTGAGGCCTACCAGTAGAAGCAGCCCTTGGCGGGTGCAGGGCTGTCGGCCCCGGCCCTCCTCTATCCCCAGCCCAGTTGATGCAACCGATCGTCGTCGATCCCAAAGTGATGGGCGATCTCGTGAACAACGGTGATAAGAACCTCGTTTCGGACCTCTTCCTCGGTGGCACAGATGGCGCTGATCGGATCCTGGTAAATGAAGATCTGGTCTGGCATCACCATTGACCCGTAGTCGTCTCGTTCGGTAAGCGGAACGCCGTCGTAGAGACCCAATATGTTGGGGTCCTTGCCTTCGCGCTCCACCAAGATCACCACGTTGTCCATAAGGTCGGTCAGCTTGGGGGGAATGGCATCGATTGCCTGTTCAACCAGTTCCTCGAATCGATCATCGGTCAGCCGAATCATGCTGGAACCACAGTGCTGACGGTTGTCGGCAACCGTCGGCTAGGTAACGGCTCGAAAGGCCCTGGCCAACAACGGACTGGCCGGGGAATCGATCATTGGAGTTTGTCGAGCAGCGGGCTGAACCGACTCAGCCGAGGCCTCGGCCAGCACTTCGGGCCTGGGCCACAGAGTGGGTTGCACCGTGCTTCGATGGTCGTGCATTGTCCACCCCACCGGGGCTGTGCGGGTGCGGGCGTGAGACCGACAGATTGGTATGCCCTCTGTGGAGTCTGTGAGATCGATGATCATCACCTTGGCCCCGCCCGCATCAAACTGGATGCTGGCGGCTGCCATTCTGGCGCAGCTGAAGCGAGCGCATATCAAAGCCATGGCTCAAAATCTACTGCTGAGCTCACCTCCGTTGGGGGATACTGCGCCTCATCCCCTAGAACGGAGACCGCGGCGTTGCCATTTTCCCCGACAAACCCCCAGACGGCGCGCCTGACCCGTTAGGTGCTGGCCACAGACAAGCCGAGCACGAGCAACAGTTGGCCAACGTGGTAGAGCATGTGCACAAAAACCCGCTGGTCCGGTTTTGGCGAGACAAAACGGTCTCTTCCAAGCAGCACGTCTGAAAGCACAAACAGCACAGCTCCGATCCAAAGAGCTGGGCGCTGGGTGGCATAGGCCATGGCGGCCATCGTTGCCACAACGGCCAGGTAGGCATTAACTGGCATTTGCAGCGGGGTGCCTTTCACCGCTGAGACTATTGGAAGGCCAAGAACGATGACACCGAGGGCCGCCGCTGCCATTCCAATAACAAACGGGCGATCCTCGATCCCAACCGACGCCAGCCCAACGATGTAGGCCGCGTGGCCGGCTAGAAAGGCAATCAGCGCTGGCATCACCTTGCCCATTCTGGGAAGCAGCAACACATCGCCGACCAGGCCGCAGAGCAGGCCGAGGAAAAACCACAGCCTGGCGCCAGCAGGCTCGACATCGATCACAAACACCAAGGCGATCAGCCACACCATGGTTAGCGGCTTGGCAATCTCTTCAATTCGTTGCCGATTGAAGTTGACCGCCAACCAGTCAACACCAGCGGTTACAGCAGCGCCGGCCAGAACGAGGGCGGCAACAAGAGAGAGGTCCTGCACTCCCCAAGCGTGCCAGCGGCAACCGGCTGTCGCCAACGCCACCATGTGGCCCGCGCCAAGCCATGATGGGGCAATGGAATTGGCAGTCAACCATTTGATCGATGCGCTCGAAGAGGGCCGAGACAACGACGTTCTCGTTCGCGTTGTGTCGCTTACCGGATTTGGGTTGCGTGATGCAGCCGACGGCGCAGTGATCACCGGTGTCCCAGCCGCGCCCATCGTGTCAGGCCGAATCCTTGGCGGATTGCTTGACAACCAGCTGATCGGGGAAATGGAAGCGGGTAGTCACAGACGCCTGGTAGCCGGCACCGTGGCCGACGAAGCGGCAACAAGTGCAGGAATGATCTGCGGTGGCCAGGCCCAGCTGTTGATTACCCCAGTGGCTGACTTTCCCCAAGAGCTCCGAAGCTGGCTGAGTGAGGCACTGCCGCTAACCCTGGTGGCTGCCGCCGACGGGAACAGCGGCGACCTTGTGGTTTCCAAGAGGGAGGCGGCTGGGTCGCTAGGCCCGGGCTTCGAGCACGCAACCGAAGAAGTTCTAGCAGAAGCCCGATCTCAGCTGGCAGAAGGCGCAACAACCACCACAACCAAAGAAATCGGCGGTGTCTCCTTACTCTTTTCGGCCATCGTGCCAGCCACTCGGTTCCTGGTGGTTGGCTCAGGGCCTATGGCCGAAGCCATCGCCTCACAAGGAGAACTGATGGGGTGGGCGGTGGAAACGAAGGAAGAATCAGGAAACGGGATCAGCTTCGTTTCGGATGCAGGCCCCGCCGACGGGGTGGCGGTGCTAAGCCACGACCCAGACATAGACGTGCCGGTGATCAGCGCCGCCCTGAAATCGAGCATTGGCTACATCGGCGGGATGGGCTCTCGCAACACCCAGCGTCGGAGGCGTGAGGCTCTCGCCAAGCTTGGCCACTCCGAGGCGGAAATGTCTCGGGTCCATGGACCGATAGGCCTGGATCTGGGATCTCGGACCCCAGCCGAAACAGCAGTTGCCATAGCGGCTGAGTTTCTGGCTGCCCGATCCGGCAAAAAGCCGCAATCTCTTACCGGTGCATCTGGGTCCATCAACGGATAACAGCCGTAGCCTTAACGCTCCTGACATGACGTATCCAGAAATGACCCCATACGGCTCCTTGCCGATCCCGCCGTCGGGCCTGAACCAGCATCTTCGTGAACGCATGAAGCAGGCGTTGCGAGCCTTTGGCGCAGCAACAGCAAGCCAGAGGTGCAACGCTGACTACCTCATAATCGGCGCCAAACGTGGCGGCTCAACCTCGATGGCCCGATGGCTCGTTGAGCATCCCGACGTCGGAACGCTGTTTCCCTCGGCCGAGAACCGGAAGGGAACCTACTTCTTCGACGTGAACTTCGGAAAGGGAGTCGGCTGGTACCGCTCGCACTTCCCAACGCGTGCGGCCCAAAGAATTCGGGGAAAGCTAAACGGGTCTCTCCCCCTGTTGGGCGACGCAACTCCTTACTATCTGCATCACCCCCACGCGGCCGACAGGGCCTTTCGCCAGGAACCGAACGCCAAGGTCATCGCCCTTTTGCGGAATCCGATTGACCGGGCCTACGGGCACTGGGCCGAGCGGACGCGCGAAGGAGTCGAGACGCTGGATTTCGGCTCGGCCATTCGAGCCGAAGGCGAAAGGCTGGAGGGAGAAGAGCAGCGCATCCTTGACGATCCAAGCTATGTGAGCTTTCCCCATCAGCACTTCAGCTACATAGACCAGGGCCGCTACCACCGAGGCCTCAAGCGATGGCTGGTTGCCTACCCCTCAAACCAGATCTCCGTGATCCGCAGCGAAGACCTCTTTGCTAACCCGGCCAAGATCTACCGGCAGACGCTTTTGTTCCTGGGCCTTGGCGAATACGAACCGGCCCAGTTCGCGGCCTGGAACGTGAAGAAGAAAGACCCTGTCGAACCAGCCGACCGCCGCTTCCTGATCGATGCGCTGGCCGACGACGTCGCTCAACTTGAGACGCTCCTGGGCCGATCTATGGATTGGGAAGGGTTCAACGAATGAAGCCAGTCACGCCAAAACAGCCGGTGCTTTTCATTGGCGGGCTGGGCCGTTCGGGAACCACGTTGGTTGAAAAGCTCCTGAACGAACTGCCAACTACGTTCAGTGTTGGCGAGACCGTGCATCTGTGGGAACGAGGAGTTCGAGACAACGAGCGGTGCGGGTGCGGCCAAGCGTTTGACTCCTGCCCTCATTGGCAGGCGGTTGGCCAGGAGGCGTTTGGTGGGTGGGACAACGTCGACTTGGAGCGCATGATTGCGCTGAGGTGGGAGATCGATCGCAGCCGACGACTGCCACAAATATTTGCTGCGGTGCGAACGGGTCGCACCAGCAAGGCCCAGCGCGAGTATCTGCACAACATCCAGAAGGTGCTCTTTGCTGCTGCCAAGGTTGCAAGCAACAACGCCGCTGTGGAGCCCCGCGAACTGGTGCTGCTCGACTCTTCGAAACATCTATCAACCGCGGCCCTTTTGGCCTGCGACCCCAGGCTTGACGTACGGGTACTGCACTTGGTTCGAGACCCACGCGGGGTTGCGTTCTCTTGGACGAAGACCGTTGCGCGCCCCGAAACGAACAAGGAGCTAATGCCGCAGTACTCGCCACGCCGCACCGGCATCCGCTGGGTTACCGACAATCTTGGTTTTGAGGCGCTTGAGCGACTGGGCGTGCCACGGCTCGAGATGCGGTACGAAGATTTTCTCGACGCCCCAACCGAAGCCATCCTGAAGATCGCCCGGTTTGCGGGGGCTGTGCCCCAATCCGTGGCCGAGAAGAACGGCGGCGGCGTGCTCCCATTCCTGGCAGGCAAGTCGGCTCATCTCACAACACCAATGCACTCGGTTGCAGGCAACCCTCTTCGGTTCGGCGGAGACAACCTCACCCTTTGTGTTGACGACTTGTGGAAGACAGAGCTATCGGGGCGCGCCACCAAAACCGTCAACCGCGTTACCGGGCCTGTTCTGGCCCGCTATGGCTATTCTCGATCGGCCTGAGCAACCACTTTCCCGTTGACTGTTACCACGCCCTCCTCAGCCAGGTGCCTGGCTTGGCGCTTGGGGTCATGTGGGATCAGACGGCCGTTCGCGGCCACAACCCGCCACCAGGGAAGCCCTTCGATCTCTCGTAATACCCCACCAACGGCGCGGGCCGCGCCGGGGTAGCCGGCCTCGGCCGCCACATCTCCGTAGGCCAGCACGTCTCCGGGCTCGGTGCTCAGCAGAACCTCAACCACCGAAGCTTGAAACGGGGTGAGAACGCTCAGGTCGGGTTGTTCGTTGTCCACCACGCGTCGAGCTTCGCATGAAGTTCGCCAAGCGGCAGCTCTCCCTCAGATTTCTTGAGATCCAGCAGGTAGGCCAGAGCCTTGCCGACCATGGGTCCGCCGCCAATGTTGTAGCGATCCATCACGGCCTTCCCATCGATCTGGGGCCGGACGGCCGCGTCGCGTTGGGCCCGGGCCAGGTCGACAATTCGCTCTTCCAACTCGTCGATTAGGCGGTGCAGGCGCGCCTCTTTCGCCCGGTTTCGGGTGGTGCAGTCGCTGCGAACCAGGTCGTTCAACTCGCCAAGCAGGTGGCCAGCTTCTCGGGCGTAGCGGCGAACAGCAGCATCAGACCAGCCGTCTCCGTAGCCCTTGAACCGGCCGGAAAGCCGCACCAGTTCAGTAACGTCCTTTACTGTTTCTCTCTCGAACTCAAGGGCTCTGAGTCTTCGTCTTGTGATTTTGGCCCCGACGGCCTCGTGATGACGGAACGTGACTCCGCCATGTTCGAACGAGCGGGTTGCGGGCTTGCCGATGTCGTGGAACAGGGCCGCCAACCGCACCCGCAGGTCGGGCTTGGTTTTGGCTGTGACGGCAATGGTGTGGGCCAGAACGTCTTTGTGGCGATGGATCGGGTCCTGCTCAAGCTGGAGAGCCAGCAGCTCGGGAACAACAAGGTCGGCCTCGCGTGAGTCGCAGAGGTCCCACAGCCCAGCCGTTGGATCGGGCGCAACCAGTATCTGAGACAGCTTGTCTCGGGCTTCGTCAGGAGTCACAACCAAAGACCTATCAAACACGAACCCGGTTCGCTACCGAAAAAGCCGGGGGTGCACCTCATGGTGAGGGATTCAGAACGCTGACGGGCCCCTCGGATTCCACCACGATTGTTCGGTCAGACCGTTCGCTGGTGCGAATATCGAGGAGAACTTCTTCAGAAGTGGTCGACACATCCAACTGAAAACGGTTTGTTGGAACCAGAATCGAGACTGGTTCGGCGGCGGCAACAACATCCAGCTCGTCGGGCGGCGAAGCGAAGCTCAGATCCACCTCGCCGGCTGCGACCGAAACGCTTATCTTCTCAACCCTGAGGTTGAAGCCTTGCACAGGCCCGTCGCTGACCACCCGGACCGTTCCTTTCAACGGCCCCAGCACGGCCCCTCGGCCCGCCGCGTACACCGTCAAAGAACCGTCGAAGCGACCCACCTCAACCACTCCTTGGGTTGACACAACCACAATTTCTATGCCGTTGGGCACAGCCAACTCAACCGAAGACCGGCACGGGAAGCGGGTCTGGCAAGTGACGCGAGCCACCGCGGCAGCTTGGCCCTCGAAGGAGCCAACGTCGATCTCAACGAGCGGCCGTTTAACCAACCAGCTGTCGAAGTGCACCAGTGTGGCAACGCCCGCCGGGTCGTCATCGGTGTTTGCCCTGATCCGAATGGGGCCAGCATCGTTTACAACAACCAACCTGCGGACCGGCCCAAGGTCAACGGTTTCCTCAGCCGAGCGGTCGAACCAGCCGGACGCCCCAAACGCCAACCCGACCAGCACAAGCGGGATCGCCAGCAGCCGGAGTCGACCTTTGCCTTCTGTCGACCGCAGCTGCCGCGTTCGGCCAGATCGAGTCATGCCCCACAGTGTGCCAGCCCGTTGCCGCGCCGTCAGCGAGGGGCAAGCCGTTCGGCCAAGAACTTACCGCGAGGCTTCTCTGCCTCAGAGGGTGAAGACGACCAGAGCAAACACGTGAAGGGAGCCAAGTGCTGCTGCTGTTGCTGGCGTGAGCCGGCGATCTTCAACAACAGCCAAGGTAGAGCCAACAAGAAGTATCCCGGCCAGTATTGAGCCTGTCTGGAACGCACCGAGAGCTAGGCCCAGCACCAGAATTGCAATTCCAAAAGCGGCGGCAACTGCCATTGGTTGCAACCGTCTGGAATCAGCGGAGGTGAAAGCGGGGATCTCAAAAGCGGGGACGTCAATAAGACTGCCCCGCGCCTCTTCGACCCAGCCGGTACTTCGAGATTCATCAAATGCCAACACCACTGTTTGCCCCTGCTCCTAACCCGGGCCCAAGAATGGCCCACCAAATCGCTTCTGTCTCAGGTTGACATCGGACCGACGCGTTTTGTCACACGCTTGAAACCAACCCTCATCATTAGCAACAGAGGAGGCGGGAAAGTGAGGGAGCAGTCACACGGGCGGACAGGAATTCGCGACTTTTTGGGCTTTGAGGCGTCCTACTACCAGGCTGCGAAAGGACTCTCGTGAACAAGATTATCGGTGGCGCCATGGCCGGAGTTCTGTTTGTTGGAGGTCTGGTTCTTTGGCTGGGAATCGCATCGTTCCAGTGGCCGTGGAGGGTTATCCCTGAATTCGGTGAGGTTTCGGTCAGCGTGGAACTGCCAGAAGAGGCCCGGATCGTTGGCATTGAACAGATCGCCCTTGATTGCCGGGCCCGGATATTCGCCGAGGTTCCAGTTGAGGGCCTGCGAGAGCATTCGATATTCGGCAAGGTCTACCGCACCGACAAGGTGACGATGACAGCCAAGGGTGATGTGGACACCTGCGTCGAGGGCACCTCGGCCCAGGTCCGCTACCTTCGAGATGGCTCAACCGAAGTGATCATTCCGGGCGATTCCATCGTGTTCGTGAGGCCCAGGGTCGACGCCGTTGCCACCGCAGATTCTGTTGCTGTGAGCAAGGGCTACGTTGGCCGCCTAACCGACGTGTTCCCCTGGGTAGACACCGACCTTGGGCTTACCCCGCTGGCCTACGCCTACGCCCAGAACGTCATTGGCAGCAGCGAATGCATGTCGGCCGCCTACGCCGTTACCGAACAGATTCTGATTGATGCCTATACCGAGCAGTTCGTCGAGAGCGGGGCCGACCCGTCGAATCTGACAGTTCGAATTGAGGGCACCCCGAATTTCCCGACGCCACCGGCGCTTGACATGGGAGACATGGACGTGAACGTGAACCAGGAAGGCATCGCCTGCGTGGTTAGCGAAGACACAGGCGGGGTAACGATCCTTCAGTAGCCGGGTGCGACTTAGTCGCCAAGCGGCTTAGTCGCCAAGGAACGTTGGAGGCGGGACGCTGATGGTGGGGATCGTCGGCGCCGTGGTTGGCGGTGCGGTGGTTGTTGGCGCCGCTGTGGTTGGAGGTGCAGTTGCCGGTGGCCGAGTTGTTGGTCGACGCGTGGTTGGCGGCCTGGCGGTGGTTGGCGGCGGTGGTGCGATAGTGGTTGGTGGTGCGGTGGTTGTTGGCGCCTCGGTTGTGCTTGTGGTTGTGCTCGACGAAGGAGCGGCCGTAGTTGAGGGGGCCGAGCTTGTTGAGCCCTGGGTGGTTGAGGTGGGCTCAGCTGGTTCTTCAGAGCGCGGCTGAACTGAGATTCGCTCAGAGTCACCGTCGGCGTTGTCCAACTGGAAAACAAGGATCACGGCAAGGTTGGCTATCAGTACCGCAGCCACCGCCGCGATGAAGCCAACCGTTCGTCGTCTGCGTTTGTCGCCTCGCGCCATTATTCACTCCTTGTGACAGTTTGGCCCGTCGGCGACCCCAATTGCCATACCCCGTGAGAGATTGCTCTTTCTGAACCAGGTACGGTGGTTCATATGCCTGGGCCCGGCCGAACTCCCGCCGGGCCGAGGGGCCCGGTTCGGGTTTCCGCGGCCCTCACCATTCCCGCTTCAGAGTTGCGCTGGCGTTTCGGCCCGTCTGGAGGCCCCGGGGGCCAACATGCAAACACCTCGAACACTCGGGCCGAGGTTGTGTTCAACATCGAGGCTTCGGCCGTACTCGGCAACGTACAGCGGCAACGGCTGACGGAAGCCTTCGGATCGCGACTTCGGGTGGTGGTTGACGCTCACCGATCTCAGCTCCGCAACAGGGAGGCCGCGGCCGAGCGGTTGTCTAGCCGAATAGCCGCCGCGCTCAGGCCCAAAGCCTCCCGTCGGCCAACCAGACCAAGCCGAGGGGCCAAGGAACGCCGCCTCCAGGACAAGCGGCGCCAAAGCCAGAAAAAGGCTGGCCGACAGCCCAAGTTCGACGACTAGCTTTGTTCAGTTGCTAGTTGGCTAGCTCGTAGAACCCGTCTCCGTCGATGATGATGCCGTCGTAGTTGGCGAAGATTGGTTCGAAGGCGCAGTTATAGGCATCAACGATTACCTCGCCCTCTGGCACGGGCAGGGTGACGGTGTCTCCATCAGCCATCGTGTCCTGAAGACCGAGCTCATCCAAGCCCGTGTCGCTGGCTCCAAAAGGAGCCACATAGAAGTAGCAGATCTCCGCGCCGGTACGGTTCACAAAGTCAACCTGATAGACCGACACCGGCTCGGCCGTGACCCTGATCGATTCCACGAACTTCACGTCTTCACCAACCAAGAATGCGAACTCATAAATACCGGCCGAGAGGCCATCGGGGTCGAGGGCACACACCCAGTTGTCGACCCCCTCCGGGCCAAGCGCCCAAGAAGCCCCAAACAGGCTGTAGATCTCGTTGATCTCGCCGTCAACCAGCCAGATGCCGTCCCAGACCACCCCGTCTGCCATTCCCTTCCAATCGAACCAGATGCAAAGAGAATCAGTCCCCTGGGCCACTGTTGGCACGAAATCTGGAACGAAGCCTTCTTCCTCACTGGCATCGATGGTCCAGCCCGGATTCGAGAAGAAGGTGGCGGTGGTGTCGAAGTCTGCCGGTGCTCCGTCAACGAACACCTGGGTCTGATCCAACTCGATCCGTTCGGACGAGCGGGCATCGAGGATGAGGGGGACGGCCAAATTCACGGGTCGAATCCCGTTTAGGAATCCGCCGATTGGCACACACTGATCGGCGCTGTTGATCTCGCCGTCGCCGTTTGTGTCGGTGATAGACCGACAGTCGACCACTGGCGAAGAATTGGAAGCCGAAGCTTGAGTTGGGATGCCAATGAGTTGGCCCGCTGTGTCGAAAGCTGCGCCACCGCTATTCCCCCCAGCAATCGTTGCATCGGTCTTGATCCAGGAACGATCACCAACCTCGGCCTGGCTGGTGAAGCCGCTGACAACCCCGTTGGTGAAGGTGATGGTGTCTCCGCCAATTCCGGGGTAGCCCAAGATTCGGAGCTCGTCGCCAATCTCAACCTGGTCGCTGTCTCCAACCGGAACACCGGGGAAATCCTCGGGGACGGCTGCGCCATCGATGCCCCCCTCGATCCGCACCACTGCCAGATCAAGCAGAGGGTCATATGCGTAAATCCCGGCCGTGTACAGCAATTCGGGAGGAAGCCCGGCGTTGTCAGTTACGGCGATGCCGATGGTGTCATAACGGCAGCCATCGGAAGGCTCGACCACGTGGGCGTTCGTGAGAATCGAGCCGCTGTTGTCAATGAAGGTGCCCGAGCCCAAGCACGACGGCTGGCCATTTGACAGCAGAACGACCTGAACCGTTGACCGGGCAAGCTCGGCGACCGTTGCGGGAAGAGCTTGGTCGGTTGTGGTTGACGTCTCTGCGCCGCTTTCGGTTGTTGGCGGGGCGGTAGTTGTTTCCTGGGTTGGGGCAACTGTGGTGACAACTGGGTCCGTTGCGGTAACCACCTCTGAATCATCGCCGCTGAGGGCCACATAACCGCCGCCAGCGACCGCTGCTGCCAGCAAGCCGCCAGCAATGCCAACCCCAACCCGACTCTTCTTCTTTGCTGGCTGGGGATGACCGGAAACTGGCTGAGCGGGAGACGCGTATTGAGGCGGAACCGCAGCCGGAGGGATCTGTGACTGTGGTGGAGCTGCCGGAGGAATGGCAGGAGCGGGAGCGGCCAGAGGCTGACTGACCGGGGGCGGCGTGACCGCAGGAATGATTGGAGCGGGGGTGACCGGGGGTGAAGCTGCCGGGGGTGGGGTGAGCGGAGGCTGAGCCTGGGGGCGAGAAGGCGGAGCAGGAACCTGCGGCGGCCCACTGGCCCCTGGATTCTGAGGAGGCGCTGGCGCCGGGTGAGGTAGACCTGGCTCGTCTTCTTTGTACCTGGGATCCCGCGGCCGATTAGGTTGGCCGTCACCTGTGTTGTCACTCACCCTGCATACGTTAGGCCCCAGCCGCGCTGGGCGGGCAAACGGCCCCTGCTACCTGCAATGACCGGGGCACCACCACCAGATCAGCTGGCCCAGACCCAAGTAGTTCGCCATCCGCCCACAACAACTCGTCAAGGGTAAGTGTGGCTGAGCCACCGGTGAGCTGAAGTACGTCTTTGTGGCGAACGTGGCGGCCGGCGAAAACGGTTGGCAGCATGCGCAGCAACGCCAATCGTGAGACCTCGCCAACAAGGGTTAGGTCGAGCCTCGAATCGAACGGGTTGGCAGTTGGGCAGATGGCCATGCCGCCACCGAAGTGGCTGGTGTTGCCGACAGCGAAGAAGCTGCATCGCCTACTGAGCTGTTTGCCGTTGATCACGATCCCAAGGTCGAATGCCTTCAGCCGCTTCGCCTCAATCAGGGTGGCCACTGTGTACTTTTGTTGACCGGGTGGAAACTTCAGCTCGTTAGCGGTTTGGTTTACCCGGCCCGAGAATCCGGCCGTTAGAACCGTTGCCACCCACCGACCAGGGCCCGCCGCCAGATCTACCTTGATCAGGTCGACCGGCTGGGGGTCGGCCTGGGCTGCAACCTCAACAGCCTGCTTTCGCCGCTTCGGAAGGCCAAGAGCTCGGGCGAAGTCGTTGCCGGTTCCGCTTGGCACAATCCCGATGGGAATTTCGGTCTGGGCCACAGCGGGCAGGGCGTGATGAATTAGGCCGTCGCCGCCAACCACGATCAGCCGCTTGATGGCTGCCAGATGCTTCCTGATCAGTGGGGCAATTTGGGCCACCGATGCTGGCTCCAGAATCACGGGGCTATGGCCTAGTCGCCGCAGCTGATCGCCTACTTTCTCGCGGTCGGAGGCGGCGGAACGGGCTGTCGGGTTAACTAGGACATGCACGGCGCTATGCCTCTGCCGAACGGTTGGCAACATACATTTGGGCGATACCCATTGTCAGTTGTTGGCGTCTCGCACTCTCAAATCCTGCCTCACCAAACATCCTGAGCACCTCGTCGGGCGGCGGAAGGTAGGCCACCGACTTTGGCAGGTAGCTGTAGGCCTCTTTGTCCGAGAAGAGCCCCCCGACAAACGGCACGATCTTGTTGAAGTGGATGTCGAACCCCACCCGAAGTAGTCGATTCTCCGGTGCAGACACGTCAACCAGCGCCACCCGCCCGCCCGGCTTGACCACCCTGGCCAATTCGCCAAAGAAGGGCGGCAGTGAGACCAGGTTGCGTAGTGCGTAGCCGCACACTGCGGCGTCTACCGAGTTGTCTGCCACAGGCAGTGCTAGCAGGTCGCCCTGCACGTAGCGCCCAGGCTCGGGCGCTGCCGCCATCATTCCGTAGCTGAGGTCAACCCCAACCGGGGTGTGGCCGAGCTTGGCCAAAGCGCGAACGAAGTCTCCGGTCCCGCAGGCCAGATCCAACACCTTGGCGCCAAAAGGGAGATCCAGCGCCAGCAAGGTTTGACGGCGAACCCGCACATCCAGCCGGAAGGTCATCAACCGGTTCACCAGGTCGTAGCGAGGCGCAATCGTGTCGAACATTTCCTTTACCGCAGCACGTTTTTCCTCACCTTGAGGCAGCTCTTTGGCTGGGATTGGCGAAGAAGCTTCGGGCACCGGCCCAGACTACGCCCAGCTGTCCTGGGCCTGTACTCCGCCGATACAGTTCGCGCCATGAATTCGGACAACGATTTGTCTCCAGAACAGCCAAATGACGAGCCCAAAGCAGCCGAAACAAGTCTCGGCCCTGGGCTGGGGTGGGGTCAACTGATCGTGTTGAGCTTGGCCGTGCTGTGGCTCGGCAGTGCCGCTGGGTATGTAGGCGCCACAATTGATCGCAGTCCCAGCGCCGACAGCGCCGATGTTGGCTTTTTGCAGGACATGATCACCCATCACGAGCAGGCTTTGACCATGGCTCAGTTCGAGTTGGCCAACGGCGAGTTGCCCGAGGTGCAAATCTTTGCTCGGGAAATCCTGATGTTCCAGTCCTATGAAATCGGGCGGATGGAAGCCCAGCTGGAAGAGTGGGGCCACAACCTCCAAGACAGGCCTCCCACCGTGATGGGCTGGATGGGCTCGGAGATGGCGCTCGACTCAATGGCTGGGCTGGCCTCTAAGGAGCAGATGGACGCTCTGCGAAACGCTACCGGAACAGATGCCGATCGCCTGTTCCTTGAGTTGATGGCCGTGCACCACCGAGGCGGCGCCGACATGGGCCAAGCCGCAGCTCGGTTGGCAGGCGACAAGTGGGTGGTAGACCTCGCATCTCGCCAAGCCCGGAACCAGAAACTTGAGATCATCGAATTCATAATGACGGCCGAGAGGGTTGGTCTTGAGGTTGATATAGAGCCTTTCGACTAGCCGTTTCCAGGCGGGCTTCTTCCGCCGATCCGGCCAGCGCCAGCAAACCGATGGCCAGAACGTTTCCAACGGTTGCCAGCAGGAACGCCGTTTGATAACTCCAGATGTCTCGGAGGAAGCCGATCAGGAACGGTCCCCCTGCTACCCCAACTGTGGCCAGCAACTGGCCGAAGGAATAGATTCTGGCGTACTCGCGAACGCCGAACGCCTCGGCCAAAAGCAGCGGTTGCAGCATCAAAAGGTTCCCGATGCTGATCCCGAAAACCACGCAGCCGAAAATGAGTGCCCCGCGCGTGCCAGCCAAGGCAATCAGAACAAGGGCCACGGTTTGCACAACACAGAGCACCCCGGTTAGCAGCCGAGTTGAGACCTTGGTTGCAATCAAACCGCCAGCAAGGCGACCAACCACGCTGGCGAACGCCAAGGCCGACAACGAGGCCGCTGCTGTTGTTCTGTCCACTCGTTCGGTGGCGAGGGTGAAGAGTTGGGCGATCGCCCCAACCTGGGCCATGAAGATCAACGCGTAGGCGGCGGCCAAGAAGCGGAAGAACCGAGTGCCTACAGCCTGGCGAAATGTTGCGCCGTCTGTACTTCGTGTCGCCTTCTCGGTTTCGTCAAGCGCGGCCCCGTCTGGCTGCAAGCCCAGATCTGATGGATGCGATCGAATCAGCACCAAGGCCACTGGAATCACGCCCAGAAGCCAAACTGCTCCAAGAATCGGGCCGGCCTCGGAGAGCGAGCGGTCCCGAATCAGGCGGGCGGCAATGGGGGTGATTGCGATCCCTCCAACCGATAGGCCCGTAGTTGCAATCGACAATGCAACCGACCGCCGAACCGTGAACCACCTGGCAACAACGCTTGTGCCAGGCACCAGGCCGGCCAGTGCGAAACCAACCCCGAACAGAGCAAAGAACACATACAACCCAGCTACCGAATTGACCCATCGGAGGCCGGTAAGGGCAGCTGCACCAGCCACTCCCCCGGCCACATAGAACCAGCGCAAATCGGCGCGGTCCATAAGTCGGGCCAACGCAAAACTGCTGACCCCGCCAACCGCGAAGAACATGGTGGTAGCCCCCGAGACCGCACTAACCGACGCATCAAACTCTTCAGTTGCTGCCTGGAGGATTACCGACGCGTTGTAGAACCCAAGGCCGGAAGTAACCAGCAGCGTGATGAACACACCTGCCACAACCAACCAGCCACGGAAAAGCGTCGGGGAAGACCGGATGTGCACAGGGTTGCCGATTGCCGGGACACTATCCACTGCCGAGACGAGAGCGAAATCGGCGGCCCCGATCAAGTTTCGCCATTCTGGGTGTCCCTACTACGGAAAATCGGGGGTACAGGCACCCAGTTCGCCAAGAATGAGCGGGGTCGGGAGAAAGAGGCAGCGGCCAACGCCGGAGACAGGCGCAGTGCGAAGGTCAGATCAAGGAACTCAAGACACAACTCAACGAACTTGAGCACGAGCACGACCCAGCTGAAGTTGCAGTTGGGGGTTCTAGAAGTGAAGTGCGAGCGCCGAAGCTGACTCAAGGGTGCGACGAGGCTACGACGGATCCAGTTCGTTCAGCTGGTCCTGCGCGAGTTGTGGGTTGCGCCGAACGGCTGCCCCGAGTTGCCGCTGAAACCAGAGCTCTCTTCCGGCTTCGATAGCTTCTTCCCAACCATCTCGGGGCTCAACGAGCTCATCGAGGATGAGGAACTCAAGAATATCCTCTAGGCATGGCCGGAATCGCTTTCCTCCAACTGGGAGATGAAGATCGGCCATCTTGCGCTTCGGGGTGTTGAGGGTCTCGAACAAGTCCTTGGTCTCATCCGACGTGCTGTAGACGTGCATATGGGCGGCGGGGTACTTGTTGGGCGGATTACGAACATAGTCGTAGGAACAGAGCACATCGGCATCGTCGGCGTCACCAATCTGAACGCTGTAGGTGGTGCTGAAAGCAGTCAGGAATTGCTCCTCCTGGTCCAACACCATTGTGTGCACGAGACTTAGGAAGAGGCGTGCGCTGGCCGCGTGTTGCGCCAGCGGGATCGGATCCGCGACAAGATTGTTCTTGCCCAACCCAAGGCCGAGGAGCATTCCTCTTGTTGGATGCACCGCTGCCCCGATGCGGATGCCGTTGGTCACGGTCGCGTTGAGTAGATCACTCGTTTCTTTGGCGAAGGCTCGGGCTTCTGCCTGCAGCTCAATCAACGAACGCTGCGACGGCGAACCACGTCCGTCTTGCCAGTTCACTGCCGAATACCCCGGTGCGCGCTTGTGTCTGCAATTCCTCGAGTGAGTATCCAGCGTTTTTCAGAGCCGCTTCGATGGCCTGGTCAAACTCAGATGCTGTCAGGACCGTGACGGTGTCATTCTCCTGGTTCATGATCGCTCCTTTGCCTCTTATCGACCATACACCTGCGGTATGACAGTACATCGACCTGAGCGACTTCCCCGATCAGGTGCCTCACCATCTGGGTCCCCGTTGAGTCCACCGGGGTGCCTGCCGTTTGACAGCCAACTAGCGACGGCACAAATTGCGCCCCCGGGCAGAATCGAACTGCCGCACATGGTTTAGGAAACCAATGCTCTATCCACTGAGCTACGGGGGCTGAGGGCTCGGGGCCAGAAAAGCCTGTTGAACACCTGAGCGGCGAAGGTTATCTCGCCGACTTGGCCTACCGAGGCTGGCGGACGTGGTTACATGGGCTGTGCTGAACCTACGGCGACTCACCTCGAAGCTTGCCACCTTGAGTGCGGCGGCCATCCTGCTGTTGGCTCTTGTGCCGTCCCCCTCCGAAGCAACCTGGTCGATCGTTGGGGTAGACCCCGAGACGGGTGAGGTTGGGGTTGCGGTTGCGTCTTGTGTACCCGCCGCGGTCCTAGGCGATCTGGACAAACCCCTCGGGCTGGTTGCACTGGCTCCGGGAAAGGGAGCAGGGATATCTCAGGCCCTTCTGAACAACGACGTGCCTCCAAGAATGGTTGACCTTCTGAACGAAGAAGGAACCTCAGCCGAAGTGCTGGCCGAGGTAACCAGCCCAGAGTTTGACTCAGACCCTCAGCAGCGCCAACACGGCGTTGTTACCTCGGACGGCGTTGCCGCGGGATTCACCGGCTCCGAGAACATGACCGTGGCGTTAGACCGACAGGGCCCAAACGTGACCGCCCAGGGCAACATTCTGGTTAGCGAGGCAGTGGTAGTTGATGCCGTTGCAGCCTTTGGCGCTGACGCTGATGCCCCGCTAGCCGAGCGCCTTGTAAACGCGCTGGTTGCCGGTGCCGCAGCCGGTGGAGACTCACGCTGTGGGGATCAGACCGCGTTGTTCGCACAAGTGGTGGTTGCTGGCCCAAACGATGACCCTCAAAGCCCAACCGTGCTGCTTCTCACCACGGTCAACGAAGGAGACGGATCGAACCCGGTCACCCTTTTGGCCGACCTCTATCGAGGCGGGACCATCACGGGCAGCGTGCTTGCAGAAGAGCCATCTCGATTACCGGTCTTGGTGGGAGGCGGCTTGATTCTGGGCCTACTGGCGTTCTTCGTTGTTCGCCGCCTGCGAAAACGTGCCAGCAACCCCCTGCCCAACTAGCCCAAGCGCTAAGTGACGCCCGCCGTTGCCAGCTTGCGGGCAGGGCCAATTCCTTTGGCCATTTGTGCAGACTCGCGAACGCCTGTTACCGAGTCTGCGGACGAACCGGGCAAAGGCTTGCCTTGCCAGTTCACATCCAGTCCAGCAGTCATTCCCGGCTTCATTTGAACCACCACCGATGTACCACCCGGCAGGTTGACCGGATAGCCGGCCTTCAATGCGGACTGGTCGGGGATGTCGGTCAGCTTCGTGCCGTCCAGGAATACTTCAATGTTCTTCCACCGGCCTTTCCACGAAACCACCAACCTGGCTGGTTGGCCTTGTTCGAAGGAAAACTCTCGCTTTGGCATCCCGGAACCTTAGTAATTGCGGCGAGGTCGGGCCCGCCCAAAGCGAGAAGCGCCTTGGCAGGTTCCAGAAAACTGGCTTCCCAACTACAGCAACACGCCGCTAGCTTCGCCCGGTGGGATCTATCGATGTAGCCAATGTGTCGTTCGCCTACAGCACGGGCCCAACCCTGCTGGCCGACGTTTCATTCAAGATCGGCGACGGTGACCACACCGCACTGGTTGGCGCAAACGGAGTTGGCAAGACCACGATGTTGCGACTGATCGCAGGCGAACTCAAGCCAACCGTTGGGGCCATTGGCCTTGCTGGCTCGGCGGCTTTCATGAGCCAGATGGTTGGGATGCAGGAAGGGTTGAGCCTCAGCAATCTCTACCTTCAATTGTCGCCCCCTCGGTTTAGCGAGGCCGCTGCGCTGCTGCGGTCGGCCGAGGAACGAATCGCCACCGACCCAACGGAGCGCTCGAACGTTCGTTACGCCAACGCACTTGCCAACTGGGAGGCCATCGGTGGATACGACCTGGAGGTTTTGTGGGCCGAGTGCGCAGACCGGGCGGTTGGGCTGCCATGGTCCAAAGTGGCCGATCGTCGCACAGACACCTTTTCGGGGGGCGAGCAGAAACACCTGGCCCTTGAACTCCTCTTCCGCTCCGAGTTCGACCTGCTCCTCCTTGACGAACCAGACAACTTTCTTGACGTCCCTGGGAAGCGGCAGCTTGCCGAAAGGATGAACGCAAGCTCAAAGACCATCCTCTACATCTCCCACGACCGCGAGCTGTTGGCCCAGACATCGCAGAAAGTAGTCACCCTTGAGGCAAGCGGCAGCTGGACTCTTGGCGAATCGTTCGCTGGTTGGGCCGAGGCCCGCACCGCTCGCCATGCCAGGATTGACGACGAAAATCGGCGTTGGGCTGACGAACGACAGCGCCTGTTCAAGCACATGAAGGAAATGAAACGGCGCGCCGCCATGAGCGATGCAAACGCCAGTCGGGCCAGAGCAGCCGAAACCAGGCTGCGTCACTTCGACGAAGCCCAGCGGCCTCCGGACCAAGCTGCCGAGCAACAAATCGACATGCGCCTCACGGGGTCCCGAACGGGCAAACGAACCGTGATGATCGAACAGCTGGAACTAACCGACCTCACGTTTGCCTTCGACACCGAGCTGTGGTTTGGCGACCGCGTTGCCGTTGTTGGCAGAAACGGAAGTGGCAAGAGCCACTTCTTGAGGCTGCTGGCCGGTGCAGACGTTCGCCACGAGGGCAGCTGGCGTTTGGGGGCCCGGGTCGTTCCCGGGCTGTTCTCCCAAACCCACGAACATCCCGAACTGATGGCCCGCACGATCGAGGAAATCCTGACGACAGACCACATCGACGGTCAGGTGAATGCGAAGGGCAAGGCAATGGCCTTGCTTGGGCGGTATGAGTTGCAAGATGCAGCCGGCCAACCTTGGGAAACGCTTTCGGGCGGCCAACAGGCGCGTTTCCAGATCCTGCTGCTGGAGTTGGGCGGCGCCACCCTCCTGCTTTTGGATGAGCCGACTGACAACCTGGATGTTGCATCGGCGGAAGCGCTCGAGGCGGGTTTGGCGACGTTCGAAGGCACGGTTGTAGCGGTTAGCCACGACCGCTGGTTCTTGAGATCGTTCAAGAACTTCCTGATCTTTGATCAGGACGGCGAAGTGCATCATGCGGCTACTCCCGAGAGGGCATGGGGGTAGCCTCCGGCGAGTCGACTCTGCTTTTATAGGTCAGACGACTGTTAAGAAAGTAGTAATTGCTCGGTACAGGGTTGGCGAGACCGGGCCGAAAATCCATGGCATGCAATGGAGTGCCGCCGGAAGAGACGAGGCTGTGCTCGCCGATCTGTGGGCGTCTTCGATCGCCACCGGCAGACGGCGGGCTCTTCGGCGATTTCTGTGGCAGATGCATCTGCTGATAACCGCCCCCGCTGTCCTGGCCGCCATCCTGATACCTACCGGGGCCGCTCAGCTTCAACTTCTGGCCGGAGGAGCAGTGTATGTAACTCTTCTTGCCGCGATCGGGCTGGCCTCTCAGTTCCAGAGCGGTCCGTCGCAGACGGTGGCCCTCGCGATCCTGGACGTTGTGGCATTGGCAATGATTGTCTCTGTCGTCCCCGTGCTCTGGTATCCACTGTTGCCCGTCATGTTGGCTGCGGTTGGGATTGGTTGGATCGAGTCGATTCGGGCTTCTGCGCTCACTCTTGCAACGGCAGTCATGGCTCTGGCCGTATCCGGCGCCTATGGCAACGTAGACCTATGGTGGCTTGGTGTAACAGGGTTTGTGATCCTGGGGGCCGGGCTCACAGTCAATGCACTCTGGCCAAACATCGGCTCTTTGTCCGAGGTGGCTCTGGCTCTAAATGCGCTTCGCGTCATTGTTTGGGAGGCGGACGCAGACGGAACTGTTACCCAAGCCGTGGGCCACGTTGAAACACTGGTCGGGATAACCCCTAGCCAACTGGTTGGCCGCAACCTGTTGGACATAGTTGGGACCGAAGCAGCAGCCGAGGTGGCGGACCACGGACGACAGCTTTTCAGAACCGGTTCCACCAGCATGGTGCACAAACTGCCTGGCTCAAACTCGCCGCACATGGTGCGAAGCTCGGTCCAACGACG
Organism: Acidimicrobiia bacterium; assembly: GCA_003231975.1. GTDB lineage: Bacteria > Actinomycetota > Acidimicrobiia > Acidimicrobiales > SZUA-35 > SZUA-35. The sequence continues at coordinate 28,637 of QIKW01000020.1, forward strand.
AGCTGGCGGCCGCGACGCGCCTTTGCACGGGGTGACCGTTGACATCTCAGAAGATTGGGTGGCAGGTGAAACCAAACGCCGCCACGCCTCGATCATCGAGCACATGCGCGACGGGCTTCTGGTCATAGGACGCAACCGCGAAGATCTGATTCTGGAGACGGTTAACGAAGCAGGCATTGAACTGCTTGGGTTGGATCCACAAGCCCCCGGAGACTCGCTTCAACGAGACCACGCCACCCTGTTCGACTGGCTTCAGAACGCGGCCACCGCTGCTTCTCTGGAAGATCACGAGCTGCGAATGAAGTACGAGATTCCTGGTCACGCCAGCCCAAGATGGGCTCAGGTGCACATCTTTGACCTCAGCTCCGACGCCTTGGCAGCCCAGATGTTCGACATCACCGAGCAGAAGCTTCGAGAGGACGAAATCCAGCATCGGGCAACTCACGATGGGCTTACCGACCTCCTCAACGCCCAAGAATTTCGCCGTCTTCTGGCCGCCCACCTGGAGCAAGACGTTGACCAGCCCTGGGTGTTTGTGATTGACCTTGATGAGTTCAAAGCTGTGAATGACAAGCACGGACACGAAGCAGGCGACGCCGTTCTGGTTCACATTGCCCGCCGGCTGCGTAACTGCATGAAGGCTCAAGACGCCCTCGCTCGCATGGGAGGCGACGAGTTCGTCGGATTTGTTCATGGCAGCGCAACCGGGTCTGACGTTGAGAAACTGGCAAGGCGCATCGAGGCCGCGTGCGGCGGACCAATCGCAATAGGCAACGGAGTCACGGTAAGAGTGGGCGCCTCGGTGGGTTTCGCCAGGCCAGATTCAGGGACAGGTGCCACCGCTGCCATCGACCTGGCCGACCGTGCGATGTACACCAAGAAGGCGCCAAGATCAGACCAAGACCCTGACCGTCGGACCAAAACGCACAGCTGAACGCCGAAGCCGCGCTGCACCGACACTTGTTCTCATTCCAAACTGGGCCTACCTTCACGACCCATGCCGGACATGGAGAGCTACGCCGCCCGATTCAGCCGCTTCGCCGTGGAGCTTGGCGATCAACCGGCCCTCACCTTTAACGGCCGCACCATCAGCTTCGCCCAGTTCGACCGACTGGCGAACCGCCTCGCCCGCCACCTTCAGTCGTTGGGGGTTGACGTTGGCGACTTCGTCACTATCGCCGAGCCCAATTCCGTCGAGTTTCTGACAACCACAGTTGCCTGCTGGAAGCTGGGAGCAATTCCTCAGCCCGTCTCGTCTCGGCTTCCCAGGCTTGAGCTGGAGGCCATCACCGAACTGGCCAAGCCGAAAGTAGTTGTCGGGATTCAACGGGCCGAGGGCGCCAGTCTGGAAAGTGGCTTCTTGCCTCCCGAGGATCTTGACGATTCCCCACTTCCCGATGCGGTGTCGCCTGCTTGGAAGGCCCCAACTTCTGGGGGATCGACAGGCAGACCCAAACTGATCGTATCCGGTGACCCGTCTCTGGCCAGCCCCGACCTGGGGGCCCTGGCCTCTCTCTTTGGCGCAGTTCCAGGATCAACAATGGTGATCCCCGGTCCGCTGTATCACAACGGGCCTTTCATATGGACGGCCTTGACGCTGTTGAATGGGGGCCACGTGGTTCTGCTACCGCGCTTTGACCCCGAGGCAACGCTGGCCGCAGTTCAGGATCACCAAGCAACAGCGATGTATCTGGTGCCAACAATGATGCAGCGCATGTGGAAACTTCCCAATGACGTGAAGTTCGCATACGACATCTCTTCATTGCAGCGGGCGGTTCACCTTGCCGAGCCCTGCCCGGAGTGGCTGAAGGATGTGTGGCTTGACTGGGTTGGGCCTGAAGTTTTGTGGGAGCTGTACGGGGGCACAGAGGGCCAGGCGGCAACGATGCTGAGCGGTACCGAGTGGCTGGAGCACCGGGGGTCGGTTGGTAAGCCGGTTTCGGGCGAGATGAAGATCTGCGACGAGGACGGCAACGATCTGGCGCCAGGTGAAACCGGCGATGTTTGGATGCGGGCAGTTGGTCGAGCCACGCCGACCTACCGATATGTGGGTGCCGAGCCAGACGAGCGCGACGGTTGGGAATGCCTTGGAGATATTGGTTGGATGGACCAAGACGGCTACCTCTACTTGTCAGACCGCCGCCAAGACATGATTCTGGTTGGCGGCGCGAACGTCTACCCAGCAGAAGTAGAGGCCGCTCTCGGAGCTCATCCCAATGTGTCCACTTGCGTTGCGATCGGCCTGCCAGATGAAGACAAGGGCAGTCGGGTCCACGCCATAGTGCAAGTGAACGGGCCGGTAAGCGAGGAACGACTGCGTGAGTTCTTGGCTGACCGCCTGGTGGCATACAAGATGCCGAGGTCGTTCGAGTTCGTGAACGAACCGCTTCGCGACGATGCGGGCAAGGTTCGGCGAGCCGCCCTGCGGGCCGAACGAGTGGGCCAGGCCAGCGGGACCTGATTCGGCCTGCTGGGCCATCTGACTCATCGGGGTGAACGGGGCGGCCGTTCGCGCCGAAACAGGGGTGATCCCCATTTACCGCTCGGTCGCGTCACAATACGATCGGTTGCGGGGCCACCCAAGCAAGTTCACCAGGTTCTTCTCATGCACCAAACTTCTTCCCCACTCCGCACTGCCCGCCGCCCCCTTAGTGGTCTGCTTGTGGCAGCGATCATGGCATCGACTGTTGCTGTTGGGATTGTCCCCACCCCAGCGGCGGAAGCAGCCGACTCGCCTTGCCAAATTGGCTCACCAAGCGCCGCCTACAGCGACGACGTGCAAGCCTCGCCAACCACGGCGAGAGTGTGGCGTCTTTACCAGGCCTACTTCCTCCGCCAGCCAGACCAAGGCGGCCTGAGCCATTGGACAGGCGTGAGTAAAGCAGGAGCCGGGCTGAATGAGATATCCGGCTACTTCGAGGATTCAGACGAGTTCTCGAACCGTTACGGAAACCTGAACAATGCCGACTTTCTTGGGCTCATCTACGAAAACGTGCTGTGTCGAGTGGCCGACGGAAGCGGCTTTGCGTACTGGCTGAACCTGCTGGACTCTGGAACGCTTCCACGAGGCGAACTAATGGTTCTGTTCTCAGAATCAGACGAGTACGTCGGTCGAACCGGCACCCTCTGGTCTTTGTTCGCCGATCCGAACAATGCGTCTTTGGAAAAGGACGGCTACCGCGTTCGCCAGATTCCGGGAGGCCTGGTCGTCGACGTCGACTACAGCCGGGTAGATGTGAAAACCAGCGCCGAGCGATGCTCGGTGGCGTCGATCAACGCCAACTGGTTCCTTAATCCGGATCGGCCGAACCCAACACCAATTGGCTTCGCTGTCATAGACGGCCAGACGGTTCCTGGGGCCTACCACCGGGCTGACCGCGGGGTGCTTGGCGAGAGGTACCGGCCAAACGGGCCCGACGACGAGCGGGTCTGGGTGTATCAGGGCTCGTTCAATCTGAACAGCAACCTTGCCTCGAAGGACGGCCGGGTGCTTGAAAGCTGGCGAGGCTGGCAGCCCCCGTCAACCCCGCAGCTGGACGTTGAGGCCGAATGGCGTTGGGCCGCAGCAGGTATTCCGCTGCTGATCAACGGTCAGGTTCTGCACGACCTGTACCTGGCGCCCGTTGGATCCGAAACTCACTACACCAGCCGTCACAGCTTCCTGGCAATGGACAAGGACACAGGCATGCTCACGTTCGGTTCAACTACCGGCATGGACTCATTTGAATTGCTGGCCTGGGCTCAGGCCGCTGGTTATGACGACCTGATCAAGTTCGACGGGGGCGGCTCGGTGGAAATGAACGTGAACGGAACTGTTCGAGTGGCAGGCACACCCCGAGATGTGCCTGTCTGGCTGGGTGTTGGTTGCTGACAGCACAACTGACACTTTCCGCCCTACGGTGAAAGCAGGCCAAACAAGACGGGGGTGTCATGCGGGGTGGTGCTGCGTGGGCGGCATTGACAGCGCGGAAGAGTCGATGGCGATTGTTGCTTGCCATTTCAGTTGCCGTTGGCAGCGCGCTGGTGGCGCCGACCGCCAGCCAGGCCGAGAGCGACCCTCAGTACTTACCGCTGCCCGACCAGCCCTATGGCGGGGTCTATTTCATCACCCAACAATATCGAGACCTGCTTGACCGAGAGCCAGACGCCCTCGGTCTCCAATACTGGGTTGATCAGCTTGACGCCGGCCTGGCACCCGCCGAACTGGTTTCATCATTGGCTCAGTCAGCTGAGTTTGGCGGCAGCCGAGAGCCAATTGCCCGGCTGTACCTGGCCGCGTTCGGCCGTTTGCCAGACCAGGCCGGTTGGGCCCACTGGTCTGATCAACTCCGAGCAGGATCGTCGCTAACAGCAATTGCAGAGCTGTTCATCGAATCAACCGAAGGGATTGCCCGATTCGGAGAGAACGACGCCACTCGTTTGCTGGATTCGCTCTATCAGAATGTGTTGGACCGGCCGCCAGACATTGCGGGAGCGGCCTACTGGCGGGCCCAACTGGATGCGGGCCTCTCGCCCGGCAACTTGCTGGTTGGATTCTCCGAGTCGCCCGAGTTCGCCGCAACCGCAAACAACCAGATCGCCGCATCCTTGCTTTATGCCGGGCTCCTTGGCCGCAGCCCAGATCCCGCTGGGCTGACCTACTGGGCTGATCAGTTGGCGGCGGGCCAAACCTTTGCCCGGTTGGCAGGCGGCTTCCTGGCATCTCCTGAGTACTCGGACAGACTCAGCGGGCTCTGGTGCCAGATTCTGAGCCCCGGCGACGTGAAATTGTTTGATGGGCCCGAGCCACCAACGTTTGGTGACGCCTATCAGCGGATGCAAGGCAACGCCCGGGCCGTTGCTGGAACGTACACGGGGCCATACAACGAGCTTCCCTACTACGCGCTTGACCGCTGGCCAGACCAGAATCTTTTGGTCACCCTGCACCACAGCGTCATAAAAAAGAGCTGCCTCACCTTCCTGGCAAAGGCTCCCTACCCCGATCAAATCGCATTCCGGAGAACGCCCAATCTCAACGCAGAACTTGATGCGGCCAGAGCCGACGTTCTCGACCAACTCCAGGGTGCGCGGTTCCTCAGCATTGGGATGAACGGCGGTGTCGGCCTGGCAGTTTCTACCTCAAGCGATTCCCTTCCCGTGGTCGACGATCTACTGGCCCAGCACGGAGAGCTCATCGAGTCCCTTCACGTCGGGAGTTTCCAGTACCCAATGCCAGACCCGCTGCCCGACTCGGTGTGTTTGAACGAGCCCGCCAACACGGTCGCCCCGTCAGAGCTAGGGCTTGAGGTAACGGTTGACTTGGGAGCCGCCACAACTCGGCCCGGCAAGGGGCTCTCGGGAACCTTCACCATTCAGAACACTGGCAGCCGGACTGTCGAGGTTTCGTGGGGGGCCGAGGTAACGGGCTACCTCGGATCGGGCTCTACCTCAACTTCGGTGTTTGTCGGGATTCAAGACCTGCCAGCAACTGTGTTCCAACTGGAGCCGGGCGAAAGTGCCGAAGGTTTGTTGGTTGTTGCCACCGAGGCTTGTGACCCAACCGGCGGCCATCGCCTGGCGCCAGGGCCCTACAACCTGTGGGGCTCCATCTCGGCTGCTGAACTAGCCGAGGTAGACGGCGCGCCCATAGGCTCCGACTACCAAATCCGCCTTCCGGCAACGGCAATAACGTTGACCAACTAGCTCGCGACTACCAATCAGCACGCGCCCCTTCCCAGCGCTAGGTTTGGGCAGGCGCAGGCGACAGATCGCCAGCCGAGAGGATCACAGAATGAGCCGCACCTTGTTTCGAGGCGGTCAGTTGATTGACGGCAGTGGTGGGCCTGCCTGTTTCGCAGACCTGTTGGTGAAAGACACGGTGATCGAGTCGGTCGGGCCCAATTTGACCCACCCAGAGGCCAAGGTTGTAGACGTGAGCGGCCTTGTTCTAACCCCGGGGTTCATAGACAGCCACACCCATGACGACTTCGCCCTTGTCCATCATCCCGACATGGCGTTCAAGGTGCGAGGCGGGGTCACCACCGTTGTTGTCGGCAACTGCGGTTTTGGCGCCGCTCCTCAGCCGGAGGCAAACGATTTTGCCCAGAGCCTGCACCCCAATACCCAGCTGCCTCCGTGGAGGGGGTACGGCGGCTATCTCCAATACCTCGAAGCGAACCCGCCTGCGGTGAACGCTGCGGTTCTTGTTGGCCATGGCACCATCCGGGCGGGCGCCATGGGCAAGTCCAAGGCAGCGCCGTCCAAGGCTGAAATGGCGTCACTGCTTGACGCGATCGACGAGGCAATGGCAGCTGGCTGCATCGGCATGTCCAGCGGGCTTGGCTATCCACCAAGCGAGTTTGCCGCTACCGACGAATTGATCCGCCTGGCGAAAGCGGTTGCAGACTCAGGCGGCATTTACACCAGCCACATCCGCAACGAGGGCAGGCGCCTTCTTGAATCAATCGATGAGGCCATCCAGATTGGCCGCCAGTCTGGGGCGCCTGTTGTAATCAGCCACCTGAAGGCGTCTGGCAAGGACAGCTGGGGAAAAGTGGGGGCTGCTCTCCAACGAATCGAAGCGGCCAACAAGGAGGGCCTCGTTGTCAGTGCCGATCAGTACCCATACACCGCCGGGTCAACGGTGCTTTCAGCGGTGCTGGATCACGACACGTTCGACGCCGAATCGAGTGAGCGCGACTTCATCGAACCAGAATCGGTTGTGATTGCAGCCTGCCCTTCTGAAAGGTCACTTGATGGCCGCTCGATCGCTGAGATCGCAACCGAACAGGGCGTGAGCCCAACCAAAACCGCAGCGGCAATTGTGGAAGCCGACCCCAGAACGACGGTGGTGATTCACTCAATGAGCGAAGCAGACGTTCAAACCGTTCTGGCCACACCCGGGGTGATGATTGGCTCGGACGGGCTCCCAACCCTGGCTGGCAAGCCCCACCCGCGCCTGTTCGGAACTTTCGCCCGCGTCCTTGGGCATTACGCAAGAGAACTGGGCGTCCTTACTTTCGAAGAGGCCGTTCACCGGATGACCGGCCGCCCCGCCGAAGTCTTCGGCTTCGCCGACCGCGGGCTGCTCCAACCCGGCCTGGCAGCCGACCTGGTTGCCCTCGACCGAGAGTCGATTATTGACCGCGGCACTTTCGAAGATCCGGCTCACTATCCCGATGGGATCAGCCATGTCATGGTGAACGGCTCGTTCGTTGTGAAAGACGGCGTGCAGACCAAGGAGCGCCCGGGAATTACGCTGAGGCGATCCAACGGATGGGGTTAGCTACCAAGGGAGCTTGATCGAGACCAGTTGGCGTCGGCAGCCTCAGAGTCGATGAAGTACACGTCTGCCACCTCATCGATCATCGACGAGGTCATCTCGGCCGGGATTCCCCGGTAGCGGCACATGCCGGAAAGCAGTTCGCAGAAATCAACCGCTATGTAAGGGCGGAGTTCACCAACCCAGCGGGTGGCAACTTCGCGGAGGCGCTTGGGGGCGCCCTCAAGCACCTGAACGTTCATGTCTGCGGCGGCCCTCAACAGAATTGTGTCGAAGGCTTCCTCGGTGCACGGCCCAACGTAGACCTTGTTTCGCAGCCTCCGAAGAAAGGCATCGTCGCCCAGGCGGTTCGGGTCGAAGTTGCTGGATACAACAAGCTTCACCGCGAAGGGCACCGTGATCTTTGCCCCGTTGTTGAGGCGAAGAAAATCGACATCTCTGGAGAGTGGCACGATCCAGCGGTTCAGGATCTCCTCGGGCGTGATGGTCTGGCGACCAAAGTCGTCGATCACCAGAATCCCGTTGTTGGCCAGCAGTTGAATTGGTGGGCTGTAGACCCCCGAAACCTGCTCAAAGGTCAGATCAAGCATTGCCATTCCCAGTTCACCGCCAACGATCACCAGAGGTCGCTCGCACAGAACCCAGCGGGGGTCCAGGCCCGCAGGCTGGGGAGACACAAGCCGATGAACAACCGGGTCGAAAACCATCACAATTTGTCCGCCTGACTCCATGCAGTGGGGCACCAAGATGGGGCTGTCGAACACGCCGCCCATTCGTTCGGCAATGCTTGTTTTGCCCGTTCCGGGAGGCCCGTAGAGAAACATTGCCCCATCGTTGAGAAGGCCGAACCCGATCTTGTCGATCAAGCGGTCCGGCATCACCAGGTCCGAGAAAATGCCGCGGACGGCGCTCTGGTCGAGGTCAAGCGAAACCCTTTGAGACTCAACAACTTGGTGATACTCGGCCAGCGAGACTGGCACGTGGCTGGCATACAGCGAGATCTTCAGTCGCTCAATCGTTGCGGCCTGGCCAGCCTCGGTGAGGGTGAACCGGTAGTCCCTTCCGTCAAGCCCGAGGTATTCAAGGTAGCCCTTGTCTCGCAACTCGTCCGACACCTGCTGCACCACCGAGAGGCTTACCGAAAGGTCTTGAGAGATCTCACGAGTATTGGAGCGCTTGACCGCAAGCAGGCGGCGCATAAAAAGGTCTTCCAATAAGCCGTCGGGTATTCCAAGGTCGGCAACCTGTTGCGGCGCCCTCGGGTAGCCCTCAGGTTTCGCCGGGATCGACGCGGGGCCGAGTTGGGGCCCGGCGGGTGCGGCAGAAAGCGGGGCTGTTGCAGCCTGGGCGGCGGGCGGGCTTTGAGGAAGCTGCGGGGGGGCGTCGGCCACAAGAACCGCTGGCTGCGGTGCTGGTTCGGCTGATGGCGGCATCCATGCGGGACGCGTCTCGGCCCCGAACTCGCCAACCGGTTCCGCGGGCGGTTGGTCTGGTGGAGACTGGTCTGGTAGGGATTCAGCCGGTGAAAGCCCTGGCGGGGGCGGGTCTGCGGGCGGTGGGTCTGCGGGCGGTGGGTCTGGCGGGGCCGGGGCGTGGTTTTGCTCGACAGGGGTCTCCATCGCGGCCTGGTCTTCTTCGGGGGTGACCTCTACCTCGGGCTGGCTTGGTTCCTCGGCCGGGCCCGTTTCTTTGGGACCGTTCTTCTTCGTTACGGGTGGCGCCGCTGTCAAGTTTCCGGTGCGTCCAAGTTCGGAGCGACGCATGCGCCGGAACTGAGATGTAGAGCTGTTGGGGGCCACGGTGAACCATCGGCAGCTAGCGGCCGCACCTACACCTTTGGGTTCAATCATTCTGTGGGGCGGGCACAATTACCAGGTGATACCGCCCGCCGAAGACGCTAATGGGGATCTGGCTGCAATCTGGCGGGAGTTGGAAGCATTCGTTGACGCCACAAACGGGATAGACCAGTGGTGTTCTGGCCCGGACTGGGTGCTGCCCGCCAACGCGGCTTTCGCTCCCGAAAGCAAGCCGCTGACCATTCGCGAGGGCGGCCTGGGACTTGCTCTGCTGGCCCGCTATGAGCTTTCCGACGGCGAATGCACGATTGCGGGCTTGGAGCCACTGTGGGGTTTTGCCTCGCCGATCCTTACTGGTGACCCAGCGGGGTTCGCCGAGATCCTGGCAGCTGCGCTTGAGGTCGAACCTGGGTGGCAAAGGCTGGTATTGCCGGGAGTTCCGAACCAAGACGCCGCCCGCCAGTTGGCAGGCCCTCTCTCCCGGCTGGGGCCGATAAGCGCAAGCGAGGGAATCAGCAGCCAGGTTGCCGACTTGGGCGACGGCGTTGATGCGTGGTTTGCACGGCGAACCAGCCGCTTCCGGACTTCGATCCGCCGGGCGTCAAAACAGGCCGAGGCCGAGGGAATCACGTTTCACAACGTTTCGCAGGATCCAGACATATTCAACCGCTGTGTTCGCATCGAGACCGAAAGCTGGAAGGGCGTTGAGGAAGACGGCCTGCTGAGCCCGCCGATGCACCGCTTTTATGATCTGATGATCGCCCGCCTCCGAGAGCGAGGCCGGTTGCGGGCCATGGTTGCCCGCCGCAACGATCGCGACATCGGCTACATCTTCGGCGGGGTACGCAACAGCAGGTACAGAGGGCTTCAGCTCAGCTTCGTTGAAGCCGCTCGCCAGTTGTCGATCAGCCACCTGCTCCAGTTCCAGACAATTACCGCTTTGGCCGCCGAGCCCGAACCCGTGTTTTGGTATGACCTGGGAATGGACATGGAATACAAAAGGCGCTGGGCCGACCGATCAACCGGCTCAATCGTTGTGGTCGTTGACCGAGTTCGGGGCGGAGCGACCCGTCGCGTCGGCTAGCGTCGCCTCATGGACCAGAACACCGTTTTCCTCCTCATTGGGGGGGCAATTGTCCTGGGACTGATCGGCGTGCTGATCGACCGCATCAACTTTCCTCAGAAACGCTTCCGTCCCAAAGCAGTCACCATCGACCCGAAAGCAAAGGCTGGCGCATCGCGGGATCGCGCCGGGGCCCACATCATCGACGTAACGTCAGATGAAATCGAAGACGAAGAACAGGGCTGAGCAGCCTATAGATCAGGGAGATCATCAAATGACAGCGGCAGCAGCTACCACGGCGGGATCGTTCCTTGGCAGCGTGAAGCAGGTGATGAAACGAATCAAGGCCCACAACGTTGTTGTAATCGCGGCCGGAATTGCCTTCTACGGATTGCTGGCCTTGATCCCCACTTTGGTGGCCCTGGTTTCGGTCTACGCGCTTGTAACCGACCCAGCCGACATTGCCGAACAGATCAACGGCCTCACCGAGAGCATGGAGCCAGACTCTCGTGATTTCTTGCAAACCCAACTTGAAGCAGCTGTGGATGAAGCAAAGGGCAGCGGCGGGATTGCGCTAGTCATAGGCATCGTCGTTGCCTTGTGGGCAGCTTCTGGCGCGGTGCAAAAGTTGATGAACGTGATTGCGTTGGCCTACGGCGCCATCGAGGGCAGGAAAGGCTGGAACGTACGAGGGCTGGCCTACCTGCTAACCGCAGGCGGCATCGTGACGGTTGCGTTGATGGGCTTCATCTTTGGCGCCCTTCCCGCGGTTCTTGACGCCGTTGGGCTAGGCGGGCCGCTTATCGCGCTGATCAGCCTTGGAAGCTACGTTGCCATGTTCGTCTTCATGATGTTCGCCTTCACGGTGCTGTATCGATACGGCCCAGACCGCGCCCCGAAGACACCGTGGAAAAACGTGGGAGCACTGATTGGCGGTGTGATGTTCATCGTTTTTGCTTTGCTGTTCAACCTTTACTTCACCTTCGGAGCCGGGTCGATGCCTGCGTCGTACGGAATTCTGGGCTCGATAGCGGCCATCATTATCTTCCTCCAATTAAGCGCTATCGCAATCGTGATCGGGGCCGAGGTGAACGCAATGAAAGAAGACGCCAACATCGATCCGCTGGCTTCAACACTGCCATCTGAGGAAGAGGCCCCGTCCAATCCACTGAGCTTCGGCAAGGCGGCCGCCGCCATCGCCGCTTTGTTCGTGATGGGTAGAAACACCTAGCACATAGGTCAAAAGTCAACCTTTTGAAGATCCTGCCGATGAAGTAGGCAGATGGAAAAGGCACTAGAAACCACGCGGGAAACCCCTCCCCGCCGGGATTCTCAACCGGCGGCAGAACAGGGCGGGAACACGCGCCCCGTCTCCTACCGACTTCCCAAGCCGGAAGCGCCCCCACTGAGATCAGAAGCTGCCCCGAAAGAAGCCTCTCCCGCCGCCGGCTCGATCCAGTATGGTCGCCTCGTTCTTGGCGCCTTCCAGGCGTCGCTAACCCTTTTCCTAACCCAGGCTGCTGTGCAGGTGCTCATGGCCAACAGCGTTGGCCAGCCGGTTGAGGTCCGCCGAGTTCTGTGGGTGATTCCCTACATCGGGATCAATACGACCCCGGACAACTACATATCCACTCTGTCCTGGTCGACCGCAGCCGCAGTGGTTGCAACCGCCACCGGCACTCTGTGGAACCTGTGGCGCAGGCGTGACCAACCCTGGTTTCTGATGGGCTGGGCCAGCGGTCTCTTGATGTCTTTGGGATTGCTTGCCATTCAGTTCTTCCGGCACTTCACCGGCGTCTCCTCCATCAATCCGTTGATTCTTGGTCAGGCTTTGGCGTTCGTTCTCGCCGCCGGCCTCATCTTCCTAGCCTTCCAACCAAAGCTCAGTGCCGCCACAACCTCACCCCCAAAGTCGGCCCGCGGCCTCTCGCGAGCGAAGGAGACAAAGCAATGATCAGCAAACTCACTCGAAAGACCGCCCTTGTGATTGTGGCGTTCCTTGTTTTCGCCACGCCCGCCATGGCATCTCTTGTGGTGCAGAACTTCATGCAGGCAGACATCAGCGCAGCCGACCCGTGCTTCTTCAAGGTGGCAGGCGACGACACGATCACCTACACCGGCGCCGACGGCGACGACCCGTTTGTTGCCTTTGACGCCACCCAAACAGTGCAGGTGGATGGCAGCAACCTGATTGAGGAAACCATCTCGGTTAGGGGCATGACCGGAGATCGAGTGGTGTACACCGATGTCGTTCGCTACCAGAACCGGTGCAATGTTCCACTTGACATAACCCTGGTGGCCGACGGCGCCAACGGAACCGGAGACTGGGCAGACCGCTCGGCCCGCATCTACATCTCGACCTCGGCCGGTGCCATCGGCGCAGCCGACGAAGCCGAAGTTCCACCGGCTGGGCTGCCAGGAGACGTTGGGGCAGCAAGCGGCTGGGACGCCAGCCCCATCGTTGTGAACGCCGGCGGCGCAATCTCAGAGACCGCTACCGGAACCGTCACGCTGAACCCCGGCCAGGAACTGCGGGGCGCCATCGTGATATCAACCGGAACCGGCGCAGGCGACGGCGTCGGCACGGTCAACTGGCAAGCCCGAGCCACGAACAACAACAACTAGCCCAAGCATCTAGCCCGGGCGCCAAACCAGTTGCGACAGCAACGGCGGCATCCATCCTGGGCAAAGCCTGGACAGAGTTAGGCTTGCCCGGACAGAGTTAGGCTTGACGGTGTGCCAAGCAGAACTGAGACGGATGTGCCAACCGTTGTTCTAGCCAACGTCCATGTCCGCCTCGGATCACACGTCGTCTTTTCTGGAATAAACACTGGTGTAGGCCCTGGGCGCGTGGTCGTTCTTCGAGGAGCAAACGGCTCCGGAAAGACCACTCTCCTTAGAGTCCTGGCTGGTGCTCTCAGGCCAACGTCAGGGTCCCGTCTTGGCCCTGCCAAGTCGGCATACGTTCCAGCCACCATAGATCCGCCCCGAATCTCCGCGCGGCGATGGCTCGAGGGAATTGGACGATCGATAACACCCCTGAGCCTGTCCTTCAGCGGCTTGAATTCCGCGGTGACCTCAACCAGGCGTGTTCCCGCCTCTCCTTTGGCAACCTTCGAAAGCTGATGCTTGCCGAGGCACTCTCGTCAAGTGCTCGGCTCATTCTTCTGGACGAGCCCATGGCTGGGCTTGATGATGCCGGCAGACAGGCTTTGCTGCCCTTGGTAACCGAGACGCTAAAGCGCGGGGTATCGGTTGTGATAGCAGAGCAGGATGCAGACCCGTGGAGTTCTGCCAGCCGCGTCATCAGGATCGCCGATGGGGCGCTCCACGAAGCCGAGCGACCCCAGCTGAGTTCAGTCCGCTTTGAGGGCGAAGCAAGCCATCTTGCCACCGTCCGGGCACTTGCGACCACGCTGGGGTTGCGAGAGGTGGAGGATGATTAGATTCCAGCTGGCCCTTTTGTTCCGCACGACACGGTGGGTCGCTCCGGCCGTTTTTTGTCTTGCCTGGTTCGGGGTTACGGCGTACAGCGGGGACAGATTGGTGGACACAGCAGCCTTCATGTTTCCGGTAGTTCTGTTGGCGTCAATTTGGCTGACTGTGGTCGTTGGACGAATAGATGACCGACCCCACCGGGACTTCTTGGCTGCGGCGGTTGGCGGTCAAGGGAGCCTGCACTCACTGCGACTGGCCGCATCAGTGGGAATTGGAGGAGCGATCACCACCGCCACTGTTGCACTTTCGGTTGTGATCAACGGGATTCCGTCTAACAGGTTGCTGGTCGTCGCGGGCTTTGGCGTGTTGCTGAGCGCAGTGTTTCTTGGCGCGGGCGCCGGCTGCCTGCTGCATCCGCCCTTCGTGTCAGAAGTCGGAGTCGCCGCGATAGCGGGGCCGGTGTTTCTGGTCGCTGTGATGCTGGCACCCCCAGTTCAGTGGTCGATTCGCCAGACCAATAGGGAGTCAACCCAGGGAGCAATGCTTCTTGTTGCTGGCTCGATAGCTGCTCTTGGCCTAGTCGGCTTAGTCGGTCGTTTGCTGGCAGCGCGGGCCTAATGACTAGCCGTCTTCGGCCACTTCTGGCTCAGCAGCCTCAACGACCACTTCGTCAGATCCTTCGGCGCACCTCAAGATTTGTTCGCACAGCTTTGAGGCGTCGGGAGCAGCAGACACATCGCCAAGGTCCACCCCGGTTGGTGAGTATGCGGTTGAGGTGACCCCAACCAGAAGCCCGGCTCCGGTTACCAACGGGCCACCGGCGAAGGCAGGGCCCTGGCGGGCTGTGTGCTGAATGCCCTCTGATGAGAGGTCCAACAACACCCCAGGTGAGGCCGTTGCCCCCTGCCCACCGATTCCGCTGATGGCAAACACCCGCTGACCAACGGTGGCCGCAACCTCGGCGTTAGTCGCGATTTCCAGAGGCGGAATCACCTCGGAAGTTACAACAAGCGCCAGGTCGCGATCTGCATCCCAAGCCCAAAGAGTGGCCGCTACTCGCCTGCCGTCTTTAAGCAAGGTGATGGGAGGTGCAGGCGCAACCGTTGCCGCTCGGATCAGGCTGTAGCTGGTAACAAGAGCGGTGCCGCCCTCATGACCAACGACGGCAAAAGCCGCACCAACAAGCTGGCGGCCTCTGTCGTCATTCACTTCAAGGGCCCATACCGACGGGCCAACAGTTTGGGGAAGTGTTACCACTCCGTTTGCGTCAGACACATAGTCTTCCAACGGCAGCAATTCACCGCGGATCTGGTCGATCGACTCGCCCCGCAACTGATCCAGGGAGCCTGCGGCGTCTGCGAACTGTTGGTCGAATGACTCGACGAAACCTGCAACCTGTTCTTCGTTCCTGGCCAGACGATCGTCGTAGTACGCATAGAAGGCCGCCCCCGCAAAGCCGGCCCCAATTCCGGCAGACATCAACATCCCCGATATGCCAATTACTGTTCGTGGCAGGATTTGATACCGCCGCTTGGCCCGCCCTGGGCTTAGCGGAACGAATCCTCGGCGACGCCAACCGCTAAGCCGCCTCCACCGAGCGAATCGGCCCGGAGGTTTGACAAACGGAGCAACGCCACCCGCTCTACGGCGAATGAGGCGCCGACGGTCAACCTTGGGCGCGGGCAGACCCTCTGGAATCGAACCGTCCTCCTCCTCCTCCTCCTCCTCCTCCTCCGGAGTGTGCCCATCAGCAGCGGTCTCCAGGTCCGCCTCAGGTGTGGTCGGGTCGTTGGGGACCACCAGATCAAGGGCGGTCGTTTCCGTTTCCGCTGCCGTTGGCTCAAGCGTCTCGAGGCTGGCTGTTTCGCTGTTCATCTGTCTGCTCCCGATGAGGGTGGGGTTTGATTGGCCGGGCGCGGTTGAGGAGCAACCACCAGCTGCCCGGGAATCGGCCCGGTCGTTGAGGTGGTTGCCACGGATGCGGCCTCGGTTGTCGTGGTTGTTGGTGCCGTCGTAGATGTCACTGCGGGAGGATCAAGGTTTGGCACTGGTACCTGGTCTCGCTCGCAGGCGCCGTCGCAGTTGGCGCCAACAACGTCTGGCAGGTTTCGTGCTCCGGCCTCGGTTTGCTCCTGCTTGCGGGTGCCAACATCCTCAGCGCGCTCCAACTGCTCCAGTGGGAGCGGCTCGGCAAACTCTTCAACTTCTGTGCCATCCAGGAACGCATTCATGAACTGCCCGAACGCAATAGCCGGATGGCTTCCCCCGGTCACAGAGCCCACTCCGTTCACATTCGTGAGCGGCGCCAGCTTGTCTGCGTGGCCCATCCAGACAGCTGTTACCAACGAGGGTGTGTAGCCAATGAACCAGGCCGCCCTATACGACTGAGTGGTGCCGGTCTTGCCTGCCACCGGCCGGTCACCCAACGAGGCTCTCCTGGCCGTCCCGTTGGCCACAACATCAACCAGAACATCTGTCACGTTGTTGGCAACCGTTGCGCTCAACACCCTGGTTCCCCCGCGTGCTGTGTTGTCGATCAGCACGTTGCCCGCACGATCGATAACCCGAAGGATTCCGGTTGGGGCCAGCCGCACCCCCTCGTTGGCGATCGTTCCGTATGCGGACGCCATTTCAAGGGTTGAACTCTCGGCTGCGCCAAGCGCCAGGCTGGGACCGTACGTTCCGTCTGGATCCACCCGATCCAGCCCAAGTTCTCTTGCCAAGGCGACGGTTCGCTCAACCGAAACGTTCATAACAAGTTCGGCGAACACCGTGTTCACCGAAGCCCGGGTGGCGTCTCTCAGCGTGATTTCGCCGCGGTCGCGATAGTCGTAGTTGCTGATGGTGCAGCGACTACCACTGCAACCGGGCACGCTCCACACACCAGGCGCCGGGTAGATCGTGTCGGGGCCGAGCCCTTGATTGAACGCCTCGGCCAGAACGATCGGCTTGAACGCGCTGCCGGGTTGGAAACCAGTGCTGCCACCGATTGCCAGGTTGACCTGGCTGAAGTCGTAGTCCCGGCCGCCAACCATGGCCAGAACTTCGCCGTTTCGAGGATTCAGCGCAACCAGGCTCATGTCAACCGGGAACTCGGTGTTTTCCAAACGAGCAGCCACTGCCACTTCAGCCTCGGCTTGTGCCCGGGGGTCAATGGTGGTCTCGATCCGTAGGCCGCCCTGATAGACCAGGTCGGGGCCCAGACGCTCAACCACTTCGGCCTCGATCCAGTCGACGAAAAACGGATAGGCCAGGGCACCGTTCGGGGGCGGCGGCGCCACAACTGTTACCACCCCGCTGGGGCGTTCCGGATTCGAAGCAACCCACAGGGTGCGGGCACTTTGTCTCGCGTGTTCACTTTCAGAGATTGCGCCCTCTTCAAGCATCGCCTGAAGAACCAGTCGCCGCCGCTCATCGGCGGCCTCTATGTCAACCCGAGGCGACAGACGGGTTGGAGCCTGAAGGATCCCTGCCAGCGTTGCCGCCTCGGAAATGTCCAGCTCGCCGACCGGCTTTGAGAAGTACACCTCGGCTGCCGCGCCGATGCCGTAAGCGCCTGCACCGAAGTAGCTGCTCTCCAGATACCTGAACAGGATCTCGTCTTTGCTCAGCTGCTGTTCCAATTCTCTGGCCAACAGCGCTTCGCGAAACTTTCGCTCGAAGGTTCGCTCGCCGCTGAGGTAGGCGTTCTTTATGTACTGCTGGGTGATAGTTGACCCGCCCTGTACCACCTCTCCCAGTTCCAGGTTTACCCGGGCAGCCCTCGCAATGCCCTCAAAGTCGATTCCGTCGTGTTCATAGAAGCGGCGGTCCTCGATCGCAATCACGGCCTGCTTCAAGATCTCCGGCACGTCGGACTGACTGATTTCGACGGTTCGGTCAAAGCCTCGGAACACTGCTATTTGGGTGCCGCTGCGGTCTACCACCAGCGAGGGAACCGCCTCAAACGTTGGCCGTTGATCCGGCAGTTCGCCTGGCAACGGTGCCTTCAACAACGTGGCCGCGGCCACCCCAAGTGCCACCGGCGGAACCAGCAGGGCCGAGATCCCGATGGCCACTGCCAGGCGGAGAAGCAGCGCAATGGGCCCTCCGGACGAGCGACGCTTTCCCATCAGCCCTCACCAACTTCTGCTACCGGCTCTTCAGCGGGAGGGGGCACCGGAACACATGGCGGAAGCGCCAATAGAGCCGAACTTGTTCCATTTGACACGCCAAGGGTTGCTACGCCTTGCGCGTCACAGGAGATCAGATAGCGAGCCGATCCGTCGGCGCCGGTTATCACCGTGTCGGCCGAGAGCAAGCTGGTCCCTACGCCCGCTTGGACGGAGACAACCAGGCCGCCCGCCGGAATCAGAACCAGAACACCGCCGCTGTCTACTGCTTCCCGGTTGGCCGATACAGCAACGGTTGCTGCCTGGCCAAGGAAAAGCTGGTCCGGCCCGGTGAGCCGAAACGAAACGCCCTGAGCGGGAGGGGCGACCAGAGACACCAATTCAGCCGTCGCCCCGTCGCCCAGAACGAACACGGTGCTCCCAACCGACCGGTAGGTGCCAGGCACAAAGGCTCTAACCCGGTAGCGACCGCCTAAAAGGTCAGCCACTTCCCACTCACCCTGGGCGCCTACCGCTACGTCCTGGGCAACCTGGCCCGCGCTGGTAACCCGAACCAAACGAACTGTTGCGTTTGGAACAGCCACGCCTGCGGGATCGACAACAAACCCCGAGAGCTTGCCAGACCCACCGGTGAGCAGAATCGGCTGTGGATCTGGTCGTTCAACAAAGACCCCAACCGAGCTATCAGATGTGTCGGCCGCCAACGGGAGGACGTACGGCGAACGGCCAGGAGAGCCAACGCCGACCAGGCCGTCGAGACCCTGAAGGCGCAGCTGAATTGGTGCTCTTTCTTGGGTGTAAGCCTCAACTACGTCCGAGCGGTTTTGCCACCCGGTAACCCAGGCTGCCACAAGAACACAGAACAAGGCGAGCTTCACAGCGCGCATGGTTCATTGTCGGCAAAACCAGCGCCCAGCTGAGCACCTCTTTCAGCTCAGCTGGTGCCAAAATTCAGATTTTCAGCGACGGAACAACGCCTGGGCGCTACTCGTCAACGTCAATAAAGATGCATTCGCCCGGGCATTCCTCGGCCGACTCGATTACTCGCTCGAGGCCGTCGTCTGGAATCCGCGCCATGCCCTCAGCGCCCGCTGGGTGGGCTACTCCGTCAAACAGTTTTTCTGCCCCGAAGTTCGCTGTGTCTTCCTTGACGTAATAGAGGCCGTCATCCAGGCCGTAGAACACATCAGGAGCGATTTCAGCACAAAGGCCGTCGCCCGTGCACAGATCCTGATCAATCCACACTTTCACCATGTTGAGAAACCTTCTCTCGAACGTGTCTGGTGCGGTTCGCCCGCAACCAATGGCTTCTACTTAGAAACCAACGTACTAAGTGTATCGGTGTCAGCCGACGTTCTCTGAACCCTACGGCACAACGCACAGACATGCCGTGGTAAAGCTGGTTTGGCCCCGCCGTTGCGAGTTCGCTGACAAGCCGACATCATTAAGCGATGGGCCGCCGCCTGACCGACATCGAAACTCTGCTCTTCAATCTCGACCAAACCCCACAGTTTGGCACGAACATCGGGGCGATCTTGTTGCTCGACAAGGCCTCAGACCCGCAGCACCTCCGCAACGCCTTCGCCAGCTGCGTAGCGAAAACGCCTGCGTTCAGGGAGTTCGTGCACCAGCCCGCCGCCCCTCTGTCGCCTCTTGTGTGGATGGTCGACCAACACTTCGACCTGGATCATCATGTCCGCTTCCTGAGGCTCCCGAAGCCTGCCACCCGGGCTGGCTTGCTGGCTACGGCCAGCGCCTTTGTGAACGACCCCTTCGATAGGACAAGGCCGCTGTGGCAGGCAGCCTTGATCACCGGCTCCGCAAAGGTTGGGGCCGCGCTGGCAGTCAAGCTTCATCACTCGATCGCCGATGGCCAGGCTGCTGTTGCTCTCGGCTCAGTTCTGCTGGAGTCCCAAGCCAGTGCCGAGCCGGCCGAAGCGGTAGACTTGGCCCGCGTTCTTGGTGATCTGGCCAGCGACGAAACCACCGTTCCCGCCTCGCTGGCCGACACCATCCGTTCTGGCGCCACTCGCCTTGCCGGGTTCCTAAACGAGGCAACTGAGCGAATCTCACAAGCCGCTGATTCAGAGCCAACCCCTGAACCTGGCGCCGCGTTCAACTCAATTACCGACGGGCTCAGCAGTATCAGCGGCCCCGGTTCGCCACTTTGGAAACAGCGGTCGCGCAATCGTCGCTACCTGGCATATAGCTTTCCCCTGGACGCGCTGAAGAAGCGGGCGCGCGCCCTCGATGCCTCGGTCAAC
>QIKW01000195.1 GCA_003231975.1 Acidimicrobiia bacterium
GGTCGTCGACCTCTTTGAGGTCTTCCAACCGTGTCTCGCCTACTACGAACATGTGTTGCAGTATAGAGGCCCGTTAGATGCGAGACAACTCGTTTCAAGTTCTTTTACAGTATTTAATCGCAAATCATCAATGTCGAATGTTCTTCGCGAGTGTTGTTGAATCGCCACAAGCCACCCCCGCCTGCGGGTGACCCCGTTCAAGAGGGGTCAGGCCCGGGTCGATACCGACTGATGGCTTCAACCAGGTTCCGTGACCGCACTGTGACCTTTGCGCTCGGCGCGACAATCGCTTTGGTCGTGGCGGCATGCAGCCCTCAGGCGACAACAATCACCGCGGAGGCAACGCCTTCTGAGCGCGGTGTCGACATCGAGGACGATCCGGGGCCGGCGCCGGAGCGGCCGAGCACAACTACCGCTGACCAACTAATTGGCGTGCGCGCAGGCTGCGAAGCCTTGCACAGCTTCTTCCACAATTTCCAAGAACCTACCTTCGGCACCCAGGAGGATGCCGAACGGCCTACGGATCGAGCGTGCTGATATTGGGAACTCAGTGGCGGTGCCGAGATCTACTCGTCACTTCGGGAGAGCATCACACGCGGTTGAGGCGTCGAAGAACTTCTCGAAGAACTGGTCGGTCATTGGTTGGCCCGAGATCAGGATCTCAAGGTCGGCATCATCCAAGGTCCGGCTCAGTTCGCTGCCGACACAACCCGCCTGGTCCGGCTCCAAACCGTTCGCCTCCAATGTGGCGACCAGTTGGTTCTGAATGTCGCCTGTCAGCCCGCATCCGAACATGGCTCGAAACTGGTCAAGCACAAACTCTTGGTCGAGAGGGCTGGCCAATAACTGCTGTTCCAGATTGGCCAGATCTGCCTCGTCGACAGGTTCGGTCTCGTACTGCTGGATCAGAGCATCCACAACGCAGGCCGCCTCGATGGTTGAAGCCTCAGGGTTCGACTGAAGAAATGCGGCCGCCGCCTCTTCTCTCGAAAACCCCTCGCTGCACGCCGTCATGAAAAGCGCAGCCGCGATGAGGGAAAGAAGGAGGCGGTGGCCACTAACTACTGATCGACTGGTTGGAGGCACAGGTCGATCGTAGTCATCGCCCCGGCCACGGCTGCCCTCAGAAGGTGCCGCGCCCGGCCGCGACTCCCTTATGGCTCGGCCACCGAGGTGGTTGCGTCGTCGTCAAGAACGTAAACATTCACCTCTACCGCAAGACCAAAGTTCTCGGCCAGGCTTGCTGCGAGAGCAGCTGGAGACGGCGTAGTGGTGCCGCCACCCGCAACCATCACATGCACGGTTGCAGTGTCGTCGTCGATTGTGGCACTGGCATCTACCAGGTCCCCCAAAATCCCAGCATCGTCGAAGAAGACCCGGATGGCCCCTGTGACGTCTTCGGCATCGCCAACGGGCAGCACCTGCTGCCTGCTGAGGTGAAGCGGAATGATCATCAGCAACGCGGCCAGCAGCGCCAAACG
The DNA here is from genome assembly GCA_003231975.1 of Acidimicrobiia bacterium. GTDB lineage: Bacteria > Actinomycetota > Acidimicrobiia > Acidimicrobiales > SZUA-35 > SZUA-35. The sequence continues at coordinate 1,482 of QIKW01000195.1, forward strand.
CAGGCCAGGAGCAACCATGTTCTTTCCGAGGCGGGCGGCAGGCACAAGGCCGCAGGCAACAAAGGTGACAGACGCAGCCAGGATGATTCCAACCACGTTTGCCAGGAACAACAAGAACGAGCCGAGGGCCAGCTTCCACTCGCCAAGCTGAAGCGTGATTCCGACAACGGCAAGGGGCGGCACCAGCGCAACAGCCACCGCAACCCCGGTGATGGCATCAGCGGCCTGACGCCTGGCTTGGGAGTAGGCACCCGCGGCCCCGGCAACCAGTGCAACTCCCAAGTCCAACAGGTTGGGCGACGTTCGGGCCATCAGCTCCGCAGGCAGCGGGTTTGGGCTGCCGGGGAACACCAACGAAGTGAGGCTGGCCAGCGCTATGGCTCCCGTGGCGCCCGTGGCAGCAATAGCAGATTGCCGCAGGGCTCTTCTGGGCCAGCCCATCACGACCGCAACCGACAAGCCAAGAATTGGGCTCATCAAGGGCGCAACCAGCATTGCCCCGATCACCACCGCGGTTGAGTCGGCCAGGATGCCAAGCACGGCAATGAGGGTTGACAACATCATCAGGGCGGTGAATCGGCGCACAAACGGAGCGAACTCGTCCCCTTCTGGGAACAAGGTGCTAACCGTTACCTGGCGGGCCCGTTGGTTCACCAGAGCCCGGCTTGACTGTTGCAGGTAGCGAAGCACACCAAGGCCACCGGGGCTCGGAGGTTGCTGCGGCTGCGCCGGGTCCTCACCCGGTGGCGGCTCGGTGGGCTCTGGCACGCGCACCAACGCAGGGTCTGGCTCAACCAATTCGTTGCTGGTTTGAGATGCCTCCACGTAAGCGTCTGAGTAGGCCTGCACCTCGGCTGGGGCCAATACCCCGGCACCCTCATTTGTCGCTTGCACACCCTCACGTGACGAAGCTGATTCACTCACAATTGCTCCCGTTGTCCCGACAACTAAGCGTCATGAACGTAACACAATCGAAATGTTTGTAAAGCTTTTGTTTTGCTCAATGGCCGCTATCCGAAGCGAGTCGGCACAACTCTTAGCGAGGTTTGATCCTCACTTTCTGTGGTTTCCGCTCACTGAATCGGCCGCAAGCAACAGCTACTCTTGATGAAGCAACAGTAGAAAGTGTCAGTTAGAAGGCGCCGATTCACATCATCGCCGAACCGGAGGCTGAATGGATGAAATCCGCTTAAAACAGCGAAAACGGTGTGGTTTCGAAATGACACAATTGAGTCAGTAACGGCGGCCCGGCAGCCGATTCGACCGCCGCCGCCGGCGTGGCGGTCGCCCGGCGCGCCAACATCCCGCCAAGGCCATCTCCGGTCTCAGGCTTTGCGATGTAGCCGCCACCAATGGCGAACACAGGCGCGCCACACGGCAAACGGGGTATGTGACGAAAGAATGACGCTCGTTTTGTGGTGACGGCACTAGTTCACCAGCTTCTGGCGACCCTCCCAGAACTGGGAACGGAGCTTGTACTTCTGGAGCTTGCCAGTAGCGGTCCTGGCCAGGTCGCCGCGAAACTCAACCCTGGTTGGGCACTTGTAATGGGTTAGATGCTCTCGGCAGAACTGGATCAATCCTTCTTCGGTTAGATCCGAACCGTCAACCCGCACGATCAGTGCCATGACCGTTTCGCCCCACTTGTCGTGGGGCACACCGATTACGGCAACCTCGCTTACCTCAGGATGGGAGAACAGCACGTCTTCAACCTCGATGGAGCTGACGTTTTCACCCCCCGAAATAATCACGTCCTTCTTCCGATCGGTTATTGAGTAGTAGCCCTCGTCGTCCATGTAGCCCCCATCGCCCGTGTGGAACCAGCCACCTTCTAGCGCGTCGGCTGTTGCTTCGGGATTAGCCCAGTACGAGGCAAGGATGTGATTCCCCCTGGCCAAGAGTTCACCGTCGGGCGCCACGTCCATCTTGATGCCAATGGCAGGTGCGCCAGCACGGCTGAGCTTCTTGGCCCGCTCAGCAGATGGCAGGTTGTCCCATTCCTGGCGGCTGCGACTCATCGTTAACAGCGGGGCCGTTTCAGTGAGGCCGTAGATCTGGATGAACTCCCAGCCGAGCTCAGCCTCGATGGCCTCAATCATCGTGGTTGGCGGCGGAGCCCCGGCCACAATCATTCGCACTTTGCCCCGCCCTGGGATCTCGCCATTCCAGGTTTTGGCCGCCTCCAAAACCGCGGCGCACACAGCCGGAGCGCAGCACATGAACGTTACGCCGTGCTCTTCGATACGACGAAGAATTTCCGCCCCGTCGATCTTGCGCAGCACAACCTGCTTCACACCCATGGCGCAAACGCTGTAGAGCATCCCCCAGCCGTCGCAGTGAAACATCGGAAGCGTGTGCAGGTAAACATCACGATCGGTTACCCCTGCCTGCCAGCCAAAGGTTACGGCGTTGGTCCATCGGGCCCGGTGGGTTTGCTCAACTCCCTTTGGCCTGGCGGTTGTGCCAGAGGTGTAGTTGATGGATGCAGTGGTGTCTTCATCTGGGGCCCACAGCTTCGGAGTGCCCTCGTTGCCATACCAGTCTGCATCGCTTTCCTCACCCATGATCCAGGTGCGGCCAACCGGAATGCCTTCCAGGTCTTCTGCCAATTCCGGATCGACCAGCAGCACCTCGGCCCCCGAGTGCTCAACGATGTAGGAAACATCATCACGGCTCAGGCGAAAGTTGATTGGCACAAACACCCGACCGTTGCCGCTGACTCCGTACAGCGACGTGAGCAGCCGAGCCGAGTTGTGGCTGACCATTGCCACCCTGGCGCCCATCTCGATTCCCATCTGGTCCATCGCAACACCCATCTGCCTACGAATGTCGCCCAACTGGGCGTAGGTGATGTTGGCCAGCGGGCCGGCCGGTTGGTCAGGCTCGTCAACAATCGCCACTCGATCGGGGTAAACGGCCACCCCTCGATCCAAAAAGTCGTTGATCGTCAAGGGAACTTTCATTTGTCTCTCCGTGAAATCGCTTCCAATTGGATCTGCCTGCTGAACTTACTTGACTGAACTTACTTGGCCCGGTGGCCGATAGGAATTGGTGAGACCAAAGGCTCCACCAATCGGCGGTAATCGCTGGCTGAACTGCGAACCAATTCCATTTCGGGATCTGCGGGGCCGCGCGGTTGTGGTTCTGTTCTGGGCCGCTAGCTGTCAGGCATCCTGGGTGCGCCTGCGGGAGCTGGAAACTCTGCATCGGCGCCTGGGGGCAAGAGCAGCAGTAATTGCGGTTCACAGCCCCAGATTCGTTCACGAGATCGATGAAGCTGTCGTGAAGAGCGCATTGACTCGCAACCGGGTGAGCGTGCCCGTGCTGCATGACCCAGAGCTCTTGAATTGGGCCAACTACGGGCTGGAGGGCCGCCCAACAGCGGTGGTTATTGACCATCGGGGCCGGGTAATCGGCGCTGTTTCCGGCCTCGACGACCTGTCTCTGGTTGACGAGGCGGCTGAGTTGGCAGACCTGGTTGCAGTTGATGCCCGAGAACGTTCGGGAAAAACAGCGGTCGCGCTGCCCGCGCTAACAACCACGACTCCATGGTTGCCCCGCCTTGACCGTCTGGCCTGGCCTTCCGGTATAGCCGCTTTGCCAGACGGGCTAGTTGTGGTTGTGGACAGCGGCAACCACCGGCTCCTCACCCTTGCACTTGCGCCAGGACGGGCTAGCGCGAAAGTAGTAGGCGAGTTGGGCGACATGGCCGGGGCTCGGATGGTGTGCGCCATTGACGAAGACACGGTTGCCATCACGTTCCCCGACAGCGGCCGGGTTGAACGTGTCGACCTCACAACCGGCGACAGGCAGGTACTGGTTGACAAGTTGGTGAGGCCCCAAGGTTTGCTTTTGGACAAAGACGGCGCCCTTGTTGTTGCCGACGCTGGGGCCGATCAGCTGATCCGAGTGCTGCCAGACGGCCATTGGGGGGCAGTGGCCGGAACCGGCTTCACTGGAATCAAGGATGGGCGAGCGGGGCGGGCCGACCTGGCCCAACCCATGGGAGTGACCAGGACCGACCGTGGCATTCTGTTCACCGAAGCTGGGTCCAGCGCGTTGCGGTTGCTAACCGATGAGAGAACGTCCGGCGCCAGAGTGTTCACCGTTACCGCCAGAGACCCGAGTTGGGAGAAATTCGCCGAGCCCGGGTTGGTTGACGGGCCCGCCCATGGCGCCAGGCTAGAAAATCCGGGAGGGGCTGCAACGTTGGACGACGGCTCAATAGTTGTTGCCGACACCGGCAACAACCGACTACGACTGCTTACTGAACGCAAGATGCGAACCGTGCCGCTTTCGGGGTTGATCACCCCAGAAGACGTTGAGACGGTTGGCCCAAATCACGTTCTTGTTGCCGATACCGGCAATCACAGGCTTGTTGTTGTTGACCTGTTGGGGCAAGACTCTTGGCCCCTCGATCTGACCGGGCTGCTGCCCGAGGACCCTGAGATGCCAACACCAGTTGGCCAGGGCCTGAACGCAGCGGCAATCCCGGCCACCAACGAGAAGCCATCCGCCCTGCACGGCGTCGTTGGCGGCACCGTTGTGTTCCATTACCCAACGCCAGGCGAGAGCCCATGGACCATCAGTGTCAGCAGCCACCCAACCTGGCTGCTGCCAAGGCCAATTACGGTGAGCCGCAGCCAGCCAGACGAGGCGATAGTAGTTAGCCTTTCGGGTGCAGGCGAGGGCGAACTGGTGCTTCGGGTAAGCGGGGCCAACGCCGCAGGCCCAGAGGTCGTACGGCTCCCCATCACCGTGATCACAGACTGACTCTCATATTGGGTCAGCTATCGCTTCCCGGCCTCCGACCATCCACCTCATCCGCTCGCTGCGCGCCGACGCGGTCGGCAACGCGAAACATAGTGGGGCTACTCTTGCCAGCATTCGAGGCTCGAAGCGAAAGGCTTGCGGGTGATAGTTGCAACTAGTGGAACAAAAGTCGAGCAATCGTTGCAGAAACTTGGCGACGAGCTGTTCGTGAAGATCTTCTTCAGCCCTGAGGGCTTCGCCGACCCGGCGCCTTTCTATCGACGCTTCTTGGACGAGGTTCCCGTTCACCTGCCAAGCAGCGGTGGTGCAGTGTTCAGTTACTACGATCATTGCCGAGAGCTACTCCGAGACAATCGTTTCGGAAAAGGCGATCCGGCGGCGAGTGCGAGGCTAGGGGTTGGAGTTGGTGGAGACGAAGAGCTTCAGCGCTACCGGGCGAAGATCGTGGAAGAGCAGGCGTCTCAACCGCTTTCGATGCTTGGGCTGGACCCTCCCGACCACACCAGGCAACGCAGCCTGGTTAGCCGCGCCTTCACCCCACGCACCATTGACAAGCTTCGGCCCCAGATTGCCGCCCTAGTCGATAGCTGCCTAGACCAATTGGCCGAGGCCGAAACCGGTGACGCCATGGAGTACCTTGCAAAACCCTTGCCGGTCACCGTTATCAGCCGAATGCTTGGCGTTCCTGCGTCTGACTGGCCCGAGATCCGCGAACCGGTTACCGACCTGGTTGCTGCACTGGAGCCCTCGGCAACGGTGGCCGAGCTTGAGCTTGCCATGGAGGCTCGGGCCCTGCTGCGAAGCTACTTTGCTGCCCTCATTGAAAAGCGAAGAGACCAGCCAGAAGACGATCTGCTTACCGGGCTTATTGCCGCCAGAGACCAGCACGACAAGCTCTCAGAAGGCGAGATCGTTGCGGTTGCGGTGCTGCTGTTCGCAGCAGGCGCCGAGACAACAACAAACCTAATCGGCAACGGAATCAACCAACTGCTGAACCATCCCGACGAGATGGCGAAGCTCTGGCAGTCTCCCGAGCTGGTGCCGTCGCTGGTTGACGAAGTCCTGCGTTTCGACTCACCGGTTCAGCTTGATGCTCGCACCTGCCTGGAACCAGCCGAAATCGCGGGTCTTTCCTTCGAGCCTGGCGACCAGGCCATCACCCTGCTTGGAGCCGCCAACAGAGACGCCAGCCACTTTCAAAACCCAGATGTGTTTGACGTTGCCCGCTACCGCGCCGGCCAGGCCACCGAACCAGTGATGAGCTTTGGCTCTGGAATCCACTATTGCCTTGGAGCGAACCTGGCAAGGGTTGAGGGACAAGAGGTGTTCGCGGGGCTGATTCGTCGTTTTGGCTCAATCGAAGCCGCAGGCACCCGTTCGTTTCGACCCAGAATGGTGCTGCGAGGCTTGGAGACCTGCCCCATTTCTGTAACGATGCGGGAATGAAATTCGGACTCGCATTCGCAAACACCGGCCCGTTTACATCAATCGACGGGCTGGTTGAGTTGGCCCAAGCGGCTGAGGCCAACGGGATTGAAAGCGTTTGGACCGTTGAACACGTGATCTGGCCAAGCACCTACGCCTCTGAGTATCCCTACGGTCCGGGCGGCAAGATGCAGGGCACGTTCGCCGTTCCGATTCCTGATCCGCTGATCTGGCTCAGCTTCGTTGCTGCCAACACCAAAACCCTGATTCTGGGCACCGGCATCGTGATTCTCCCGCAGAGGAACCCACTGGTGCTGGCCAAGGAGGCGGCCACGCTCAGCCATCTCAGCGAAGGTCGCCTGCACCTTGGAATCGGCGTTGGCTGGCTGCGGGAGGAATTCGACGCCCTTGGGGTGCCCTGGGAAAAGCGGGGCAAGCGCACCGATGAATACATAGGAGCCATGCGGGCTCTGTGGGCTGAAGACGAGGCAAGCTTCGACGGCGAATTTGCATCATTCGAAAGCGTCTCCACCAATCCGAAGCCACCAGGCGGGGAGATACCGATTGTGGTAGGCGGCCACTCTGCTGCCGCCGCCCGTCGGGCCGGCAGGCTTGGCGACGGCTTCTTTCCTGGCAAAGGCTCGCTGGCAGAAGTTAGCGAGCTGATAGACATCGCCCGCCAAACCGCAGCCGACAGCGGCAGAGACGGCGCTGCCATTGAGGTAACCGCGGCTCACCCCGGCCTCTTTGGCGAAGACCCCGTTGGAGCCGCTCAAGAGCTGCGGGCCATGGGGGTTGAAAGAACGATGCTCCCCGCCTTTGGCCTCCTCGGCCCAGAAGGCGTGGCAGCCAAGATGGAGGCCGTCTGTGCCGCAATCGTTGCCCCCTGCGCCTCAATCTGAACGCGGCGCAACCAGCCTGCCCGGCATCTGGGCTCTAACGCCGGGGCCAGGCATCGGCCGGGTTGGCTTTGAGAGCAGCGGCGAGGTGCCGCGCTGTTCTGCCTTCGAGGCCCCGCTGGCGGCCGAGCTTTCAACCTTCGCGGCCCACCTCGCAATGGCCGAGTTTGGCAAATCAAGAGGCCTCGACCCTGGCTCGCTGATTCTCAACCGGCGCCACGCCATCGACTCTTTCACCGGCCACGTCACAATCGACCAGCAGCCGCTGCCCGCATGGGCTGACCGGTCTGGCGCGTACCGAACCGCGGATGACCGGTGGGTACAGCTCCATTGCAACTTCCCTCACCACGCTGCGGGAGCCGCGGCCATTCTGGAGGTGGCCCAGAACCGGCCCGATTTCGAGGCCGCCATCCTGAAGCTGAACGCGTTCGACCTGGAACGCCAATTCATAGACCATGGCATGATCGGTGCGGCCTACCGCACGCTGGAAGAATGGTCCGCTCACCCTCATGCTGTGGCCACCAGGCTCCTTCCCCTGTTCACAGCCGCTCAGGTTGGCGATGCCGACCCGCTGCCTCTTGCGGCGCCCGTCGACCGACCTCTTGACGGCGTGCGGGTGATGGATTGCTCCCGGGTACTGGCTGGCCCGGTTGCCGGGCAGACCCTGGCCTCGGGAGGCGCCGAAGTTCTGCGCATCGGAGCCAGCCACCTACCAAGCGTTCAGGTTGGCGTGGTTTCCACCGGCTTCGGCAAACAGAACACCTTCACCGACCTCCGCACCAGCATCGGCAGAAGCCAATTCGAGTCGCTGGTTTCCAGCGCCAACGTGCTGATCGACGCGTTCCGGCCTGGGGCACTTGAGGCCTTCGGATACAGCGTCGAAAGGCTGGCCCAACTCCGCCCAGGGCTCGTGATCATCCAGATTTGTGCCTTTGACTGGGTTGGTCCTTGGGCCAACCGTCGCGGGTTCGACTCGATCGTTCAGACAACCACCGGGATTGCTGCCGCAGGCTCGCACTTCGCGCAGGATCCCAAAGACGCCAAGCCCCGGCACCTGCCGGTTCAGGTGTTGGACTACGCCACCGGGTTCTTCGGCGCCCACGCAGCAGCCAGGCTGCTGGCCCGCCAGCACTCCGTCGGTGGTTCCTGGCTCTGCCGGCTCTCTCTGCTGAGAACCAGAAACTGGCTGCTTCGGCTTGGCGATCCGGTTCCGTTCACGCCTCGGCGGCCAGAAGTTGAAACCAGGTACCTGCACACAGTCGACTCAGACTTTGGCTCAGTAACCGCGGTGAAGCCAATGACCGGTCGCTGGGCGCGGCCCCCGTCCAAGTTGGGCTCAGCAGCCCCCCAGTGGCAATAGCCTGACTGCGGGGGTTTAGATGCAACCCTCGATCAGAACAGCCTGACGGCCGTCTAGCTCAATTTCGGCGACCGAGCGGTTGGCGGCATTGAGCCTGGCCCAGATCTCTGCGGCCTCACGGAATTCGGCCAGGTCGTCATCGCTGTCGGCCAGCACGTTTACCGCAGTACAAACCAGTTGGTCCTGGCCGTTACCAGAGCCAGCCTCTCGCCACGTGACATAGCGGTCTCCGCCCCAGCCGTTGCCGACCCGGTCTCCAAGCCAAAGATCGAAAAGCAACTCGCCAATCACACCCTCTTCAACCACTTCGCCCCTGGCGGTTGGGGCCTGCACTATTGGGGTTGGGTCGCCGTTCGGGTAGAGCTCGGGATGCAGAACCTCTTCGGCCCAGGCCGGTGGTGTTGTGATTGCATCGTCTACAGCCTGCTCGCCCGCTTGGCCACCCCCAGCCTCGGCCACCAACAGCTCAACCAGTTTCGGCCCATCCACATAAGGAGAGAACTGGAGTTCCAGAATGATGGACGGCACCGCCAGCAAGATCGACAAGTCCTGCGGACTCAGGAAAGTCAACTCCTGTCTGGACAGCTCAGCTTGCTCCTCACCAGTCAGAGAGTCCCGCCAGGCGTTTTCAATCCGCACCGCATTGCCCTCAACCACCGCGATGAACCCAAAGCTGCTTTCGTCTGGCGCCTCTTCCAGCTCGGGACGGTCAAGGTCAAGCCATTGGTCGTCGTGGGCGTGCACCAACTCGTGAACAACAACCGACTGGGCGTACAGGTTCAGTTCGGTGCCGCGAATTACCAGCTCACCGGTGTCTGACTGGTAGAAGCCAACTACACCGACCTCGAGGGTGTTTCTTATGGCCTCGACCAAGTCGGCATCGGCGTCAATCATCCCAAGCGAGCGGAACAGGTCTCCGCTGGCCACCAGATGGGGCCCTTCCTCCTCAAAGTCGGCCAGTAGGCGGGCGTTAAACTGGTCGTCGTTTTCGAATTCCACGTCTGGGAACTCCTTAAACGGACGGCCCCGGAATTCCTCGACGAAGTTTGCCGCATCGCACACCTCGCCTGGCACGTCTGCGGGGCACACACTGGGCTGCACCGGTGCTTGGTCGGGCTGGGCCGAGGATCCATCTTCTGGCGGGTCGGTAGTTTCGGGGGCTGAGGTTTCGGGGGCCGGGCTTGGCTCAGCCTGGTTTTCTGACCCGCCCGCAACCTCTTCCTCAGCCGTTTCGTCTGGCGAACCCGCCTGGTCGGGTTCGCCGCCGGGCCGGACGAAAAGGAAGAGCGCGCCAATCATGGCCGCGGCGCCCAAAAGCACAGCAACCAGCACAACCGCACCTTCGAAGCGGCGCGGCCCACCCGGCACGGGCCCTCCACCCTGAACGGGCCCACCGAACTGACTGGGAGATTCCGGCCACGAAGGTGGCGGCGACGACGGCACGGTCATAGGGGAGGTAACGGTAGGCGAAACGGGCTCCACTTACGGGTCAGTGACCGGTTCCAGCTATTGCCTTCCCGGAGCCGCATCAAGGCGATATGTTTTCAGGCCATGACCAGCGACAGCCTTGGCGACCTTGGCGAACGCATTCGCCAATTGGCCCGTGTTCCAAACCTCCTTGTGGCGTGCGACTACGACGGCACAGTTGCCCCACTGGTAGACGACCCAATGCAGGCCGCCCCAAACCGAGACTCGGTGGCGGCCATGCGGTCGCTGGCCGAGCTGGCAAATACTCATGTTGCGGTAATCTCGGGCCGGAGCCTCAGGGACTTGGCCACTCTTTCCCGTTTCCCAGAAGAGATCCGCCTCGTCGGCTCTCATGGCAGCGAATTCGAGCTTGGTTTCGGTGCCCAACTGGCGCCACAAGTAATACAGCGCCGAGCCGAACTCACTCTGGCCGTCCAGAAGCTGGGCCAGAAATACTCAGCGCTGGTTGAGGAGAAACCCACCGGGGTGACCTTTCACCTCAGGGGGATGGACAAGAACACCGCCGACCAAGCCCGAGACGAGCTGGTAAGGGGGCCGGCAGGGTGGGACGGAATCCAAACCCGCACCGGTCACGACATCATTGAAATGTCTGTGATCGAAACCAACAAGGGCTGGGCCCTCGAGATCATCAGAGGCCAAGTTGGGGCAACGGCTGTGATTTTCCTGGGCGACGACATAACCGACGAAGATGCCTTTCACACGCTCAAGGGCCCAGACGTTGGAGTCAAGGTTGGCGACGGCAACACCGCGGCCGCCAACCGGGTGAAGGACACCGTCACCGTTGCGAAGGTTCTGGCGCTGCTGTGCGAGCTGCGCTCGGAATGGCTGCGAGGCACTGGCCTCATCCCCATAGAAGACCACAGCATCCTGTCAGACCTGCGGACAGTGGCCGTGCTAACCCCAGGGGCGCGCGTCACCTGGCTTTGTGCCCCCCGAATCGATTCGGCTGCTGTGTTCGCAGAGCTACTTGGCGGGCCCTCTGCCGGATTCTTCTCGGTCGCTCCAACCGACGGCGCCGAGCCTCTCGCTCAGCGTTACCTGCCAGAAACAATGCTGCTGGAAACCCGGTTCCCAACCTTCACCGTGAACGACTATCTGGATGTTTCAAGTGGCCGCTTCCGCCGTCTGGCGGGGCGCTCTGACCTAATCCGCGTGCTTGAGGGCACCGGCGATGCCGCTATCGAGTTCGCCCCGCGGCTTGACTTTGGGAGAACCCCAACCCAGCTGGAAGTCAGGCCAGACGGCATAGCCGTTATGGGAACCGCCGACCTGATGGTGCTGCGGGCCCCCGAGGTTGAGTGGGAGATCGTTCGGGACGGAATTCACCAAACCGCAAAAGGCAAAGTCAGCCTGTCAGGCGGTTCCATAGCCCTGGAAATGCGTTGCGGAACAGGCACTTTGCGGGCCGATGCCCGGCTCGAGACCGACCGACGCGAAGACAGTGTTCGATTCTGGCGCAACTGGGCGAGCCGTCTTGAGCTTCCATCAGTGGAACGAGAGCTTTCCCTGCGCAGCGCCCTGGCCCTGAAGGCGCTTTCGCACGGGCCAACCGGTGCCATCCTGGCGGCGGCAACCACCAGCCTGCCAGAGCACATGGGGGGTGTCCGCAATTGGGACTACCGCTACTGCTGGCTCCGAGACGCCGCTCTCTCAGCTGCTTGCCTGGTTCGACTGAACTCTCACGGCGAGGCAATGGCCTACCTCGACTGGGTTCTGGGCATCCTGGAAACACGAACCGACCCCGAACGCCTGGCCCCGCTCTACAACGTAACCGGCCGCCACCTCCCCCCAGAGGCAGAGATTGCCGAGCTGCCTGGCTACGGAGGGTCTCGGCCGGTAAGGGTTGGAAATGCAGCAGACGGCCAGGTTCAGCTCGACGTGTTCGGCCCAATCGTTGACTTGGTCCACCTGCTCCTCAACCGTGGGGAGGCGCTGTCTTCTGAGCACTGGCGCCTGGTTGAGGCAATGGTTCTGGCTGTTTCTCGTCGCTGGCAAGAGCCAGATCACGGCATTTGGGAGATCCGCAAACCCCCTCGTCACCACGTTTACTCAAAGGTGATGTGTTGGGTAACCGTCGACCGGGCCATCAAGATCGCCGACCAGTTCCTGGATCGGGAGCCTGCGGCATGGGTTGATTTGCGAGACGAGATTGCCGAAGACGTGCTGGCCAAAGGCTGGAAGCCAGAGCGCGGTAGCTTCACCGCGGCCTACGACGGAGAAGACCTTGATGCGTCGGTGCTGGCGATAGGGCTATGGGGCCTGCTTGAACCCACTGACGAGCGTTTTGTTTCTACGGTCGGAATGGTTGACGCCGAACTGCGCAACGGCCCAACCGTCTACCGCTATTTCGAAGACGACGGGCTTCCCGGCCGCGAGGGCGGCTTCAATTTGATGACCTCCTGGCTGGTCGATTCGCTGGTTCTGGTTGGCCGAGACGACGAGGCGCTAAGCCTCTTTAAGGCCTTGACCGACTTGGTTGGCCAGACCGGGCTGATGACAGAAGAATTCGATCCGAACACCGGCAGAGGCCTGGGTAACTTTCCGCAGGCCTACAGTCACCTTGGTCTGATCAACAATGCTCTGATGCTCTCTTGACAATAAAGAGTCTTGACAATAGAGAGTTCATGACAGAGGCCGCTACCTGGGAGGGATAGGTGCCATACACCCTTGGCCTAGACCTGGGCACAACTTCGTCGGCTGCGGCGGTTAACGAAGCTGGCAAAATCCAGATGCTTACCGTTGACCACGCCGCGGTGGTGATTCCCTCGGTTGTGCACCTCGACTCTCTCGGCACCTGGCTGGTTGGCACAGCCGCGGTGCGAAAGGCAATCTCAGATCCTGCGGGCGTTGCCCGGGAGTTCAAGCGTCGCCTTGGCGACCCACAACCGCTGCTTCTCAGCGGCACACCCGTTGCCGCCAACGACCTGATGCTGAAGGTTGCCGAAGAGTTGGTGGCCATTGCGTCACGCCAGCACGGTGGCCCGCCCGAGTCTCTGGTGGTGTGCCATCCCGCCAACTGGGGTAGCTACAAGGTGGGTTTGCTGGCCGACACTCTCGCCAACTCTTCGTTGCCTCGGCACACCTTCGTCACCGAGCCCGAAGCGGCAGCCATCCACTACGCCAGCCTCCGTCGGGTTGAACCAAACACCACCATTGGGGTATACGACCTGGGCGGAGGCACCTTCGACGTTGCGTTCCTGAAAAAGGTTGGCCGCCCCGACGGCCCCGGCTGGGAGGTGATCGGCGAGCCTCGCGGAATCGAACGACTGGGAGGCATCGACTTTGACACTGCTGTGCTGCATCACACCATTAGTTCCCTCGGCGTCGACCTAGCCCAGTTCGACGCCGACGACGACGGCAACCTCACCGCAATGTTGCGGCTGCGAGAAGAGTGCCAAGACGCCAAACATGCATTGTCGGCCGACGTTGCGGCCTCCATCCCGGTGCTGCTGCCGGGTCTGAGCGAAACGATTCGAATCACCCGGCGAGAGTTCGAGGCGCTCATAGATCCCGCGCTGGCTCGCACCTTGGAAACCGTTGACGTTGCGCTCACAACCACCGGGCTGGGGTTCGCCGACGTAGACCGCTTCTTGCTGGTTGGCGGCTCAACCATGGTGCCCCTGGTCAGCGAAAGGCTTGCCGCTCATACCGGAAGGCCAATCGTTACCGACGCCCACCCCAAACACGCCATGGCACTTGGAGCCGCGGTAGTAAGCGGCCAAACAGAAAGCGGTGAGCTGCCAGCGGTTCAAACAGTGGTGCCGGTGCCACCGGCCAAACCACCCGAGCCGCCGCCAGAGGTGAAGCCCCCAGGGGCAAAGCCCCCAGAGCCGCCACCCGAGGTGAAGCCGCCAGCTCATGCAACCCCACCGCTGCCTCCTTCTGGCGCGGCCCCAACTCCGTCCGAGCTGTATCAGCTCCCCCACATCGACGATGCCCCGCTGCCAGAGTTCATGCACTCACGCAAGCCGCCGAAACCTCCCGCCCGGCAGGCGCAGGCACGGCCCCCAGCAGCACCCGCGCGGCCTGCCCCGGCCAAGGGCAAGGAGCCACCGGCAACGAAATTGATTCCCAGCGAGGTAATTGCTCCAAAGAGCGCGTCGCTCCCCGTACCAGCGCGGGTTGGGCCCGTGATGCCATACAAGAAGAAGGAAGGAAGCGGAAAGAGCCGGGGCGTGTTCGTTTTTCTCGCTAGCTTTGTGGTTGTTGGGGTTGGCCTGGCTGCGCTGTTGATTTGGCAGTCCAGGGGAGGCAACGACGACGCCGCACCGCCATCCACAACCGCGGCTCCAACATCAACCACGGCCGCTGGCACCCAGACAACCATTACGCCTGCACCCGCCACCACCCCAACCACCCTTGGGGGCACTTGCTCCAACGTCGATGTGCCGAACCCCGACCTCACATACCGGGTTACGTTGATTCCAGACACGTTTACCGAAAAAACCCTCAACGGCCGAAACGTGCCAAGCACCAGAACCGTGAACGGTGTTGCCTCAAACCCGGTAACAACCTTCTTCGAGCTCAGCGAGCTTGACCTCACCTACCAAGACTGCGCCGTAGCCGAAAACGGGCGGGTTTGGTGGGGCGTGAACTTCGAGGGGCAAGTGGTATGGGCCTCCACCCGATTCATAGAACAGGTGCCCGGCTAACCGAGGGCGGTTACTGCGGCCTCCCACTGCTTGTTCAGTTCCTCTGCCTTCGCCTTGGCCGAGTCGAACGTTTGCAACAGTCGCTTCATCTGATCGGGATCTTCATACACCGCCGGGTCGGCCAGCTGTTTCTGGAGCCCACCAACCACCTCTTCGGCTCTTAGCAACTGGCGCTCCAACCGTTCAACGGTTTTCCTGGCTTCGCGGGTGTCTCGGCTCTTTGCGTTCCTGGTTTCTGCCTGGGCCCGCTTCTGGGCCTTGCGCAGATCGCTCTTGCGCTTGCCACCCGGCGCCACTTGGCTGGCTGTGGAGCTGTTGGCCGAGCTGGTTGGGGTTGCCTTGTCTGGGCTTGGCGTAAGGATGTGTTCCTCAACGTCCAGGTGTTGGGTCAGCCTGCCTTCTCGAACCTCAACCAGCGCCTTCACAGTGTTTCGGATCAGGTAGCGGTCGTGGCTAACCAACAGAACTGTTCCCGGGTAGGCCTGAAGGGCGTCCTGCAACACGTCACAGCTTGGAATGTCGAGGTGGTTGGTTGGCTCGTCAAGAATCAGCAGGTTCACCGGGTTGCACATGGTTTCGGCCAGAGCCAGCCGGGTGCGTTCACCACCAGACAGATCAAGCACCTTGCGATCTACCGCGTCGCCTGAGAACCCGAAAGAGCCAAGCACGGTGCGGGCTTGGCGGTTCTTTGGTTGCTCGCCAACCTTTGACAAGAACTCGGCATAGACGGTTTTGGAAAGGTCAAGGGCGTCTACCTGGTGTTGGGCGAAGTAGGCGGTGTCAACATTTGAGCCGATCTTCACCGAGCCAGAGGTTGGGGTGAGCTGGCCAAGAATGGCTTTCAGCACCGTTGACTTGCCTGCTCCGTTCGGGCCAATCAGGGCCAGCTTGTCGCCCCGCTCAACCACAAGGTTGGCGCCTGTGACGACCGGGGCATCGCTGCCATAACCAATGTCGGCATCCTGAATCTCGATCACAACCCGTGAGGAGCGGCGAGGCTCTGGGAAGGCGAACTTCAGTTTCAGCTCTTCGATTTCGGGAACTTCGATCTCTTCCAGCTTCGCCAGGGTTTTCAGCCTGCTCTGCACCTGTTTGGCCTTGGTTGCCTTGTACCGAAAACGGTCGACGAATTTCTCGACGTGGGCCACTTTTCTGGCCTGGTTGGAGGCTGCGGCCTGGGCCATCCGCAGCCGTTCCTCACGCTGCACCACAAACTCGGCAAAACCGCCGATGTATTCGGTTGTTGTCTGGCGGGCCACCTCGATCACGCGCTCTGCCACAGCGTCTATGAAGTCCCTGTCGTGCGAAACGAACAGCAGCGCCCCTGGCCAAGCCGCCAGCTGTTGCTCTAGCCAAAGCACAGACTCAACGTCGAGGTGGTTGGTTGGCTCGTCCAGCACCAGAATGTCTGGCTTCTGAAGAAGCAGCCTGGCAAGGGCGGCCCGCATCTGCCAGCCACCAGACATTTCGGCCAACGGCCTGTCCATGTCTGGCGTTGTGAAACCAAGACCACCAAGAATGCGCCTGGCTTCGGCCTCCAGCTGGTAGCCACCAAGCTGTTCAAACTGGCTCTGGGCGATGCCGTAGGCCTCCATCACCTTGTCGTGTTCGGTGCCGGTGGTATCGGCCATCCTGGCTTCCAGCGTGCGAAGCCTGCGTTCCAGCTCAAGCACATGGCTGGCGCCCTTCATTACTTCTTCCAGAACAGAGCTCTGCCACACGTCAAGCAATTCCTGGGGCAGGTAGCCAATGCGCAGGTCTTTCTGGCGGCTCACATCGCCAGAGTCGGCCTCTTGAGAGCCGACGATGATTTCCAGAATGGTGGTTTTACCAACCCCGTTTCCGCCAACCAGCGCAATGCGCCTGCCGTTCGTCAGACGGAAGGTTACGTCGCGGAACAGAGTGCGAGAACCGAACCCTTTTTCAAGACCAGACACCGAAAGCACCCTTCAGGCTACAGACCGGCGAACGGCTCGGGCCCTAGCGCCCACTAGGGTCCTCGTTCGTGGCAGATACAAGCGCCGAGATGTACAGCAAGGATCGGGCCAGCCAGTTTCTGGGAATTCAGGTAACGGAGGCAAACCCAGACCAGGCCGTTGCAACAATGACGGTCACGGCCAATCATGCCAACGGCCTTGGTGTCTGTCACGGAGGCTTCATCTTCACCCTGGCCGATACCGCAATGGCCTTTGTTGCCAACTCGGGTGGCCCAACCGCGTTTGCAACCAACGCAGAAATCGACTTTGTGAACCCGGCGATGGTCGGAGACAAACTCACAGCCGTCTGCGCCAGAGTAGTTGAAAGAGGGCGCTTCGCCGTAAACGACGTCTCGGTCAAAAACCAGGATGGCCTGGTGGTTGCCGTCTTTCGGGGCAGAACACTTGCAACGCAGTGACTAGCGACTTCCAGCAGCAGGCAGCAGCCAAGGTTGAGGGGTTGGGTGACGACCTAGATCTGGACACCTTCGCGGCTGCGTTCAACCTCTTTCGGGTTTCAACCAAGCTGATTCAGGATCTGGACACAAACGTTCACCGCAAGCTTGGCCTGTCAATCGCGGGCTTCAGGGTGATGTTCACTGTGTGGGTCTTCGACACCCTGGAACCGCGCGAGATCGCCAAGCTTTCGGGCGTAACCAGAGCCGCCATCTCGGGGGTGCTGAACACCCTCGAGCGGAACAGCCTGATTCGGCGAACCCGAGAACAGACAGACAAACGACTGATCAGCGTGCGGCTCACCGCCATGGGAGAGGAACTAATCCAGACCGCCTACCGGGCCCAGAACAAACGAGAGCAACAGCAGTTTGCGTCACTGACTCGAGCCGAGATTCAGGCGTTCTCGGCCATCATGGCCAAACTGATCGATGCCAGACTCCCAGAGCAGAGTTAACATCGCCACGCCTGGCCCCCAACAGCATCGTTAAGGCCTTGACTATCTGGGCCAAGGCGGCCAGACTGCGATGATGGGGGACGCAGAAGTTCGGCCAGCAGCAACACAGCCAGCAACAGCACAGCCGGTTTCGCCTGGGTTCCACGCCAGGGATGTTGAGACAATGCCTCGGCCCCAGCTTGAGAAATTGCAGCTGGCCCGGCTGCAAACAACAGTGGGGGTGCTCAAGGAACGGGTGCCCGCAATGGCTGGCAGGCTTGCTGGCCTGGCGGTTCCGTCATCTTTGGAAGACCTTCGCAACTTTCCGTTCCTTCACAAGACGGACCTTCGAGACAACTACCCGTTTGGTCTGCTGGCGGTCGACCGAGCCGAGCTGGCGCGGGTCCACGCCAGCTCGGGAACCACAGGTAAGCCAACCGTTGTTGGCTACACCTCAGAAGACCTGAACATCTGGGCCGAATGTGTTGCTCGCTGCCTTCGAGGTGCCGGGGTAGAGCCCGGTTGGATGCTGCACAACGCATACGGCTATGGCCTGTTCACCGGCGGGCTTGGGCTTCATGCCGGGGCCGAGGCGGCAGGCATCAACGTTGTGCCGGTAAGCGGCGGCAATACAGAGCGCCAGCTGATGCTGCTTTCAGACTTCGCGCCCGAGGCAATCTGCTGCACCCCTTCCTATGCGCTCACCTTGGCCGAGCTGCTTGGCAGCCGGGGGCCAACGTCTTCGGTTCGGGTTGCAATTCTTGGCGCCGAGCCCTGGACTGAACACATGCGCACTGCCATCGAGGCCGGTCTGGGAGTAGCTGCTGTAAACATCTATGGCCTGTCTGAGGTGATCGGGCCCGGTGTGTCCTGCGAAACGGCCGACCGAAACGGCCTGGTGATCATGGAAGACCACTTCCTCCCCGAAATTGTTGACCCCAGCACGGGCGAACCGGTGCCGGACGGCGAGGTTGGCGTTCTGGTGATCACCAGCCTCACCAAACAGGCCTTCCCCGTTCTTCGCTACTGGACCGGAGACTTGTGCTCCATCACCAGAGAACCCGCACCGTGTGGGCGCACTCACGCCCGGATGTCTGGCATTGTTGGCCGAACCGACGACATGCTGGTGATCCGGGGGGTAAACGTTTACCCCAGCAACGTAGAGCACACCCTGCTTCAGATTCCGGGGGTCAGCCCCCACTTTCAGCTGGTGGTTAAGCGCACCGGCACCCTTGACACCCTGCATGTGCGGGTCGAACCAACCCAGCCAGCCCAGGACGAGACAGCCCAGAATGAGACAGCACAGAATGAGACAGCACAGGCAGCCAGGCCAGACGATCTGGAGCGCCAGGTTCTGGAGCGGCTGAAGTCTGCGCTTGGCATCACGGTTTCGGTCTCGGTGGAGGCCTGCGGTTCGGTGCCAAGAAGTGAGGGCGGCAAGCTAAGCCGCACCGTGGATGAACGAGTGACCGAGGAGCCAACGCAATGACAGCTACAACCATGCCAGCAACTGTCTCAGGCCTGAACCACTGGGCGGGGCTTGATGAGTTCGAGGCCTTCATCGACGACGGCGGCATGGTTGAGCCCGGCGACGCCATGCCAGAGGTGTATCGCCAAGAGGTGTTCCGGTTCATCGAGTTCCACGCCAACTCTGAGCTGATGGGAGGCCTCACCGAAAGAGACTGGATTCCAAAGGCCCCGGGCTTGCGGCTGAAACAGATCTTCCTGGCAAAGACCCAAGACGAGATCGGCCACGCCCACCTCTTGTACATGGTGGCGGCAGACATGGGGGTAAAGGGTCGAACAGAAATGCTGGAAGACCTGTTCTCGGGCCGGTCTCGGTTCCACAACGTGTTTCACTATCAGGCGGTCACATGGGCCGACCAGATCGCCATTGCCTACTTGGTTGACGCCGCGGCATTCGCCAGCCAACGGGCCGTTTTCGCCCAATGTTCATACGGCCCCTATAAGAGAGTGCTGAAACGAATCGTTGCCGAAGAGGGATTCCACATGCGTCACGGCGAAGAGATGCTGCTGCGCATGGCCGAGGGCACCCCCGTCCAGCACCAAATGTTTCAGGAGGCGCTGAACCGCTGGTGGTGGCCTGCCGTGCAGCTGTTCGGCCCTGATTCCGCCCCAGACGACCCATTGCTGCGGTGGAAGATCAAGTCAGAACGCAACGAGGACCTACGGGATGCCTACATCCAAAAGTACGTGCCCCTACTTCAGGGCTACAGGTTCCAGATTCCAGACGACGGAGTTCACTTCAACGAAGAGGCGGGCAAATGGGTGGTCTCCGAAATCGACTGGGAACCGCTGAAAGCCACGATGAGACAAGGCGGCCCAGACTCCAAGCGCCGCATCACAAACGCCGCTAACAACTGGGCAGACACCGCATGGGTTCGAAGCGCCTTCAATCTTGAAGGGGCAGGGGCGCCATGACCGCGGCCACACAAACCCAGAACACAGAGCTTGAAGCGGTGGAAGCGGCGGTTGCCTCGGTGTGTGACCCCGAGTATCCCGATGTCTCGATCCGAGACCTCGGCCTGGTTGAGTCGGTTGAGTTCGCCAAACAGGGCGTGTTGGTTGGCCTGATTCCAACGTTCTCGGGCTGCCCGGCCCTGGCCATGATTGCCGCCGACGTTCGCCACGCCGTCGAGGCGCTGCCCAGGGTTTCCACCTGCGAGGTGGTTTGGCTGACAAGCCCTGTGTGGTCGACCAGCCGGATCACGCCAGCGGCCAAGGATCAACTCGCCAGCTACACGGTGGTGCTGCGAGCCAAAGACGGGGGCCTGCGCTGCCCGGTGTGTGGCAGCAACTCTGTCTCTGACCAAAGCGAGGCCGGGCCAACCCGGTGTCGCTCGGTTGCGTGGTGTGAGAGCTGTCGCAACGTGGTTGAGGTGATGCGGTGAGGGTCTATGAGGTGTTCCTGAAACGGGCAGGCAAGGAAGAGTTTCGCCACGCAGGGGCCCTGGAGGCACCCGATGACCAGATGGCATTGACCTACGCCAGAGAGGCCTACGCCCGCCGGTCCGAGGGCGCCCAGATGTGGCTGGTGCAGCGCGCCAACATCGTGGCAGCAGACCCAGCCGATCTGGCAACAAACCAAACCAAGAGCCACCGCCACAACGACGGCTCTGTGATTGCCGCCAGACGCAAACAGAAGCGAGCAGAGGCAAAGGCTGGTGGCGGAAATGACTGATGGCGCCGCACTCTCAGGCAAGCCTGCTGGCCTTTCCCCGGCCGCAACCGAATACATTCTGGCCTTCGCCGACGACGAGCACATGGTTGGCGCCCGCCACACCACCTGGATCGGGCTTGGCCCGTTCCTGGAAGAAGACCTTGCCTTCTGCTCCATCGCCCAGGACGAGCTTGGCCACGCCATTGCGCTCTACACAGTTGTTGCCGAGAGCGAAGGGGCGGCTGGCGAGGCAGGGGTGGACCAACTGGCCCTCTTGAGGGCCCCGGATGCCTACCGGTCTTCCTGGCTGGCCGAATGGCCGTGCAACGACTGGGCCCAGGCCGTTGTGAGGCACTGGCTTTACGACACAGCCGAAGCGCTTCGTTGGGACGCCGTTGCCGCCTCAACTGTTCCCCAACTGGCGGCCATCGTTCCCGGGGCGCAACGGGAAGAGCAGTTCCACACTCGTCACGCCGCCCAGTTCATGGCCCAGGTTTGCACCACTGCGGCAGCCCAAATTGGCACAGCAATCCAAGAACTTCTGCCGGTAGCCCACACCGTTTGGCTGCCGCCGGTTGACGAGGCTGCTGCGCTGGCCGAAGGAGTTGCCACCCGGTCCTTTGCCGAAATGGAGCAAGACTGGCAAGCATTGGTGGAAGCCGACCTGAGCAAGTGGGGTTTGCCCGCGGCGCTTCTAAGAGGCCAGTCAGCCTCAGAGCAGCGCCAAACCGACCGCACCGTTCGCAGCCCCGGTTTCACCCCGTTTCACCAAGATCTCGTCGAAGTATTCTCAATTGACCCGGCAGCGGTTTGGTGAGTCACTGATCAATCGTTGTCATATCCACCCAGACCGGCGAATCAACACGTCCCACCAAAACGAAAGCGAAGCAACCAAGATGGCATCCCTAACCGAATTCTGTTCCCTCAAACTTACGCTCGACTTCCAGATGATTGGCAAGGTGCCAGCGGGGTTGCGCCTCGACGTTCCGTTCTCGGGAACTGCCACCTCCAGCCATTGGGAAGGCGAGCGAACCGTCGCTGGCGTGGATCACGTAACCATTGGCGCCGGCGGGGTGCAAAACCTTGATATCCAGGGCCGAATCGGCAGCGGAGACGATGTGGTTGCATACCGTGCGATCGGCCGGGGCAACGCAGACGGGCCAAAGGAACTGCTGGTTTTTGAAACAGCAAACGAAGAGCTTGGGTGGCTGAATGAGGCCGTTGCCGTCGCCGTTGGCGCCATCGACGGCAACCAACTGGCCCTAACGATCTCAGTGATTGAGACCTAGGGCTGGCGAAAGACCTCGCAACCCGGTTGTGAGGCGGTTGGCCAATCATTGCCACCGTGTTACGAGAACAAGACTGCGAGCGCGCACCCGAGCCGAATCCCGTTAGTGTCTTCGGTCACGCTCACGAATTGTGGGTGGGGAGAAACAACGGCTGGCTCGATGTTGACTCAGCCGAGGTCCACACGTGGAGGTAAACACGAATGACCGCAAACCTAAAGCGCTTAATCGCGCTTCTAGCTGTACTGACTTTGATCGCTGCTGCCTGTGGCAACGGCGACGATGATGATGACAATGCCGGTGGGGTTGATAACGACACCACCACTACCGAGGGGGACTCGGGAGCCGAGACAACTGAAGAAGCGATGGAGGAAGAGCCAGCCGAGACCACGGAGGCTCCAGACGTAACACTTGGACAAGGTGGAAGCCTTCTGGAGACCGTTATTGAACGTGGCACCCTTAAGTGTGGCGTGTCCGGCGCAGCAGTTGCGTTCTCGTTCACCCAGGCCGACGGTTCAGTAACCGGCATTGACGCCGACTACTGCCGGGCAGTGGCCGCCGCCGTTCTTGGCGACGCAGGCGCCGTTGAGTTCGTTCTGCTGACAGCAGCCGAGCGCTTCACCGCCATCCAGACCGGCGACGCCGATGTGCTGTTCCGCAGCTCAACCTGGACCCAAAGCCGTGACACCGACGTTGGCATGGACTTCGGCCCAACCACCTACTACGACGGTCAGCAGCTCATGGCTCGCGCCAGCGACGGCTTCACCGGCACCTCTGAGGTAAGCGAAGTAGACGGCGCCATTGTTTGCACCAACGCAGGCACCACAACCGAGACCAACATCACAGAGCTTGCTGGAACCCTCGGAATCAGCATCACGCTGAACACCTTCGAAGACTTCAACCAGGTGGTCGATGCCTTCATCAGTGGAGCATGCGACGTAATCACAACCGATGGTTCTGGCCTCGTTGGCCGCAAGGCAGAGCAACAGCCAGACGATCAGGATTGGGTCATCTTCCCCCCAACGCCTATCTCCAAGGAGCCTCTTGGCCCGGTATACGGCCAGAACGACTCCAAGTGGGCTGACGCCATCAACTGGGTTGTCTACGCCACAATCATTGCTGACGAGTACGGCGTTGGATCAGCTGATGTTGATGCCGCTCTCGCTGGCGACGCTCCCGAGATGGTTCGCCTTCTTGGCGGCGAGGGCGAGCTTCAGTCATCAATGGGCCTCCCGGCCGATGCCTTCTACCAGACAATCAGCCAGGTAGGTAACTACAGCGAGATATTCGAAGCGAACCTCGGCCCCGTTGGTCTGTTCCGTGAGGGATCAGCCAACGCTCCGTGGACCGAAGGGGGACTTATTTACTCCCCACCGGCTCGCTGATCTAGCCAGTTGAATGCTTCAACTAGCGGAAACTTTCCGTAGCAGTTGAAAAGTATCTGAGGGTGGGCCAGTCTCTGGTCCACCCTCAGTGCCGTATAGGGGACCGACGCCGCCTCGTTTGGCGGCAAATCAAGGGGAACGAGAGACACGTGGCAGCTGCTACACCATCAAGCCTGGTGCCCGACAGGGCAATGCATCACAAAAGGCCGCCCTTCTGGCGAAACGTAGGTGTTCTCAAGTGGGTGGTGCAAATAGTTGTGCTGCTCCTGGTAATCGGCGCCTTCTGGTTCCTTTCAACCCAGGCACTCAGCAACCTCGACGACAAAGGCATCCCGGTTGACTACAACTGGATGTCTGGCCCGGCAAACAT
Organism: Acidimicrobiia bacterium; assembly: GCA_003231975.1. Taxonomy (GTDB): domain Bacteria; phylum Actinomycetota; class Acidimicrobiia; order Acidimicrobiales; family SZUA-35; genus SZUA-35. The sequence continues at coordinate 25,166 of QIKW01000195.1, forward strand.
TCAGCTTGGCGAGGGAATCGACACTGTCCCCAATAGCGCAGGCCGGGCCCTGTGGTCTGGCATGGTTACAACGCTGCGGCTGGCAGGGGCTGGCATTGTGGCCTCAACCATCCTTGGGGTGCTGATCGGGCTGGCCAGGCTTTCAAACAACTGGCTTGCCAACCGGGCGGCCGGAACCTTCATAGAAACGCTTCGCAACATTCCCGTTCTGGTGCAAATGTTGCTGTGGTTTGCAATCCTTACCTCGCTGGGAGACCTTGTAAACAACGACCCGGAAACCGCCGCCAACGAGGAATCGGGGCCAATACCGGGCTGGCTGTACATCTCGAAAAAGGGAATCTCGCTCCCCCGGTTCTTCTGGGCCGACGGCTTCTACCAATGGCTGGTGTTCCTGATTGTTGGCGGAGCAATCGCCATGTTTGTGCGAAGGCGCATTCAGGCCAAACAGAACCTGGTTGGCGGCACCGCTCCAACAGCCAGTGTGCCGCTGGCCATCTTTGCAGCCTTTGCCGTTGTTGGCTGGTTCATCAACCCGGTGGTTGGCGGGATCGGCAACGTCTTTGACGCCATGGAAAGCGCCTGGGGCTCAATCCCCGAAAGCGGGATGAGAATCTTCCTCAGCGTGGCAGCAGTTGCTGCTGCTGCGCTCTGGATCAAGCGGTTCCTCGATTCCAAGCGCTCTCCCGCCGGCTTGGCCAAGCTGACAGACGACGACTACTTCCGCATGATCTTTGCCGGGGTGGCGGCCTTGGCGTTCATGGCCTTTGCTTGGCGAGTGTGGCCCGGCGGGGCCAGCTGGCTGATCAACTCTGGCAGTGACTTCTGGGGCTGGCTTGGAGACAAGTTCGGCAACGGCCGAAATGCCAGACCGCTAGACGGCATGCGGCCAACAATCAACGAGGGTCGGTTTTCGAACTACGGGCCAACGGGCTGGACAATGACGGTGTTCTTCGGCTCACTGTTCCTGGGCCTGGTTCTCTACACTGCCAGCTTCATCGCCGAAATCGTTAGGGGCGGCATCCTGGCGGTTCCAAAGGGCCAAACCGAGGCCGCAATGGCCCTTGGCCTCAGCCGGGTTCAGGCCCTGCGCAAGGTGATTCTGCCCCAGGCTTTCCGGGTGATCATGCCCCCACTTGGCAACCAATACCTGAACATCACAAAGAACACGTCGCTGGCCATCGCAGTTGGCCTCAGCGACGTCGTGCAAGTGGGCCAAACCGTCTACAACAAGAACAATCAAACCCTCGCGGTGTTCGGAATCTGGATGGCGTTCTACCTCATCTGTTCCTTAACAATCTCTGCAATTGTGAACTTCGTCAACGGCCGCCTAGCAATCGTGGAGCGCTGAGATGACAGACTCAATCAACACCGCACCAGCAACAGACAACCTCGATGCTCTGATTGCGGCGAATGCCCCGCCCGAAATACCAACCCACGGCGCGGTCGACTGGATGAAGAAGAACCTCTTCTCGTCGATCTCAACAACCGTCCAGACCTTCTTGTTCATCACTCTGTTGGTGCTCATTCTCCGCTGGCTGCTTGGCCTGATCTTCGACCCGGAAGCCAGTTGGGACTCAGTCGCAACCAACATGCGGCTGCTGTTCACCTACAACTACCCAGCCGATCAATTCATCCGAATCTGGTTCACCGTTGGGGCCCTGCTCACCGCAGTTGGGCTCACCATTGCCGCCTGGGGGGTAGACCCGAAACTCTCGGTCAAGAAGCTGGGAGGCAATCTGGTTGGCGTCGGGGCGCTAATTGCCATCATGGGGATAATCGCCCCAGCCTCGTCAACCATCAAGACCGGAATGATTGTTGTTGGCGTGCTGATTGCGGTGCTGGGCTACGGAATCAGCCGGGTATTAGGTGAGCAGAAAATCTCGTTCTTTCCGTTCCTCCTGGTGGTTGCTGGCTTTTGGTTGGCCGTGCTGTGGCTGGTGCCCTTTGGTCGCAACGAGTTCATAGACGGAGCCGTCTCGAACCTCCCAGGAACAATCAACCCAAGCACCAAGATCCCGTGGACCATTCTGATACTGCTGTTCCTTGGCTCGGTGCTGGCAGGCCGAGCGCTGGTAACAGTGATCAAACCCCAGGCCTTGCGGCTAACCATGATCGCCTGGTGGGTTGTTGGCCCGGCCTTCTTAATCTTCTTGGTACTGAGGGACCCTCAGTTCGACTACGACAAGGTGTTGCGCACCGACGTTCCCTGGGCCCTTGGTTTTGCCATCATCGGTGGCGCCATTCTGTATTGGTTGGCCAAGCCAGGGGTTGGCGAAATAGGTCGCCTTTTTGCCGCATCGGCCACCCTGTTCGCCCTCTTCAACTGGGTTGCGGCATTCGCGGGCTGGTATTCGATGCTCCAGAAAGTCAGGCTGTCTTTCCTGGTGTTCGCTCTATTCGCCCTGGCTGCGCCCACCTTTGCCGGCGAGCGAAGCGTCAGGCTCAAGTTCGTTTACGCCTGGGTTGGAACCGTTGCCATCGGCCACTGGCTGATCACGGGAATCAACACCGTATCAACGCTAGACATTGCGGCTCCACCGTTCCTTGGCGGTTTCACTTTGTCTATGGTGATTGCCTACTACGTGATGTTGGCCTCGTTTCCGCTCGGCATCATTCTGGCTCTGGCCCGCACCTCGAAGCTGCCGATCTTTCGGCTGCTTTCAACGCTCTACATAGAGTTCGTTCGTGGCGTGCCCCTGATCACCATCCTGTTCTTCTTCTCAATCATGGTGAACCTGTTCCTGCCAGGTGGAATGGAGCTGGCAGAGCTAGCTGCCATCTTCCTTGGTTACGCACTGTTCTCTGCCGCTTACATGGCCGAAAACGTCCGTGGCGGCCTCCAGTCCATCCGTGTCGGGCAGTACGAGGCCTCAGATGCTCTCGGTTTGACAACATCGCAGCGCACAATCTTCATAGTGTTACCCCAGGCGCTGCGAGTAACCATCCCCAACCTCGTTGGCCAGGCCATCGGCACCTTCAAAGAGACCTCCCTAATCGCAATCGTTGGCGGGTTCGACCTGCTGAACGTTGCCAAACAATCAATCCCGAACCAGCCAGACTTCCTGGGCCAGAACAAGCCAGCGCTGTTGTTCATCTGTGCCATCTATTGGGCGGGTTCCTATTCAATGTCTCGAGCCTCGCGCAACCTCGAGACCAAGCTCGGGGTGGGCACTCGATGATTCCTTCCCCGCCCATTCGCTACCGTTCAACTCCAACTACAATTTCGTCGTCCTTTCCTTGGGAGCCAAAATGACAATGACCGACACTGCACTAAGCGAAGAGCTTGCCTCCCGCCGCGACATGATCGAATGCGTTGGGGTTAAGAAATGGTTTGGAGACTTCCAGGCGTTAGGAGGCATCGACCTAACGGTTAAAGAGCAAGAGGTGATGGTGGTTCTTGGCCCGTCGGGCTCTGGCAAGTCAACCTTGATTCGCTGCATCAACCGGCTTGAGGTGCACCAGGAAGGCACCATCGTTGTTGACGGAATAGAGCTCACCAACGACCTGCGCAACATCGACAAGATCCGTTCCGAAGTTGGGATGGTGTTCCAGCAGTTCAACCTGTTCCCCCACCTCACGGTGATCGACAACATCACCCTGGCCCCCATTTGGGTTCGCAAAAAGTCAAAGGTTGAGGCCCTACGCGTCGCCAGGGAACTGCTTGAGCGGGTTGGCATTCCCGAGCAGGCCGAGAAGTTCCCTGGGCAGCTTTCGGGTGGTCAGCAACAGCGGGTTGCCATTGCCCGGTCTTTGGCCATGGAACCAAACATCATGCTGTTCGACGAACCAACCTCGGCGCTCGACCCCGAAATGATCTCAGAGGTACTTGACGTCATGAAGGGCCTGGCCGAGTCTGGCATGACCATGGTGGTTGTAACCCACGAGATGGGCTTCGCCCGAGAAGTGGCAGACCGCCTCGTGTTCATGGAAGACGGAATGGTTGTTGAGATCAACAACCCCGAGGACTTCTTCACCAACCCGAAGTCTGAACGCACCCAGCTGTTCCTCAGCCAGATCCTCTAGCCAACGTTGTCGGACAATTCGGTGCCGAGGTAGGCCGCAATCACGTCGGGGTTGGCCTGGATTTCATCTGGCAGGCCGGTGCCTATTGGCTTGCCGAAGTCGACAACCAGGATGCGATCGGCGATGTCCATCACCAGGCCCATGTCGTGCTCTACCAGGATCATTGAGATCCCGAGCTCTTCACGAATGTCGAGGATGAACCGGGCCATGTCTTCGGTTTCTTCCAAGTTCATTCCGGCCACTGGCTCGTCTAGCAGCAGCAGTTCGGGGTCCATCGCCAGAGCCCTGCCCAGCTCAACTCGTTTCTGGATGCCGTATGGCAGTAGGGCAACCGGGAACTTGCGCCACTGCTGAATCTCGAGGAAGTCGATGATGTCTTCAACCCGTTCCCGATTCTCAAGCTCTTCCCGCTTGCCTGCCCCGAACCATTTCATTCCCTGAAACCAGTTGCCAGTCATGCGGATGTGGCGGCCGGTAAGGATGTTGTCGATCACCGTCATCTGGCCGAACAGGGCGATGTTTTGGAACGTGCGGGCAATGCCAAGCCCGGCAACAGCATCGGGGCGCTGGCCCATGATGCTTTCACCCTTCCAGCGGATGTCTCCCTCTTGGGGCCGGTAGACCTGGCTGATCGAATTGAACACTGAGGTTTTGCCTGCGCCGTTTGGGCCGATAACAGCGAAGAGTTCGCCTTCGGTCACATGGAAGCTCACGCCGTCAATGGCTGTGACCCCACCGAAACGGAGCGTGACGTTGTCTACTTCGATCAGTGGGCCAACCAGGGGGCTAGCGGTAGCGTCTTGGTTGCTCATGATGCCCACTTCTTGCGTCGTTTGTAGTGTTTGACGTCTCGGAACGATTTGCGCTGGCCGCCCTCGTCCTGGTGGAGGCCAAGGTAGAACTCTTTAACGTCGTCGTCGGCCAACAGCTTGGAGCCGGTGCCTTCCATCACGATCTTGCCGTTCTCCATGATGTAGCCATGGTTCGCTATTGACAGCGCCATCATGGCGTTCTGCTCGATCAGGAGAACGCTCATACCTTCGCGGTTCAGCTCAACGATCACGTCTCGAACCTGTTGCACCAGCAAGGGCGCCAGGCCAAGCGACGGCTCGTCAAGAATCAGCATCTTCGGTTGGGCCATGAGGGCCCGGCCTATGGCAAGCATCTGCTGCTCGCCGCCAGACATGTAGCCCGCCAGTTGTTTGCGCCGCTCGGCCAGGATGGGGAACAGCTCCATCACCTTGTCGTACTGGGCGGCTACCGCTGCTTTGTTTCTGTTGGTGAAGGCCCCAGTTTGCAGGTTTTCATCAACGTTCAGCTCGCCAAAGCAGCGACGGCCCTCCATCACCTGGGCAATGCCGCCCTTCACAATTGATGACGGGCTGGCGTTTGTGATGTCTCTGCCGTCGAAGGTGATTGAGCCTTTTGTGATGTTGCCGTTGTGGTTATCGAGCAGTGCCGTGACGGCCCTGGCCGTTGTGGTCTTGCCTGCGCCGTTGGAACCGAGCAGCGCAACGATCTCGCCGTCCGGCAGCTCGATGGAGAGCCCACGTAGCACCAGAATCACCTCGTTGTAGACCACTTCGAGGTTCGCAATTTCCAGCAACAGCAGGCTCCTGGTTAGTAGGAAACGATTAAGCCGATACTCCGGCTGGGGCAGTGATGCCCCAGCCGGAAGATCAGCGAACTGATCTGATCAGATGATCAGATGCAAGGACCGCCGAACTGGTAGTCGGCGGTGATGTCGGCAACAAACGGGCCCTCGATGAGGGTGAGACCGGACGAACCGGTCCCGGCGCTTACCGGCTGAAGATCAAAGGTCGTTGCGTCTACATCGAAGATGTAGCTTTCACGAACAACGATCTCGTCGAAGGTGCCGTTGTAGCTCTGGTTGGGAGAGATGCCCTGGAAGTCAATGCTGACTTGCTGTGATGCAGCAACCACTCCGGCCCTTGTCATGTCGCCGTTCTCGGCGGCCTGAAGGAGGATGGTTTCAACCATGATGCCTTCGATCCAACCCGTGATGTAAGAGTCGGAAAGAACGGCGTCTGGGCGACGCTCGACCATTGCGGCCACAAGGGTTTTCATGCCCTCACTGTCGTTGCCGTTCCACGGCACCGCATAGCCCGACTGCCAGTAGTACTGGTCAAACAGTGGTGCGAGGTCAGACGAAAGCAGAGCCGGGTAGCTGAAGCTTGGGCCATTGCCAGACCAGTCGGCTTCAAAGCCCTGGGCTACGGCGTTGCCGAACACGTCGGCCAGCTCACCTGGGGTGAGGGTGGTCCACACCATGGTGGCGCCAGAGGCAACCAGCTGGGCGATCACCGCGGTGCGATCGTCGCCTGCTACTTCGCCAATTCCGCTGTAGACAACTTCAATGTCTAGCAGTTCGGCAGCAATGACTGCGCCTGCGGCGCCGTCGGCCCCGTACTCACCAGGCCGGGAGATGATGGCCAACTTGGCTTCCTTGCCGTCGGCCTCAACCTTGCTCTTCAACCACGAAACGCCGTTCATTGACTCAGCGCAGTACGTGGTTTGCTTCTCAAGGATGTTGGCGTTGGCAGGATCTGGCCACAGTGAGGCCCAGCTGAGCGGGATTACCAGCATGTTGTCTTCGGCTGCGTCTTCGGCGATGGCTGCGGTGATGGGTGACCCGGTGTTTTCCGAGATCATCACAACGCCCTCTTCAGACTCTTGAGCCAGTTCAAGATAGTTCTCGATGCCCTTGTCGGTGGCGTAGCCACTGTCGAGGATCACCGTTTCTACCTGGCGGCCGGCAATGCCGCCTGCGTCGTTGACCGCTTCCCAGTAAACAACCTGGGCCTCAACAATTTCTGAGACCAAGGAGGCAAACGGGCCCGAGAGGTCGGCGTTCAGGCCGATCCGAATAGTGGTTTCTGTTACTCCGAAGTCGGTGAGGACCTCAGCAGCCTCTTCCATGGCGCCTTCGCCTTCGTCTTCCATGGCGTCTTCGTCTTCCATGGCCTCCATTTCCTCATCGGTCATGGCATCTTCGTCTTCCATGGCCTCCATTTCCTCATCGGTCATGGCATCTTCTTCATCTGGAGCCGCCGCCGTGGTGGCGGTTCCCGCGTCTACGTCGTCTCCGTCTCCTCCGCAGGCCGCGGCGATAAGGCCGAAAGCCATTAGGAGGGCGAACATTCGCTTTAGTTTCATCAGTATTTCTCCCCTTTTTTGTCCGATAGCTCGGCGGGTGCCGAACCAGCGACCAGATTGGGCAGCCGCTCAGCTAGTAGCTGAAGGGCCAACCTTTCCAGTAGTTGCGAACCCTCAGCCATATTCCGAACAGGCCAAGTGGTTCAAAGATCAAGAACACAACAATAAGTACGCCATAGATTACGAGATTCCAGAGGAAGACACTCATCGGCCACCCAGGAGACGTGGTTGAGATCGAGATTGGGCCGAAATCTCCCTCTTGTCCGCTGGTTAGCAAGAAGTTGGCAATGGCGCTGATGGTGCCTTCTCCTTCCAGTTTCGAGGTCATCCAGGCTGTCAACTTCTCGACCATTCTTGGCAAGAGCTCAACGAACAACGTGCCAAGGATGGTGCCAGCGATGGTGCCAGCACCGCCAATCAGCAGGATGGCGATGAAGTCAACAGACAGAAGCAGCCCAAAGTCAACCGGAGAAACTCGGCCGTTCAAAGAGGCGAACAGAGCCCCGCCGATGCCAGCATAAAAAGAGCTGATGGCAAACCCCAACCGCTTGTAGTGGAACTCTGGCACTCCCATCACCTCGGCGGCAACGTCGCGGTCTCGGATGGCTTGAAGCGCCCGGCCGGTGCGGGTGCGCACCAGGTTCTTGGCGAACCACATCATCAGCATGACCACGGCCAGCAGGAAGAAGAACTTCTTCTGCTCTTCGCTTAGATAGATGAGACCGAACCATTGGCCGTCTTCGTTCAGTGCAACCAGCGGGGTCTCTTCCTTCCACAGCCGTATGTCCATCTTTGGCCATTTGCGGCCAGATTCGAAATCTCCCGCGTACTCTGGCAGCATCCGGCCAAGGTGAAGCCCGATGAACACCAGGCCAACGGTAACAATGGCCAGATAGAGCCCTCTTACCTTCACTGCTGCTGGCGAGACTAAGATTCCGATCATGGCGGCTACCGCTCCCGATGCGGGCAGCCAGATCCACATTGGCAGACCAAGCCCACACTCACCCTGTTGTTCAAGCAAGCCAAGGTTGTCGTGGAACGGGATGCAGGCTCTCCAGCCGTCGTCGCTGGCGCCGCCAAGCACAACGGCGGTGTAGGCCCCACTGCCCATGAAGAAGGCATGGCCAAGCGACACCTGCCCGGTAACCCCAACCAGAATGTTGATGCCAAGGGCGGCAACGGCGAACGTGAGGGTTTTTGAGACCGGGTTGAGCCAGGTGTTGCCAAGCAGAAACTTCGGTATGTCGCCAAACACCGGCGCACCAAGCGCCATCAGCACCAGGCTTAACAGCAGGAACGAGGCGGCTCCTTTTTGGAACCACGTTGGGAATATGGCTGTGTCCTCTGAATAGGACGTTCGGAGGAGCGGGCGGCCAAGGCTCATTTAGACCCTCCGGATTTCTTCGGTTCCGAACAGGCCGAACGGCTTTATCAGCAGCACCACCAGCATCACCAGGTAGGGCACAATGGTGGAGTAGCCGGGGCCAAGGATGCTGGTCCACTGGGCCAAGTATTGACCGGCGAAGATCTCGAAGAAGGCAATTATTAGGCCTCCGACCAGGGCGCCAACCACCGAGTCAAGCCCGCCAAGAACCACAACCGGTAGCACCCGGAATACCCAGAACGGATGAATTTCGAGGCTGACGTTTCCGGCTGGGGGCCAAGGCGCCATTGCGAAGAAGATGGCGGCCAGAGCGGCCAGGGCGGCGCCGAGAGCCCAAGCCATGGCGAATACCCGGCCAACATTGATGCCCTGGGCCATTGCTGCTTCCTGGTCAAAGGCAACGGCCCGCATGGCAATCCCGAATCGGGATCTGTAGAACCAAAAAACGAACACAAAGGCCAGGGCGGCAGCAACCATTGCGGCTAGGTAGCTCTTTGGGAAGATGGCGCCGCCAACACTCCACGTTTCTGTTCCCCACGGAATGCCAACGCTGCGGCCGGTAATGGCCACCGCATCGAGGTTGAACGGCCGGATTGCGATTTCCAGGCCCAACGTGATTACCGCCATGGTGAACAGCGGCTGACCGATCATTGGCCGAATGGCTATTCGTTCCAGCACCAACCCCAACAGGGCCGCCAGCATCAAGGCAATCACCAGATGAACCAGCCACATTGGAATGCTTGCTGTGTCTCCGGCATCAGGAGCCAGGGGGTTGCCCCACGGCAGAAACGGGATTCCCGCATCAGCAACCAGGATTGACATGAACATCGCACCGGCCATGGAAATGGCGCCAGCGGCAAAGTTCAGCACCTGCGTGCCCTTGAAGATCAGCACAAAGCTGAGGGCCAGGATGGCGTAGATGGAACCGAGGGCTATGGCCTTGGACAGCGTCTGGACAAAAATGATCATGTGTACATGTCTTCGATCAGATCAGCGAATGCATCCTCAACCGATGACCGCTTCAGTTTCTGGGTTGCTGTCAGCTCGCCATCTTCATGGTCAAGCTCTTTGGGGATCAGCCTGAACTCTCGAATGTTTTCCACCCGGGCATACCGTTCGTTCGTCTTCGCAACCTCGGACTTGATGAGTTCAAGCACCTCGGGTTTTTCGGTGAGGTCTCGGTAGGTGGTGTATGGGATGTTCTTGCGGTTGGCCCAGTTGCCAACGGTGTCGAGTTCAATGGCGATTAGGGCGGCCAGGAACTTGCGGCGGTCTCCAATCACCATTGCCTCGTTGATGAACGGAGAGGTCTTGAGGGCGTTCTCGATCTCGGAAGGCGAAATGTTCTTGCCGCCGGCAGTGATAATGATGTGCTTGATCCGGTCGATGATCTTCAGGTGGGTGCCGTCAACCCACTCGCCAACGTCGCCCGTTTTCAGCCAGCCGTCTTCGGTGAACGTTTCTTTGGTTTGCTCGGGTTTGCCCCAGTAGCCAACAAAGTTTCCAAGGTGTTTGGTTTGCACCTCCCCGGTTTCTTCATCAATCCGAACGCTGCCCTTAATGGCCGGGTAGGCCTCGCCAACGGTGCCAACCTTCACCCGTCCGTGCAGGTTGCAGGTGGCAACAGCAGAGTTCTCGGTCATCCCGTAAAGCTCATACACGTTGAGGCCAAGGCCCATGAAGAACTCAAGTACCTCGGGCGCTATTGGGGCGGCGCCGGTGCCGGTCCAGCGGGCCCGACGAAGGCCAAGCCGTTCCCGAAGAGCCCGGTACACAAACACCCAACCAATGCCGTAGGCCAGCCGGGCGCCGATGGTCCAGCCGCCTCCGTTTGCCACCCGAGACCGGCCTATCCAGGCGGCCAGCTTCAAGAAGCTGCCAAGGAACAGCTTCTTGATTGGGCTGGAGTCTGCCCCTCTGATTTGCACCCCGGCATACAGCTTCTCCCAAACCCTGGGAACCGCGAAGAAGATGGTTGGCTGAACTTCCCTTAGGTCTTGGGCCACCGACTCAATGGATTCGCCGAAGTTCAGCATCACGCTCTGGGAGACCAACTGCCAGGTTGAGAAGATCCGCTCGGCAACGTGGCACAGCGGCAGGTAGGTGAGCACCGAGTCGTCTGGGCCCGGCAACTTACCGCCCTGCACCCGCTCTTTGGTGCGAAGGATCACCTCCATGGCAAAGTCGGCGTTGGCGTTGGTAACCATTGCCCCCTTTGGCGGGCCCGTGGTGCCAGAGGTGTAGACGAAAGTCATCACGTCGTCGGCCTCAGCTTGGGCCATCAGGTTCTCTAATTCCGTTGGGTTGTTGCTGCGGTACTCCGCACCCATCGCCAGAAAGTCGTCCCAAAAGAGCAGCCGCTGGTCATCGCTGCGACGGATGCCGCGGGGTTCAACATAGATGATGCGCTCAACCGAGGGGAAGCTGGCAGCGGGGAGCTCTATCACCTTGTCTGCCTGCTCTTGGTCCTCGGCCAGGTGAATCTTCGAGGTGCTGTCGTTCAGCGTGTACTCAACCTCGGCGTGGGGGTTTGTTGGGTACAGGCCAACGGTGATTCCCCGCACCGCAACGGCAGCCAAATCCATGATCACCCACTCTGGGCGATCCTCAGAGTGGATGCTGACTCGGTCGCCAACATCAACCCCAAGAGACAGCAGGCCGTTGGCGGCAAGGGACACCTGATCCCAAACCTGAGCCCACGTGAGCCCTTTCCAGATGCCGAGGTTCTTTTCTCGCATCACAACATGGTCTGGCGTTTTTATCGCCCAATCTCGGGCCCGGCTGGCAACGGTGGGATACCCCGTGCCAGGTTTGGCTGCGGCCGGCTTCTCGGCAACTGCGGTCATCGATTCTCCCCTTGTCGTGGCGGTCCTACGCGACACCTGGGCCGGTCAAAGCCCAGTTCTGGCAGCGTACTTTAGATGGTGCCATCCAACGCAAATGCCCACCTCTTGAAAATCTTCTTTCTGGCCAAGCCACGGTGGCGTTCTCATGGATCGCAATCCTGGCCTTCGTAAGGCTGTCATCAAAGCCGGGGTTGGCGGCAACCTTGTCAACGACGCCCACTTGGCTGCGCTTGCAATTGAGCACAAATGCCAGGTGGTTTCATACGACAACGACTTCTCGCGCTTTCCTGGCGTCAAGTGGGAGCAACCGCCGACGGCCCCAGCCTAAGCTAAGACCCGTGTTGGGTCTTAGGACCTGGTCGGCGACGTGTAGATCTGCCTGATGCGTGGGAAACCCGCTCAGTGTTAGCTTCGAAGAGACCTCGCAAGGCGGAAATCAGCACGGGGAACAGCTAACTAGCAGAACGGACGGCAATGAAAATTCGCGCCCACAAATGGCTCTTCTTGGCGCTGACTCTCTCACTGGTCGCGGCGGCTTGTGGTAACAGCACCGATGAGAGTTCGGTCGAGCAGGCGATCGGCTCGGAGCAAGAGATCGCTACCGACGAGGTTCCTGACACTCCTGAGAACGACCAGGCTGAAGCCACCACCACAACCGCTGAAGCCACCACCACAACCGCTGAAGCCACCACCACAACCGCTGAAGCCACCACCACAACAATCCTTGGGGCAGATGCAACTCTATACTGCGTTGTTGTTCTCACGACCGAGCTAAGGTTTCTCGACCTCTCGGCGGACGACCTCGAAAACCCCGACACTCTCGAGGCGCTCTACACCGAGGTAGTTGACTTGTTTAACGCAGCAGTGCCGCCAGCTGAGATAGCTGAGGATTTTGAAGTAGTCAGAGATTGGCTTTCAGAAACGAACGATGCTTTGATCGCTGCTGACTACGACAGTGCTGCGGCTGCCGGTTTACCGGTCGTCCCTGACGAGGCCACCCAGACTCGGTTTACTTTGTTCAACAGACAGCTGTGTAGCTAATAGCCAGCCGTGGTGTCTACCAGGCCAAGCAGCGGTTGGCCTGAGATGAACCTCTGAACGTTGTCGGTGATGTGCGCGGCCAGCAGCGGAACTCCCATTGCTTGGGTGTTGCCAACGTGGGGCGAAATGATGGCTCGGGGCTCTGACCACAGCGGGTGGCCGTCGGGCAGCGGCTCTGGGTCTGTCACGTCAAGGGCCGCGCCGCCGATGGCGCCGCTCGCCAAGGCGTCAACCAGCGCGTCGGTTTGCACATGGCCACCGCGGGCCACGTTTACCAACCAGGCGTGCCGGGGCATTGCCGCCAACTCGGCCGCTCCGATTACACCGGCGGTTTCATCTGTAAGTGCCAGCGCCAGAACAACAAGGTCGGCCGACGCCAGCGCATCAAGATGGCTGCCAAGCCGAACGGTTGCGTTGGCCCCCGGAAACGGATCGGTCGAGCGACGAACCACCGTGATGTGGCAGCCCCAGGTTTCGATCAGTCGCAGCAACTCTGAGGTGATTCCGCCCCCACCAAAGACCACAACGTTGGCCCCAAACAGATTTCTGCCAACTTCGGCCGGCCAGGTCTTGGATCTGGCAAAGGTATGGATTCCGCGAAGCCCGGCAAGGCCAAGGGCCAGCGCGTGCTCGGCCACCGGCGTGGCGTAAACCCCTTTTGCACAAGTCCAGATTCGCTTGTCGTCCAGATACCGAACAAACGGCTCAATACCCGCATACGGCAGCGCCACCCAGCGAATGTTTGGCCCCGCGGCCAGCACCGCTGGCAACGAGGCCACCTCGGCCGGGTCGGCCCACACCAACGCCGCCGCATCTTCTGGCACCGCGGGCACTCCCCCGCCAGCAACTACTGCCTCAACCAGGCTCTCGTACCGCCCAGACTTCGGAAGAATGGTTATTGAATTGGGTCGGCGATCGCCTCCCGGCCTTCGGGCCGTCCCGGTCTTGTCAGTTGATTGCATTCAGGGCCTGGGTTAGGTCGGCCAGGATGTCTGCCTCGTCTTCGATGCCAATCGAGAGCCGCACCAGATCATCTGGCACCTCAAAGGCAGACCCCTCTGCCGATGCGTGGGTCATCACCCCGGGGTGCTCAATCAGGGACTCAACCGCCCCAAGAGACTCGGCCAGGATGAATAGCTTGGTGCTCTCGATCATCTTCATCGCGGCGTCACGACCGGCGGCGGCCCTGAAGCTAACCATGCCGCCAAAGCCCGACATCTGGCGAACGGCCGCCTCATGACCAGGATGACCTGGTAAGCCCGGGTAGAACACAGTCGACACCGCGGGATGGGCTTGCAGCAGCTGCACAACGGCGGCAGCATTTTCGTTGTGGCGGTCCATCCGAACTGCCAGGGTCTTGGCCCCCCTTAGCGTGAGGTAAACATCCCACGGCCCACGCACGGCGCCAACCGAGTTCTGGATGAAACGAAGCTGTGTGTCGAACTCGGCGTTGTTGGTTGCGGCGAAACCGCCGACGGTGTCGGAGTGGCCGCCCAGGTACTTCGTTGTGGAGTGCACAACAATGTCGGCGCCATGCGCCAGCGGCTGTTGGAGGTATGGCGTGGCAAAGGTGTTGTCGCAAATGAGGATGGCGTCGTTGGCGTGAGCCACAGCGGCCACCGCGGCTATGTCGATCACGGTGAGCAGCGGGTTCGTTGGCGTCTCGGCCCAAACCATCTTGGTGTTCTGCGGCCACGCGCCTGCCAGCGCTTGGGGATCAGTGAGATCGTGAGCCGACCAGGTGATGCCCATCGGAGCAAAGACTTTCGAGATCAGCCGAAACGTTCCCCCGTATGCATCGTTGCCCATCACTATGTGATCACCGGGTCGCAGCATCCGGAGAATGGCATCTTCGGCTGCCATGCCCGACGCGAAGTCGACCCCGAAGGCTGCCTCTTCCATCGAGGCGAACGCCCTTTCAAGCGCAGTGCGGGTTGGGTTGCCGGTGCGGGCGTACTCGTAGCCGCTGTGCTTGCCAACCGCTTCCTGGGCGAAGGTTGAGGTTTGGAACACAGGAACAGTAACCGCCCCCGTGATTGGCTCGGGATCCTGGCCGACATGAAGAGCCCGCGTGCTGAACCCGTACGACGTCGGTTCTGACGGTGCTCGGTCTGGCGCTGGTTGGTCTGGCGCTGGTTGGTCTGACATGAGCTCCTAGCTTTCGTGAGGGGTTTAGGCGTCGGCCGGGTCTAGCGACAGGAAGCCCAGCAGGTCTGCCCTGGCTAGAACTGTGCGGGGGCGGCCGCCGTCAAGCACTAGCAGCGCGGGCGCCATGTCAAGCAGATGCACTGCCATTTCAACGGGCTGGCCAATGCCGATGGTTGGCAGCTTTGGGCTCATCACGTCTTCGACCGAGCCTTCCAGAACCGCCATGTTGCCAAACGCCGACTCCATTATTCGCAGCTCGTCTATTGAGCCCATCACCTCGGCCGCGGCCAGGGGCATCTCGTTCTTGGCCACCGGCAGCTGCGAAACGTCGTGTTCGTGCATCAGCTCAACAACGTCTCGAACCGTGTCGGTTGGCCTGGCATACAGCAGCCGCGGAATGTCTCCCTCTTTGGCTTCCAAAACCTCGGCCACTACCGGCCCCGGGGAGCGCAGAAAACCGAAGCCTGCCATCCAGTCTTCGTTGAACACGGTGGACAGGTAGCCGCGGCCGGAATCTGGGGTAAGCACAACAACAAGATCGTCAGCCGTCAGGCCACGGGCCACTTCCAGGGCGGCAAACACCGCCGTGCCACAGGATCCACCAATCAGAAGGCCTTCTTTCTGGCTGACGTCTCGGGCCGTTATGAAGCTGTCGTGGTCAGACACCGGGATCACTCGGTCAACAACGTCGGCGTGATAGGTGGTAGGCCAGAAATCTTCGCCAACTCCCTCAACCAGGTAGGGCCGTCCGGAGCCGCCGCCGTAAACAGATTGGTCGGGGTCGCCAACCACAATCTGCACAGCCGGGTTCTGTTCCTTCAGGAAGCGGCCAACTCCAGAAACCGTGCCGCCGGTGCCTGCCCCGCACACAAAGTGGGTGACCTTCCCGTCGGTCTGGCGCCAAATTTCGGGACCGGTTGTGTCGTAGTGAGACTGCGGGTTGGCGGGGTTGGCGTATTGGTTTGGCCGGAAGGCGTCTGGCGTTTCGTTCACCAACCGCTCTGCGGTTGAGTAGTAAGACGTTGGGTCTTCGGGAGCCACCGCAACCGGGCACACGATCACCTCGGCCCCGTAGGCCCGCAACAGGTCAACTTTCTCTTTGCCAACCTTGTTGGTTGTGACGAACTTGCACTTGTAGCCACGCTGGGCCGCAACAATGGCCAGGCCAACTCCGGTGTTGCCAGAGGTTGGTTCGATGATGGTGCCGCCCGGCTTCAGCAGCCCGTCTCGCTCGGCCGCGTCGATCATGGCCAGGGCGGGCCGATCTTTGGAGCTACCGCCCGGATTCGTTACCTCATACTTCACAACAACGGGGCAGTCGATCCCGTCAACTACCTGACGAAGCCGCACCATTGGCGTGTTGCCTATGAGGCCCAGAACCGAGTCTGCGATCTCCACTTCGTACCCTTCCAAACACCCCGACGGCGGCTATCGCCTCGGTTCTGCGAAGCGTAGTGTTGCAACCGGCCAGCCGTGCCAATCAGGCAGCGGTTGCCAGGTTCTGGTTGCCAGGATCATGGAGTGGTCTGGCCTAGGCCTACGTCGGTCAGAGAGTCAGGAACTGGATATGGAGGTCTCGGTGAACATCGAGCACGGCAGCTTCTGCTGCAAACTCAGGCCATCGAGCAGCGGCGGCTTGGACTTGGCCGATGATCTCGTCGACCTCGCGAGGTTTCATGTCTGCAACGCGACCGAGTTCCCAGATGTCGGCACGCACGAACTCGCCTGCCTTGCCGTTAACGGTCATCTGATGACTGTGGAGCCAGCGGTTGCCAGGTTCGACGGCGTAGGTGACGTCGTAGGCCGGCGACAGAGCCCAGTCCCCTTCGGAATTCATCATGATGGTCATGTTCTTTGTGTGGTCATCTTGGTTGCGGGCCAGCAGGTTGAACACACAACGGTGAACCATTTGAGCGAAGTCAGGGCGTGGGCACGCAAGTTCACGCAGGGTTGACAGGGCGATCTCATACGAGGCAGAGCGCGGCTGGTTGTAGTCCCAGTGGCCGATGGCGCAGAGGGTTTGGGTGTGGACCTTGGTTCCGTCGTCCGGCCGGTCGAACCTTCGGGTCATGAAGTGAGCCCGGCCACCCTCCTCGAGCAGCCGACACTCGGTCATTTCGACACCGGCAGCCAGTGCCATCAGGTAGTAGGCGTATTCGACCCGACCCCACCCATTCGGGTCAGAAAGCCCGCGGTCTCCGGACTTGTCGACCCCATCGAACTTCAACAACCAGTGCTCGAATCCGGCTGGAAGATCGGTGAGCTGCCCGGATCTGACCTCGCCCGAGTCGCGGTTCCAGGCGATGACGGCCTTGGCCCGCGCACCGCCGGCGGACGTGCCGACGGAGAGGATGCGGTTAAGGTCCTCTCCGCCGAGACCCGAAGTGCTGAGTTGGCCCTTCGCGCTGAGCGCATCGTTGGCCAGCGCCACCAACTGCTCGACCTCAAGCGCCTCGGCTATCAGGTCGTGACGATCCAGCGCGGGACGGTATTCGAGAGCTCCCATCCCCCGGTTTCCGGTGTAGCAGAGCTGCTCGATGGCGCTGAAGTCATTCATCGATCGACCTTGGGAGGCGAGCCATTGGCCTATCAGATCTTGGCCGAACCTATCAGGGAGCGAATCAGCGAGGAGCCCGGGCAGGCCCTTGAAAGTAGCGACGTTGAGACGTGCGAAGCTGTCGGCATAGACGTCGGTGCTAAGCGGCAATGTCAGCGGAGCGACTTCGATGCCCTGGTCAACCGCCCTACGGGTGTACTCGAACGCTATTCTTCCGTTGATCTCGGCGACGGTTGCGATGTGGAGGCCCCACAGGTGAACTTCTGCGACGGCACTCACTGCTCAGACCCCCAGGATCGAGAAGTACCGCGGGGCCGGGCCCGCTGCCGGGGTGGGGTGGCGCTGCCGCGTAGCAGGTCGCTTGGGCGGATTTCGGGTTGGGGGAGGATTGCTTCGAGCCCGTCCAGCGCTCGAAGTTGACGGAGTACCGCAACGAAGTGCTCCAGAGACGCTCCGCGGCCGGTCTCGATGCGGGTGAGGGTGGACCGGCTGACCCCAGCTCGTTCAGCGAGCTGTTGCTGGGTGATGTTGCGCCCTGTGCGGGTTCTGGCGACGCGCCGACCGAGTTCGTGAAGGAGAGCGGCGTCGGCCATACCTCGAAGACTCATGAGTACACTTTATCAAGGATGTTCTTCTTAGTGCGCTAATTATCGGCCACTACAGAAATATTCACACCTTAGTGCCGGATATACGCTGCACTATTCCGATCAGGCCGTCGAGCCTATTCAGTTGTCAAGTGGCTGCCGTATTGCCCCGGGTGGTGTGGCTTCGGGGGTGCGGTATTCGCGTGCTGCTACTGCTGCTACTGCTACTGCTGCTACTGCTACTGCTGAGCGCGGTTGGTTGGGGTTTGGGGTTAGGCGGCTGCGGATTCTTGGTGTTCGGGTTCGGGCCGGTCGGGTTGGCGGCTGGTTTGGTGGTGACCGGATTTCGACTGGCCGGATTCCGGTTGTTCGGATTCTGGCTGCCCGGATTCTGGGGTTCGGTGTTT